>NZ_JCACKA010000047.1:20857-414448 GCF_059505145.1 Mojavia sp.
AAAGCTCGACATTGCGAGTTCCGAACACGAAGTTTTGAGTAAAAAGCTCGACATTGCGAGTTCCGAACACGAAGGGAAATTCTCAAACAACCGCAAAAAAACTGTAATTTAAGGGTTTAGAAAATCCAGATGTTGTCCCGGAAGTTGACTTAACTCTTCTAGGGTTCCTGTTAGTTTAAGTTCGCCTTTATCTAACAGTACAATCCAATTTGCTCTTTGAGTGACTCTAGGACGATGACTGATCATGATTGTTGTTTTATCTTGACGATGTGCCAGTAATTTATCGAGTACCTCGGCTTCCGTCACTGGGTCAAGTGCGCCAGTGGATTCATCCAAAATTAGCACGGGTGGATCAGTGACAATTGCTCGTGCGATCGCTAACCGTTGCCTTTGTCCTCCAGAGAGATTAGCACCAAATTCTCCGAGTACAGTCTGATATTTGTCTGGTAGTTCGCTGATGAAATCGTCAGCACCAGCAATCTTACAAGCATTTACCACTTGCTCTAAAGTTACCTGAGGGTAGCTAAAACGAAAGTTTTCGATAATTGAACGGCTCCAGAAGTGCGGTTCTTGAGGGATGAGGACAACCTGCTGACGCAAGCAACCTAAAGACAGGTCAGATTGATTGTAATGGCCAAAGCGGATATTGCCAGATTGTAGTGTGTAAAGACCGGCAATCAGTTTTGCCAAGGTACTTTTGCCACAACCAGACTTACCAATCAGCGCTATCACTTTGCCACCAGGGATAGTCAGAGAAAAGTTTTGCAGCAAGTCCACTCGACCAGTGTGATGAAAGTTGATCTCCTTGCAGGTGATGTCAGCATCAGCAGGAATTTCTGCCCAATCTTGAGGAGCGTTATTCGGAATCTCTGGTGTAGCGTCGATGATATCGCTCAGGCGTTGAATGGCAGTTTGGGCACGGGCGAACTCGTCAACAAAGCTGATTACGGTACTAATCAGTGCTGTAAAGTTGCGGTTCATGCCGTTGAATGCCAGTAGTTGACCGATAGAAAGTTCTTGGCGAATTACTAAAAGGCTGCCAAAACAAAGGACAGCTAAAGAACCTAGCCCAGAAACAAAGTTAGAAAACACGCCATTGACAATACTGATCTGTAAAAGTTGGAAGGTGACATTTGCCAGTGAACCGAAGCGGCTTTGCAGTTCTTCCCAAGCTTGAGGTGAGGCATTAGTGGTTTTAAGGGTTAAGGCTCCTTTGAAAGTCTCAACTAAAAGTCCTTGGTTTTCTGTATCAATGACTAAAACATCGCGGGTCTTTTGTCGTAAAGTAGGCAGGAAGAGTAGGGTTGATATACTCATGAGGAAAGATACCGCGATCGCACAGGCAGTTAGCTGCCAACTATAAACCAGCATTAGCCCTAGAGATACGAAAGCGATGAATAACTCACTAGGCAGAGTGGTGACTACTTGAGAAATCAGCAAATTAATTTCTCGAATGTCCCGCAGGCGGCTCACAATCTCGCCACTGCGGTGAGCTTCGTAGTAACTTAGGGGTAGTTGCAAAATTTGACGGCCAAAATCCAATGCCAATCCTAACTCTAGGCGTTGAGCAAAATGGACTACTAGGTGCGCTTGGATCAGGCGAAGTAGGCTACTAAAGACAATCATCACAGAGACTGCGATCGCCACTGTCACTAACAGTTCTGTATCCCTTCTTACCAATACATCATCGGTTAACACCTGAATCAATAGGGGAAATGCCAGAGAAAGCAATCCAATCACAAGATTCAGGGGTAGAACTTCTGCAACCAAGTGGCGATAGTGCCAAATACGCCGTAAGAAGCGCCCAAAGCCAGTAATTTGGTCATTAGCTTGCTCGTAAAAGCGACTTTCATCTGGCACCAAAAGCAGGATAACCCCATTCGACCAGGACTCTGTAAGCGCCTCACGGTTGAGATAGCGCACTCCTACTGCCGGATCTGCAATCACGTACTTTTTGCCTTTGCGACCGTGCAGGACGACCCAGTGGTAGCCCTTCCAGTGAATAATCGCAGGCAGGGGAATTTCGTTGAGGCGCTCAATAAGCAAGGGTGTCGCCTTCACAGGACGGGCGTTAAATCCTAAAGTTTCAGCCCCTCGACGTAACCCCAGCAGTGTTGTCCCTAACTGCCCAGTTCCCACTGCTTCTCGAACCCGCGAGATTGCAAATGTACGTCCATAGAATTTGGCAACGGTGGCGAGACAAGCTGCACCGCAGTCTTCTTCACTATGCTGGGGAACGACTGAATATTTCATGGAAATGTTGAAAGCTGATGGTCGGTTTCCTGTGTCTTGCTCACCGCTTACGCACAACTGGTTAAACTTTAAAAGATCAAAAGAATAATGTGGTCTGGCAAGCTCTTGAGGCTGGGGAAGCCAAGAAGTTACATTTAAACACTCTTTCTCCCCCTGCTACCCCTGCTACCCCCGCTCAAAGAGCTTGGCCTCACCTAATAATTTTGGGTTGGTCGAGTACTAGTGCAAGGAGACAAAAGCCTTTGCTTGATTTTGAACAAGATGGTTATTTTTGCTACGTAGCAATATTACTCTACCAAAGAGACTTTAAATAAACTTAGTGCTAAGACAGTGTTGAGTTCTAAGTTATGAGCCAATAGAGTAATAAATCTATCGTTCAGCACTCATAACTGTTCATCTCACCTAGTCGGCACTTTAGCGCTTTGAAACATGAGTTCTAGCAAGCCATTGAACACTCAGAACTATTCTCCCGTTAATCTGGAAGCGTTGCGTCCGGTACAGCCGAATGAGTTTCTGCCGCCTGTAGGACATTGGGCAACTCTCGGTGGTGTGGCTATGCTTGCCATTTTCGGTGCAGCTGTTGCTTTAGCGGCAGTGCTTAAGTATCCGGCGACAGTCAAAGCTCCAGTAAACATCCGCCCAATGGGAGAACTGCGAATTATCCAAGCAGCGGCAACCGGAAAAGTGAATCGGCTCCACGTGAAAGCAAACCAAGTAGTGCAGCAAGGAGAGGCGATCGCCTCCTTGGATGACTCTCGTTTACAAAGCCAGAAACTTCAATTATTGAGCAGTATCCGGGAAACTCAACGGCAATTGAAGCAAATCGAAGCGCAAAAACAGGCACTACAAGCTCAAATGACAGCCGAAAAACAGGTAATTGGGCGTGCGATCGCCGCAGCAACAGCAGAACTCAAACTCAACCAACGGCAACATCAACAGCGACAGCTAACAACCCAAGCAGAGATGCGAGAAGCCAAAGCAGCAGCGCAACTGGCACAGGAGGAATTAGCCCGCTATCAAGAATTAGCTAATACAGGAGCCATTACCAAGTTGCAGATTAGTGAAAAAGCAGCAGTGTTGGAAGCTGCCCTTGCCCGCCTGCAACGTACCCAGGCAGCACTTAATCCCAGTGCTGCATCAGTAGATATCGCTGGTGAGCGAATAGCCCAAGAACGTGCCCGCGGAGCATCGACTTTGGCAACTTTAAATAAAGAACGGCAAGCACTGATTCAACAAACAGCTAGGCTTCAGAATGAGCTAACCCGCGATCGCCAAGAACTCCAGCAAGTCGAAACAGAGTTAGGCAATACTGTAATTCGCTCCTCGGTAAATGGCACAATTCAACAACTGAACTTGCGTAACGTCGACCAACTCGTTCAACTCGGTGATGTGGTTGCCCAGCTAGCACCAAAGGACGTACCCCTAGTTGTGAAAGCATTTGTAGCTGTTCAGGAAATCGGGCGAGTGGAAGTTGGGCAAACTGTAAATATCAAAGTATCAGGCTGCCCCTATCCTGATTACGGCACTCTTGCAGGCAGAGTTATCACGATTTCTCCCGATGCGATCGCACCTCAGTCTGATCAGGCAATAGCCACAACTCAAGTTATTTCACGCGCCCATTATGAAGTAACCATTCAACCGCAGACCTTGTTCCTTAAGACAGATGCCAGTCAGTGCAATTTGCAAGCCGGAATGGATGGCAGCGCAGATATCATCACCCGCAAGGAAACTGTACTCACCTTCTTTTTCAGAAAGATGAGGCTGCTAACAGGGGTATAAACAGGTTCTGAGAAATGCCAAGATAAATTCAGATGTTTCAGGAGGCATTATGTCTCTTACTGTCAAAGACCTAGAAAAAATGCAGGCAGCTTATCCTGACTATCGCATGGAATTGGTTGATGGGAATATAGTGATCATGAGTCCTTCCGGTTATGAATCTGAAGAAGTAGGAACTGAGTTTGCAGCACTATTAAGGAATTGGGTAAGGCCTCGTCAGTTGGGACGCGTAGCTGGTTCTAGCGCTGGTTTCAAATTACCCAACACAGATTTACGTGCGCCAGATGTATCTTTTGTGAGAGCAGAGAGACTCAAACGTTCCACAGAGGAGTATGCAGAATTAGTTCCAGACTTAGTAGTTGAGGTTAAGTCTAAAACTGATTCGCTCGATAAACTCCGCCAGAAAATTCAGGAATTTATCAGCCTGGGTAGTCAAATTGGCATTTTAATCGACCCTAAAACTCGAACTCTGGAAGTTTACCGTGTTGCTGAAAAAATCATATTGCGAGATGGTGATGTGCTGACTCTCCCAGACTTACTTCCTGGCTGGGAAGTGGTAGTTGCAGATATTTGGTCACCAGTGTTTGAGTAATTTTGTTGAACTCAGCGCCAAGGTTGAAAAATCTATCTAGCAAGCAACGAAAGTCTGGAAATTGCTGACAAGAGATTTGAGAAGCTAGCTACCAGATCACTAAAGTCTTTACAATTCCTTTGTTAGTTAAAAAAGTTTTGCTCGATCTATGACAAATCAAGCTCCTATCCCAGTTATTATCAACGGTGCTGCTGGCAAAATGGGCCGCGAGGTAGTAAAAGCTGTAGCACAAGCACCTGATTTAAACCTAGTGGGTGCAATTGATAGCAGTCCCGAACATCAAGATAAAGATGCCGGAGAGTTGGCAGGTTTAAGCGAACCTTTAGAAGTACCAATTACCAATCAATTAGAACCGATGCTAGGGTATGTGGCTGGCGAAAGACAGGGGCCACCAGGGGTGATGGTAGACTTTACCCATCCTGATTCAGTTTATGACAATATTCGTAGTGCGATCGCCTATGGAATTCGTCCGGTTGTTGGCACTACAGGGTTAAGCTTAGAACAAATTCAAGACTTGGCAGACTTTGCCGACAAAGCTAGCACTGGCTGTTTGATTATTCCTAACTTCTCTATTGGCATGGTACTGTTACAACAAGCAGCGATCGCAGCATCGCAATATTTTGACCATGTAGAAATTATTGAGCTGCATCATAATCAAAAAGCTGATGCTCCTAGTGGTACAGCCATTCAAACTGCACAGATGCTAGCAGAAATAGGTAAATCTTTTAACCCTGCACTTGTAGAAGAGACGGAGAAATTAGCAGGAGCAAGAGGTAGCCTAGCAGAAGAAGGAATTAGAATTCACAGTGTGCGGTTACCAGGGCTGATTGCCCATCAAGAAGTAATTTTTGGCGCAGCAGGACAAATTTATACTTTACGGCATGATACGAGCGATCGCGCTTGTTATATGCCAGGAGTACTACTAGCAATTCGCAAAGTCTTACAGTTAAAGTCATTAGTATATGGATTAGAAAAGCTCCTCTAAACTGCAAACTCACTACTCAGCACTCATGTTAGTTCCATTGACTCGCCAGAAATTTGAACAAGTCATCCCCTTGATTGCCACTGGCCCCCAGTACAAGTACTACTGGGGAAAGTTTTCAAATTTTTTGCAACGGCTATTAATTTCTGTAGTTAGCATAGTTGTGATTCTGCTTGTCAAAGTCTTTTTCAAGTTTGAGTTTGATCTGATAGTCTTTGTGCTGGGGATAGTCGGTGCTTTTTACTGGCTGTGGTATCCAGTGTTTAAAGCCAGTGTACGAAATTCAAAATGCCGCCGTTACAAGTACAGCGGCTTTTTCCGAGGTCGAATATTGGATTGGTGGATCACAGACCAGTTAATTGGCAAACAAGAAACTGTCAACAACAAAGGGGATTTAGTAATTGTAGAAAATCGAGAAAAACGGCTTAACTTAGAGATAGGTGACGACACAGGATTTACCATTGAGTTTGAAGCACCATTACGGTCTGCTTATAAAGTTATTGCTCGTGGTCAAATTGCCGAAATGATCGTCATGTCAGATCGCGCAGATTTAAGCAGCATTGAAGAATTCAGTGATATCTACATTCCCAGTCGTGATCTATGGGTGAGCGATTACCCCTTTGTGAGACAGGATTTCTTTAATGAAGTCAGTCGCCGCTTGCGTGAAGGCCAACAAGACAGACCAAGGCGGCGTCGCCGTTCAGAAGAGCAGAGGAGCAGAAGAGCAGAGGAGGAAGATGATAGATATTAATTCTTACTTTTCTATTGTTTTCAAGTCTGTTTATTCCCTTCTCTCCCGTAAGCTTGCCAAGCCAAGTCTACTAGTCCATCAAATATGGCAGCTGCTACAACCGCATTACCTTTACGGCTGTCAATTGTAATATGGGGAACTAAAGAATCTTGTAAGCGTTCTTTTGCAGCATCCGCATTGATAAATCCCACTGGGGTGGCAATTATCAAAGCAGGTCGAATTTCTTCAGCCTCAATCAAATTAACTAGTGCCGTTAATGCTGTTTGCGCTTGACCGACTACAAAAATGCCTTCTGGATAACGCTTGGCTAGAGTTTCTATTCCCCATGCTGCCACGGTTTTTTCATTTTGGGGACGGGTTAAGGTTTCAGTGCTGCAATATACCGGATTGGCAAAAGTGTTTTGAATAGCGTAGCTAATACCTACTTGTACTAACGGGACATCCACCACAATAGTAGTACGAGCCGCTAATGCTGCTGCTCCAGATTGCAAGGCCTGCTCAGAAAAGCGAATCAAAGACTTATACTCAAAGTCGGCTGTGGCGTAGATCACCCGCCGGACGATCTCATATTCCGCAGGTGAAAATACATGCTCACCAATTTCACTATCAATAATTGCCAAACTTTGGGCATCAGTTACGTGCCATTCCATTATTCTTGAGCTTCTCAGATATCAGCTTTCAGCTTATCAGCTTCAGAGAGTGAGGAGTTAAGAGTTAGAAGTTAAGTAAAAACTCGTAACTCATAACTCAACATTTAAAAATCAGGACTTAGCACTAGAAGAAGGCCGACTAAACACAGGAGACAGGTAGGCAACTAAAGCACCAATGAGAAAACCGGAAATATTGCGAACTAGCGGTAACCAGTCACTTGTGCGTGTCACTACTGGGCCAATGCCAAAGGCAAGAAATAAAATCCCCCACAAAGGGGAGAAAATTAAAGCCCATTGCCAAGCAATTACTTGTCCTTCGCTACGGGGTTGAGCAGCAAATCCACAAACAATTCCACCAACTATTGAGGTAATTAAAGTCAGAATCCACTGTTCTCTTGGCAATCCAGGAACAACAGTGCAACCACCCTTCAACAAGCAGCCTTTTACTGAATTTAAAGCTTGGAGAATCGCTTGGTCTTCACCTTGTTCTCGCACAAAATACAAATTCCCAAATCGAGTTTGCAGTTCTATCCAGAAAGTCCGAGGTAGAAGTTGGTAAACTGCGTCACCAACACTAAAGCTGAGGATGTTCCCACCACGAGAATCAGCAACCAACAGAATGCTTTTGTCATCCAAACTCCAGTAATTTATAACTGCCCGGCCTGGTGTACGGTCGTACTGAGTCAATACACGGAGTTTCCAGCCAGTATCAGCTTCAAATTGCTCTAATTCTTCGACTAGCCTTTCTTCTTGAACGTCAGTGAGAGACTTAGCTAAGTCTACAACTGGGGTAAAGATTTTGGGTAATAGCTCAGGATTGTCATAAGCAAGTGCTGGGGGAGAGTGCATCGCCCAAATTGATCCAGCCAAGAAAAATACTGCAATAGATACCAGGATTCGTCGCCAAAAACAAGACTGCATGGACGTTCTTATACAAGTATTAACGGTAGAAGTGAACAAGTTGTTTTAAAACAGTATGAGAAACAAGATACTTCTTTACACTTGTTTACTTTACTCTAATCTAAAGGATTAAATCTATAAGGATCTAAGTCAAGCTGCGGAATTAAGCCTTATGCATGAGCAGAGCCACTACCCAGTTCCAAGTAAGACAGGGACGCAAAAATGAGGAGACAAGGAGATGCGCGTTTAAGGGTTATTAGTTTAACAGTCTCAGGAATAAAGCAGCTTCTGCTAATCCCCAGTCCCTTATATCGGTGAATTTTCTTATCTGTCATACTCAATTGCCCTAATCAGCAAACAGCATAAAAACTGATAACTGCTTACTGGGCAATGATTATTATTGCTCAGTCCAATCTTCAGAAACTGTCGATTTGGATAGCAAGTCTTGTTCATCAAAACTCTTCTCCCAGTTAGCAGCTTCGCTGTAACCGTCATTAGTACGATAGGCTTCTGATTTTGTGCGGCGATTTTCCTGTCTGAGTGCTTCTCTTTCTCGCAAAGTTAGCGGTGATTTTTCAGTTGTTGGTAGGCGTTCAAGTGCCCGCTTAGGTGATTTTTGGCGAGTAAAGGTTTTCCAAGCAGCTTTTACACCCACAAAGACGCTGCGTGTGCCTACTTGAATATTTTGGGCTTGTTTTCTGGCATTATCTAAGCTTTGATCAACTTGTTTAACAACTTGACCAGCGCTTTTGACACCTTCACTGACATCATCAGTTAAGTCAGTGATTTCTAAGCCAGTGGTGCGAATGGCATTGAGAGTAGGTGGCAACTCTCGTGAGAGGGTATCAAATAGCTTCTCTGCACTCCGAGCAGCACGTGCCAACTCCTGCAAAGCTGGTATGGCTGCCACTAAAACAGCTGTCAGACTAATGGCAACTAAGAGTATGGATAGTCCCAACCAAAATAGGGGATCAATCACGGTTATGCTATCTATGAACGTTCTAAACGTTGGGAAACAGAATCGGAGTTCTCTACGCTTTGAGAGGCTGCGCTTTGAGTCTCAACAGCGTTTTGTCGCTTCAAAACTTGGCTTTCCCTCTGACTGGCATCTATACCAGCGGCGATCGCATCCCGCAGTCGGTCTAAAGTTTCATCCCAGTTTCGCAATGCGTTGGCTGAGAGACGGTCTGCTTGGATCTGTACACTTGTTGATAAATCTTCCGCCAATTCTGGTAGGGCATCGGCAGATTTTTTTAATAGTTTACGCGTGTCGCGCCCTGCGCGTGGAGCGACTAGCAAACCGGTCAAGGCACCGATAGTTGCCCCTAGCATTAAACCGCCAATAAATACTCCAGAACGGTTGTTAGACATTTTTATATTGTTTCTCTCCTTACACCCATTTTAGGTGGGTTTTCTCCCCTTGCAAGATCCAAGCGATTTTATTTGCTTAAACCTATAGTGACAAATTATTAGCCAGAAATGTTGCCTTAATTTCTCATGTTATTTTATTGTTGCCTTTTTCCCAAATGTGAAGCCTAGCCTCCGAAAAGAACGCCGCCAGACTTGCCGCCCTAAAAACAGCAGGCTAACAATTTGCTGCACTTGTTGGATTTGCAACTCTAGGCTTTGGTTTCCTTGCCGCAAATTATGAATATTCTGCTGGGCAAAATAAATTGTTTCAGGTGCTTGATACAATAATGCATGGCTACTGCGTTCATAAGCAGTCAACGTATCTGCTATTATCCTCAGTTGCTGTTTTAATTGCCGCATTCGCCAAGCCGCGTAGAGTAGCATTAGCGAAATCAAAGTATTAAGAACAACAACTACCGTTACCATTGTTTACCTTCATAGTGCCAGCTTTTAGGAATTGTCCTAATAGACTGCTGACTTAACTCTGACTCAATGATAGCGGTAGACCCTCACCTTTATCGCTAGTGGTCAGGCGATCAAACTTCAGTCAATAAAGTTGTTAACTGCTACGCCTATGCACAGAGTCTCAAAAGATAATCTCGAATAGCTGATGTCATTAGAGTTAGGGAATAGATATAGAACTCTTAACTGTCCGCCCTGTACGAGTTTTAGGGAAAATAGGTTTAGAAGGTGTAATTACTCCTCTGCTCTAGCTCTTTTACACCCGTTTTACACCCATTTTGTGTCTAAAGGTATGCAAAAATGTCCAAAAATCATCTCAAAGTTGAGACATTCGTTTTCTATAAGCCAGTACTTACAAAGCACAGACATCTTGAAATCGTTGGATTTCAAGATATTTAATTAAATGCCAGGAACCAGACTTGAACTGGTGACACGAGGATTTTCAGTCCTCTGCTCTACCAACTGAGCTATCCCGGCGGGCGCATTTCTTTGCCACGATTAATAAATTTAGCAAACTTAGAATGAAATTGCAAGTACCTGAAGCAAAAAATTTTACGCAACTTTGATCATCAACTTGATCCAGATGAAAACAGCTATAAATACTAGAAACTGAACAAGAACGATACTAGGGCCAGAGGCTATGTTGAAAAGGCCCGAAATAATCATGCCAACAACGCTACAGGTAGAACCAAAAATCACGGATAACACCAGGAAGCGGGTAAAATGGTGACTCATTAATTTTGCGGTGGAAGCGGGAATGACCAAAAAGGCGTTTACCAATAAAACACCAACCGCCTTAATTGCCACGGCAACAGCTAATGAAAGCAATATTACAAACCCATAACGATACAATTGGACTGGAATCCCTTGCACCTGTGCCACATCTACGTTTAGTGTTAACAAAATTTGTTGCCGTAGAGTTGACAACAAGAATATACTGCTGCCTACAAGCACAAGCAGCGTCAAAATTAAATCTGTGGCATCAATAGCCAGAATATCCCCAAATAGCACTCCCATAAAGTTGCCGCGATATCCCTTAATCAGGCTAGTGAGAATGACGCCGATCGCTAATGCTCCTGATAGAACTATACTGAGTACGCTATCGCTAGCTAAATCGGTTTTATCGATAAAGTAGAGGACAATCACACCAAAAACTAAGGTAAATGGCAGTAGCATCGCTGTAGGATTTAACTGTAGCAGCACACCTAAAGCCACTCCTACTAATGCTGCATGACCAACAGCATGGCTAAAAAAAGACAACTGACGCAAGGTGACGAAACTACCTAGCAAACCGCCAAGTATTCCCATCAATACAGCACCTGCGATCGCACGCTGCATAAAGGGAAATTGTAACAATGTCACCAAGTCATTAATAGCAGTGACAGCTAGCCAATTTATCTGGCAATCAGTAAAAAAAATCATTCTGTAATATTTTTAACTTATTAGCTTTTAAGCTAAAAGTAGATAATGTTTATTTATCATAGAATGTCTGGCAATCCTAACCCAAATATCAACCAAAACTTGTCAGTTTTTTTGTAAATAATTTAATTATGATCAAAAATGATTCAGTACAATCCTAACTGGGCTATAGATAGTGATATTGAACCCCTCCCAAATGAAGTTCTGAGTATTGATAAAGCCCAGCGCATGGCAGATTTTTTTAGCTTTTTAGGAGATGCTAACCGTCTCCGAATTCTCTCATTTTTAGCTAAAAAAGAATTGTGTGTTAGTGATTTGGCAGCATTATTAGATATGAGTGAATCTGCGGTCTCGCATCAGTTGCGAAACCTACGGGCAATGCGCTTGGTAAGGTATCGTAAACAAGGACGTCACGTGTTTTATCACCTCCACGATAGCCATATTTTTCATCTTTATCAGGCTGTTGTGGAACACCTTGATGAAAAGGATGAAGTATGAGCAATAAGAGCAATTATTCTTTACTGTTGATTAGCGTAAATTAAACGGTTTAAGACCCCTACATCTACAACACATAGCATCAGTTGAGTTGGGGTAACAGTCCCCTAATCCAACTATCTTTAATTTTGAATTTTAAATTTTGAATTTTGAATTAATGATGGTGCTGGTAGCGGCTAAATCCTGGCCCATAGGTTGCTAAAAGATTTTGTGGTGAAAGGGCAATTTCTGGCTTACCAGTACAAACGACAGTTTGGTTAAGACAAAGGACGCGATCGCAATGACGGCTGACCATATCAATATCATGGGAAACCTGCAATATTGTCCAACCTTCCTGTAGTTTTAATTCGTTAAGCAAGACATAAAAATCTGCCGCACCTTGCACATCTACCCCAGCAAAGGCTTCATCTAATACCAAAAGTTTTCGAGGTGTTACTAAACAGTAAGCCAGCAACACGCGTTTGAGTTGACCACCACTGAGAGTCCCAACAGCTTGATGGCGCAAATGATAAGCATCAGTTCGCTGTAAAGCTTGGGCTATTGCTGCTGATTTGTCCCGATCTTTCCTCCACAAACTTTTGGGAAAGAAACTCCTGTGCTGGCGTTGCTTGGGAATTCTTGCCCATCCTAGCCCTACCAAATCGCTGACAGAAATAGGAAAGCTACGGTCAAAGATGAAATTTTGCGGCATATAGCCTAATAAATGACGTAAATATCCCAAATTTGTCACTCGACGACCAAATATTTCAATTTTACCTGTAGATTGCGGAATCAAATCTAAGACAGCTTTTACCAGGGTACTTTTACCCGCACCATTAGGGCCAACTATGGCTGTATCTGTCCCTGGCATTAATTCAAAAGAGACATCTCGAAGAGCTAAATAACTGCCTTGATATACGGTTAAACCTTCTACTTTTAAAATGGGAGATGTCAATTGTGGTTGGTCACTGGTCATGGGTGCTTATTCATTAACTAATTAATAATTAGAAATTGCCTTTGAACAAATGCTAAGAAATCAATCATTGCTTTTGGCATCATAATCTACTGGCAAGCTGTTGTCAGAGTTTGCAAATTGTCTTTCATAGCTTTGAAATAATGTTGCGGATTCTTATCGCCTGTTTCTAAAGAATCTAATGTTTGTAAATTTAAATTCAAATCTTGGGAGAGACTTTTAAGTAATTTGTTATCTACTCCTGGTTCACTAAATAAGGCTTTAACTTTATATTTTTTGACTGTATTGACTACATTTCGCACATCTGATGGCGATAGTTGATCTTCGGGAATTTCTACTACTGCTACTTGCTTGAGCTTATAGCGTTGGGCTAGGTATGGGTAGGCATCATGAAAGGTAATAAATGTGCAGTTAGGATTATTTTGTAAGTTCTGCTGAAATTCATTATGTAAGTTTTCCAATTCTTTGATATAAGTTGCAGCATTGGCTTCATAGGTAGCTTTATTTTTAGGATCGGCAGCAATTAAACCATCCCGAATATTTATTACTTGCTGTTTTGCCAAAACTGGATCTAGCCAAACGTGAGGATTACCCTCAGTATGTTCGTGATTGTGGTTTTTTTCCTCTGTCGCAGTATTTACAACGGGTGAAATTTCTCCCAAAGGTTTAATACCTGCACTGGCATCAATTTGAGTCAATTTGGAATTTTGGGCATTTTTGATGGTTTCTTCAAGAAATTTCTCTAAACCCAAACCGTTTTTGACTAATACATTGGCGGTAGCGATCGCCCTGACGTTTTCTGGCTTTGCTTGATACTCGTGTACCTCCGTACCTGGTGGCACTAAAATTTCTACATCTGCCTGATCTCCAGCTACCGCTTTCGTAAACCAATATACAGGTAAAAATGTAGTTACTATTTTGGTTTTTCCTGAACTCGGCAACACTTCGGAAGCTGCTTTCTGATTAGTATTCGATTGGTTACAACCAGCAATTGATAATATGACCAGAGCAATTAGAGGCAGAATACCACTTCCTCGTCTGCCTGTTTTAGCTTCTATATGAGTTCCAAGCACAGTGTTTCCCCCTCCACAAAAATTGCTACCTCTGCCTTAGACTTCAGTAAGAAGTCAGGCAAAAGGTAATGAGGATGTTGAAAAAAGAGAATTTACTTTTCTCGTTTCCTCACCTTTTGTATAAGTACTTTTTGTACAAAGTCTCATTGTCAAATACTCTCTTGACAATGAGACTGATTCTAATTTTATATTATAATAATTCTCATTCTCACGCAATTAGTGTGTAACGAATTACATCAAAATTTTTCAATAAAGTACCATGCGCTGCAATTTATACCTTACTTAATTCATCATAAATTCCTGACTTAATCTTGTGAGAAAAGAATATCGGCTCCTGATAATATTTTGAGAATAGTTTTTAATAATGACTGTTCTCAGAGCAGCTCAGTACAGCTATTCACAGTCAATAGGTGTGAGGAAAAAAATGCACAAAGTATGGAAATTTCTGCTTGCTATGCCAGCAGTTGGTAGCGCCATGCTATTTTTGAGTACTGTTGCAGTTGCAGGGGAAATACAAAGCAATTTAGAAATCAGCCAACCGCAAATTATAGCAGATATAGAAAAAGGCATTGAGAATACTAGCCAAGAACAGGTAATGTCTCAAGTTACCTCAGTATCTCAACTGTCGGACGTGCAGTCTACAGATTGGGCATTCCAAGCATTGCAAGCGTTAGTAGAACGTTACGGTTGTATTGCAGGATATCCCAATAGTACTTTTCGGGGTAATCGGGCGCTCACACGGTATGAGTTTGCTGCTGGTTTGAATGCTTGTCTTGATCGAATCAACGAAATCATCGCTACGGGTACGGCTGATTTAGTCACAAAAGAAGATTTAGCAGGGCTGCAAAAGCTGCAAGAAAATTTTGCAGCAGAACTGGCGACGTTACGAGGTCGTACAGATGCATTGGAATCCAAGACTGCTGAGTTGGAGGCGAATCAATTTTCTACCACTACCAAACTACAAGGAGAAGTTGTCGCCGTAGTCAGCGATGTTTTATCAGGTAACCAAGTCAACGGTGGAGAAATTACAGATCAGAATACAACTCTTGGAGCGCGGGCGCGTGTTGAATTAGTTACCAGCTTTACGGGCGAAGATACGCTCTTTACCAGAATCCAAGTTAATAATATTCTTTCCCCCAATATTGGTACACCGGAGGGCAATCTTTTCTTTGCTGGGGAAGATGGTACAACTGAGGCTTTTATCGATGCACTATATTACCAATTTCCTGTTGGTGAAAAAATAGAAGTGATCGCTATTGCCAATGCTGGTGCAGCAGATGACATTACTGATACGGTAAATCTCTTTGACGGGGATGGTAGTTTTGGTGCTTTGTCCACTTTTGGTACTCGCAACCCAATTTATTATCAGATGGATGGTGCAGGGTTGGGAGTGAACTACAATTTTAGTGATCAATTGGCATTGAGTTTAGGATATTTGGCAAATTCAGCTAATGATCCTTCTGCTAGCAATGGTTTATTCAATGGTGGATATGGCGCACTAGCACAGTTAACCTTTAAACCAAGCGATCGCTTTACTGTTGGTTTCACCTACATCAACGCCTACAATCAGGAATTGGCTACTGGTAGCAATGGAGCAAACGTTGGCTCATTTCTGGGAGGAGTTGTGCAAGATTTGACAGGAAGTGAAGAAGCTGTTCTTGTACCTACTTCGAGTAATTCCTACGGTATACAAGCATCCTTCGGCCTTAGTGAGAAAATAGTTCTTGGTGGTTGGGTAGGTTATACCAACACTCGTAACCTATCTACAGCAGGAGACATAATTAACCGCGGAAGTGTGGATATTTGGAACTGGGCTGTCACTTTAGGATTTCCTGACTTGGGCCAAACAGGTAACTTAGGTGGCATCATCGTAGGAATGGAACCTAAGGTTACAAGTTCCAGCATCAATGGACTTGATAGAGACCAAAGCACTTCGTATCACATCGAAGCTTTCTATCAGCACAAACTAAGTGACAATATCACGATTACCCCAGGAGTTATCTGGTTGACAGCACCAGATCACAACGATCAAAACGATGACGTTGTGATTGGTACTCTCAGAACTACATTCAGTTTCTAATTTTTAGAGTTGCAATAAAAGATGCAAGGCCATGCTTTGCATCTTTTTTCGGTTGATATTAAAATCAAAACCCAGCGTTTTTGCTAAGTTGATTGTCTTATGCCGAATGAACTTTGTGTCTATTTTTATCTTAGCGAGTAATTATAACAAGTGCTTGACGTATTTTGTTTAACATAGGATTAAAACCTATTATTTACCGCGATATTGCTTAAGTGTTTATATGTAGTTTAACTATAAACTATGTATTAATAACTTAGTGTATTAGATAATAATTAAGTGAAATCCACTATTCACAGAACCAATTAGAAGAAATAGAAATAACGTTTATAGCAAATGTAACAGAAATATAACTTAGGATACGTAGAAAATACTGAAAAAGTTTTACTAATTAGTATTTCTAGCAAGTCAATAATTTTGCTTATCCCTTGCAATGCGCCAGCTTTACAACAAATATTTATAAAACGCGCTAGAAAGCTTCCTCTCACTAGGCAATAAAAACTGTGCTGATACTAAGTTGAGTTTAAAGATGCTAACTCATACGCTCACCATAATTTCTTTGTGATAATTGACTGAAGGAAAATATGCTTTATCAGAGCGAGCTGGTATAGCTATAAAAAAAAACGACCAGCCTCCCACAGCTGGTCTGAAAAATGTTTTTCGCGTTGTCTTCTCAATAGAGTAAAAACCAAATTGCTCGTTCCCAAAATGCAACGGGCAACTTTTCTTAACAAGATTGTAACAGCCAACACAGTTTTTTTGTAAAGATTTACCAAAAAAATATACTAATAAAGGTTATAAACTTCTATCTTCCAGCATAATTCACGTATTGTGAGGAGGATAAGCAGCTTGGGAGATGGATAGTAACTATTGGCTAGTGAAGCAGATTGAGTATTGAGTTTACAATAAAAAGACCATGTAATACCATTTCACGAAAATCTTGATACAATTCACTCCCCTAGCCTCCGCCGCTTCCATAGCTTGCCAAATGTATCAACCTTAAGGTGAAACGGTATTAGGAGCAAAAAAGCCTTCCCAAATTCTGCCATATTTCCCCGCCCCACGACCATAATCTTTGATTTGGTGGGTAAACTTGCTTAAGACACGTTGGCTATCGATTGCGGTTGTCCCCAGAGAATGCGCTCTTGCTTGTAAATAGCAATTCCTGGTTTGGCTCCCTTGGGTTTGTAGACGTGCTTAGGCTGAGTATAAACTACTGGAACTTGGTCACTCTGACGCGCACGGCTGTAGTAAGAGGCAAGATTTGCAACAAATTGCAAATCATTTTCTTCGGGAACAGCACCCGGCTCTAAACGTAGTAACACATGGCTCCCTGGTATTTCTTGAGCGTGGAACCATAGGTCATAATCCCCAGCTACACGAAAGGTCAATTGGTCATTCTGGCGATTATTGCGACCAATTAATACTTCAAAACCACTAGGGGTGCGGTAACGGTGAAAGTTACTGCCAGTAGGTTCATTGGTACTACGGCTGCGGTATTCTGGATCTTCTAAATACCGTTGCCCAATTAGTTCATCACGGATTTCTTCTAAAGCTTGCAAATCTTCTGCTGTTTGGTATTTGTCTATCTGAGTAATTGCAGCTTCTACTTGCTCCAAATATTCAACTTCAGCATTCACTTCCAACAGTAGCGGTTCTACAGCTGCACGAGCGCGTTTGAGCTTTTGGTGTTGCTTGTAAAGGTTTTGGGCATTTTGCACCGCATTTTTATCTGGCTGAAGGGCGATCGCTAATGGTAAGCCAGTTTCAAAATCAGGAAGGGTAATTTCCTTCATCCCCGGTTCCCAATTTTGCAGGTGAGCCATCAATAAATCAGCTTTTTGGCGATACTCATCAGCGCGATCTGATTGCTGCAAGCGTTCTTTAAAAGTATTAGCCTTAAGCCGTAATTTTGCCAAAATATTATTTAGCTTTTGACTTAGTTGATGCCGGAGTTGTGAAAATAACTGTTCATTGAGCTGATCGGTGTAGTAGCGGTTGAGTAACTCTTGGATGTCTTTTGCTGGCGTAACTGCACCCCAACCAAGTACGGTGTATCCTTGTTTAGTCCAAGCTGGCTGAAATTCTTCATCTTTCAAAGCTTGTAACCATTCTTGCCAATGCGCGAACAGTCTTTGCCAATCTTCAGGGGTAAGAGAATCGGTGTTGGTTTCTGGCGCTATGTTTGCTGATTGCACCATTGACTCTACCAGTGCTGCACTCAAGCCGCTATAACTTTTGAGCAACTGACGCTTGATTGCTCCTGGCACTAAGCTTACCCGTTCTTGCCAACGTTCTTGAGATTCACTCAAACTAGGAACCGGGCCAGTCAGTTTGGGTGGTGTTTCATAAAATTGTCCGGTTTGGATGGGACGGACACTAGATTGTTGCTGGCTGACTTGATGGGCAGCAGTGATAATCAAGTTATTAGCATCGGTGAGGATAACGTTGCTGTATTTGCCCATAATTTCCCCGTAGAGGTGATAGAGAGCGCTTTCTCCGGGACGACGGGCAAATTGCAAATCAACGACACGCTCCCAAGGAGCGATCGCCTCAATTGCGATCAGTGCTAAACCACCTAATTGGTGTATTAGTTGCTGGCTGAAAGTGAAAGTATCTGGTGTTCGTGGTGGCGGCTCGCCAATACAAATGTGGGCAGCTTGGGGATGCCAAGATATCTCTAGCCAACCCCGCTGTTTGAGGGTACGTAATGCCACAGAAATAGTATGGCGATCGCGCTGATAAACTTGTTCTGTTCGTGATGGTAGCCAGTTAGCGCGTAATTCGCTACAAGCAGCTGTAAGAGTGGTAAAGTCAACTGGTTGCACTATACTTAGCCGTTGGCATTCAAACGTCGATGCTAAGTATAGTGCCAAAAAGGATAGACATATCTCTGTTGCGGTTTTTTATCCTAAAAATTCTGTATTTGATTTGGAAATACTAATTAGCTCATCCCACAGCTAGAATATAACGTTATCTCCTTTACCCTTAGAGAACACTACGCGTACATATAAAGCCGTGGGATGAGTTAACTAATTACCAAAAAGCGTAGAGCCTGGTTAGCTAAGTAACGCTGGTTTTTTGGTAGGTTGTGCCAGAGGTTGCTCCACTGATTTTACTAAAGGTTTTACTAAGGGTTTGACCAATGGCTGTGCTACAGGTTTCGCCAACAGTTGGGTGTAGAGTTTATTCAGCTGAGATGCTACGCCCTCCCAACTAAATTTCTCGGTGACGCGCTTTCTACCTGCTTTACCCAATTCATCCCGCCACTCTGGGTTCATCAGAATGCGGTCGATGGCATTTGTAAAGGCAGGTACATTTTGTGGTGGTACTAATAAACCAGTTTGTTCGGAAACCACGGTAAACTGAAGCCCGCCAACATCACTTGCTACCACTGGCGTACCACTCGCCATTGCCTCGATCGCTACAAGCCCAAAGGGTTCGTAGTGACTGGGAACAACGCAAACATCAGCAGCAGCATAGTAATTGGGCAGGATTGTCTGGCTGAGACGACCGGGTAAGGTAGTAAAATCACTCATGCCCAATTCGTTGACAATTGCTTCGATGCGATCGCGCTCGATACCATCGCTATTACCTGGGGTGCTACCACCACCAATAATTAAGTGAAGCTTTTGAGACTCACGCAATTTTGACTGTTGCACTGCACGTACTAAAGTCTCTATACCTTTGCGTGGGTCAAAACGTCCTACGTATAATATAACTTTGGCTTCAGGATCAATTCCTAACTTAGCCCGCGCTGCCTGTCGATCAACCGAACCAAAGTTTTGAATATCTGTACCGCAAGGAATAATATCAATATTGCCTTTTTTGGAAACGAGCGATCGCATGTGCTGCTTTTCTTGCGGACTCGTCGCTACAATCCGTTCTGCTATCTCCAGTACCTGTTTTTCCACTTCTAAGCGCTTGGTTGCAATTGGAGGAATTGTATCTATTGCCCGGTACTTGACTGCTCCTAAAGAATGATATGTATGAACTAATTTACTTCTTTGGATTGTCTTTAACTGCATTCCTACCCAGCTAGAGAGCCAATAGTTGGTATGAACTATCGGATAGGTAATTTTATTTTCTACTTGGAACTTGAGCAATTCCTCCACAAATTCTGGCAAATATTTAAAACCATTATCTCGTGGTACAAACTCCACAGGGCCCGCTGTTAAACGAATTGTTCGGCAGTGACTACTATGTTGAACAATCGTTTCTTGGTCAGCACTTACCTTGCGGCTAAACATATCAACTTGCCATCCTAGCTTGGCTAGTGCTTCACCAACTTGGCGGACGTAAACGTTTTGTCCTCCAGCTTCTTCTTGTCCTATTTCAATCGCCGGATCTCCGTGAACCGAAACCAAAGCGATGCGTTTTTCACTGGTAGCGTTCATAGTTTATGTGTTGTTGATTATTAAAAAGTCTCAGGCAGAACCAAGTTTGCGCCTAATACTTTTACCGAAAAGATTTAAGAAGATTAAATTAAACTTTCTTTCAATTTAATATCTCAAATATATTTCCGCATCTACTACCAGAAATAACCTTATTGGCTCTGTATTTATTATTTTTATTTCGTTTTTTTATATATTTTGCTATATTTATATCTAATGCTTTTGATAGATAAAACCTTAATTAATTACACCTTACTACATATATAACCTGATAGATATATAGATTCAAAGCCTCTTTTTTGCTGTTATTGTGTAACTACAGCATCGTACTATTTATTTCTAATTTAGAATAATCACTATTTTAAAATACCCTGTTTGAGCATAAATTTATTTTAATTAAAATCCAGCTAACTCGATCTAGATATTAGAAGCACCCTGATAGAGTGACGCTATTGTTAACTGATACCGATTCTCCAAAACAGGCTACAGATCTAAAGTGTGGAAACTCATACCAAGTTGCGTTCTGTTCTAGTAATCTTTCGTTAGCGGAGATTGCTTCGCTCCACTTTGTTTCGCTCGCAATGACAGTTGCTACTTTTGATTGCAACTTGGTTTCAAATTAATTCTGGCTTTTTCAATTACGAATTACGAATTGGACCGTATTAAGTTAAAAATCTCAAACTTAAAACCCCCTGAATCTCACTTTGTTGTGTGATGTTTTGACTCTAGGGGGTTATTTTTATCAAACCTTAATGCAATTTACAACAAGGCTTAGATAAAACAGTCTTTAGTTAAACAGGACTTACGCACTAATAACGTAATTTCGTCATTGCGACCGTAGGGAAGCATAAGTCCTAAGCCCTTCGGGCACGCTGCGCGAACGCAAAGTCTTGATTCTTGTTGCGAGTGCGTAAGTTCTATTAAAGCGAAACTAAACAACAGACCATTTTCCAGCTAAAAAATTCTAATTTGCGCTTACCATCGCGGTTCTAACTCTGGAAGGTTTAGAAAAGCCCCGTGTAGTTGAACAAGTGTGAACGCAACTATCGGCAAAATATAGTCAACCGTCTAATATAGTTTTAGCTGTAGAATTCAGCTTAATCGCACATTCTACGCGCGTATCACATATAATTTTTCTGTACAGAAGCTAATGGCATCTATATTTCAGACTGATGCAGAAACTTCGTCTGAGTAGCGTGTATAGCTACAGCCAAAATGCAATCTAATTTGCACAGACAAATTTAGCAGCAACTATATTCTACCTCAAAGTTGCGGTCACATTTATACTCATTTCTGTAAGTATCCTTAAACTAAGTACCTTAAATGCACTGGACAATTAAAAATTAAAAATCGAAAAAATTTTGATTTTTAATTTTTAATCGCTCTCTCTGGGAGATTAATTGGTCGCTTGTGCGGCTAGCATCTGCTTTAGCTTTTCTAATTCAGAAGCCCAACGGGGATCTGGACGAATAGCGTCTGAGTCAGATGTTGTGGTGCTTTCGCGTCCACTACTACCGCTACCACCGCGCCGAGGTTTCTTAGAGCCTTTTTCGCGGCGATTACTTTCTTTATTTGTGTTAGGAGCAGGGTTGCTGCTGGGATTTTGGGCAGCTTTGGGTGCTTGGTCTTCACTTTCCTCACCTTTAGTGCGAGGCAATGCCTTTTCTAGCTTAATGGCAGTGTCTTTGAACAAGTGACCATTATACTTTTCAATAATTTGATCTGCTTGTTCATCATTATTGACCGTGAGAAAACCGAAGCCGCGGCATTTGCCAGTTTTCCGGTCTTTAATTAGTTTAGTCGTGACAGCATCACCTTCGGCTGCAAAAATTGCTTGCAGTTCTTGACGATCTACTTCTTCTTTTGGCAAATTGCCTATATATAGGCGAACGGACATGAACTATACCTCCAGAGTTGAATGAACATGGCAAGGCGGGAAAACAATCACTTGGCTTTGGCTTTTAAATAGATGCTATTGACCAAATATGCCATAAACCAATTTTTTTAATCCAAACTGTCAACCTATACAATACAGTTTTTCGTTGGGATCAAGCTTGTTTAATACAAAAGCGCACACGACGCTCAATTAAATACCACCTTAATTTTAAGAGTTGTAAATTTAATGGCTTACTGTCTGCCACAGCAAACGTCTTTTTCTATAACCCCGTTCGCAGAATAAAACACCATTCCTTACATTATCATGGTATTTTCTACGTAGCTAGTTCAGCGCATACATTTCTGACATGTAGTGTGATTGAATAGTAGCATAAAATACATTTTTTTCTCAACAGGGGATATTTGGAAACAAAAACCAGCCAGTGGCTGGTCGATTTACTGCTGTGTTGGGAAAATAAAAGGATAGATTGGCGCAAGTGCCAGCGATTTATAACCAAGCTATATGCTGAGTTATGTTGATTAAGATGTCTTTTGTAAATAAATGTAACATTAGCAGAGAAAATCTGCAACTTTTCTTTACATTAAGTTTGGCATAGTCAAAAATTAATGGTCTACAAGTCCAACTTTTAACTACTAACTAACCTCTGAGGAAAATGTATGCTCCCCAAGCTTGCGCTACAACTGCCAAAATAGTAGACCAAATTGGATGAGAGCTAGTAATGGTTTTACCATTCTGAGTTTGTAAAGTTTGGATGTCGATCCAGGGAGTTGCCCCCCGCCGGAACCAACCTGTGACAGTAACATGCCGACCAATTAAATCTTGAGGATTAACTGATTGTCCCAGCCAGGGAATATGGTGCAATTTTACTAAGCCGATATTAGATTGTAGAATTAAGTCTTGTGAGAGGCTGTTGCTGATACCCTGACGACCTAATAGCTTACCTGCAAGACAGACATTAATGCTATCGATGGGGATAGCAGATGGGTTGGCTAAGAGGTTGGGTAATCGCTCATTAGTTTGCACAGTTGCAGGTTGAATATCGGGAAAGAAAGAATTCATCCGGATCACGATACCGATACTAAAACCAATCAGTAGGCAACCCGTAACGAAGGACAAATCTTCATATATCCACTTCAGGTTTAAAAGTCTGCTTGCGAATGCAATTTGCCAAATTAGCCAGATTAAACTCGCAAACAACAAACCTAAGGGAATGCCCAACCAAGGAGCTATTTGTAAGAGAAATGTCTGATGCTTACCTGTTGAAGATTGTTCATTGACAAGATGTAGTTCAGGTTGCAAATGCCAGTGACGGGCTATTTTACATAGGCGTTGGATGCGATCGCCAATTAAAGGATGAGTATTATTGATTGTGAACCAACGGCGGTAGGGATTGAAATTGTCCCACAGCAATAGAGATTCAAAAGAAACATGACCAGCAATACTACCTAAAGAAATGCTTTGCTGATAGCTGACAGGCGCAAGCAGATTTAAGCTTTCTAATTGCCAACTGATGTGTTCTTGTTTTTGAATATCATGGGCAACACCAATGGCAATTTTGAGCAAGGCACGAGTTAGAGCATTGGGGTTACCAGTAATTTCAGCTGCTAGGCGATCGCTATAATAAAGCCGTAACTTCGATAAACACAAAGCTGTTCCAGTCAGCAAACACCAAATTCCATAAGCGAAACTAGCCAAAATTGTAGCTGGCCAACGCCAAAATCCTTTTGAGATCCTGTCTCCCCACTCTGAAATTTGCTGATATAGCCTGTGAAAAATCATTGTCACCAGGATTACCAGAGACATGACTACAAAATCCCGATGAACAATATGTCCTAATTGCGTGGCATATATAATGGCAATTTCATCATCTGCCAGATGTTCTAATAAGCCCTGACTTACCACAATTCGCGCATTACGGGCTAGATTCCCGTAGGTCAGAGCAATTGGTGCAGCTATTGGCAAAATCCGCAGTTTAGGTAACTGCCAACCTCGCTGTTGGCAAGAACGTTGTATTACCCTGATTGCTTCACGGCTGTAGCCATTTAACACATCTTTGGAAAACTCTCGTTGACCATAAAATTTTGTCAGTAACCAATCCAGCAACCACGGTGACAATGCCATTGCAATAATCATTACCACGAGCAAAACCGGGCTAGGATCACGATATAAAAATTGCAATGGTTCTAAGTATGGAAGCTTGACTAAAATATAGTTAATTAAGCCCATTGCTAATTTGAGCATTTCCCGCATCACCCAAAATAAGGCGATGAATGTTCCCGCTGACAATAGCCGTAAAGGTATTAAATTAAACTTATGCAGGGGTTGCCATACCTTAGCCCGTCCTGCGTGCCGCCAATAAATACTGACTGGTTTAGCTTGTGGGCGGTCTTCTGTAGAGCTAATGAAACTATTGGCTGAAAAAGTAGATGCCGTTTCTACATATCTATTTTTAAACTCACCTGCTGGTATGGACGAAGTACCAGAGCTTGTACCTTCGACCATTACATCTTTTGATTGCTGTTTTGATGAAGCAGTAGATTGTACACCATTTGAGCTGGAATTATCAAAAGCAACAAATCCAGTTGCAGAATTTTTTGATGATGTGTTTTTAGGTTTGTGGCGTTTTTTCAAGTGTTCAAGAGCGCGTTCTGCCCACTCTTTCACTTGTGGATTAGAACTCTCAAGGAGATTTTGACACAGGGCGATCGCTTTTGAAAGTCGGCCAATGCGTGCATAAGCCATCACTAAACCAACCTGAGCTTGTAAGCTAGCAGTTCCACTTTTCTGACTGCTAGCAATAGGCTCTAGTTGAGCGATCGCTGCTTGGTAATTTCCCTGTTTGAGGGCGACTAAACCAGCCTCCAAAGACGATTCGGCGTGTGAAGGCATATAAATCTAGCACTCCAATCTCTTAACTGATTCACGTTTGCGCGCAAGCGCTTGATTGAGATACCCTGAAAATCAACCGCGTCCTAAATTATCCTTCCACTGGTTGTTGCAGGGAATATACTGGGGCGATCGCGCTTAATTTCAATTCTGGATGATCTCCCTCTAACTGTTGGCAATTCCATTCATTGCGGAAAAGCAATACTGGGCGTCCCATATTATCTTTGACTGTGGTGGTGTTAAATAAACGTCCCACCTGATTCAAAGCTTCCCAACCGCCATCAACCCAACGGGCGACGCTATAAGGCAAGAGTTCAAGTATGGTTTCCACGCCATACTCATTTTGTAGGCGAAACTGCACCACCTCGAACTGCAACTGACCCACCGCCGCCAGAATTGGATCGCGTTTGGCTTCATCAGTGGAGTACATAATTTGTACTGCACCTTCTTCCCGCAGTTCTGAAATGCCCTTTTGGAATTGCTTAAACTTTGAGGGGTTGGGATTCCGAAGAGTAGCAAACAATTCTGGCGAAAAATAAGGAATTCCTTCATATTCCAGTTTTTGCCCAGTGTAAATTGTATCGCCTATAGCAAAAACTCCAGGATTGTTCAAACCGATCACATCGCCAGGATAAGCGACATCAATCGATTCTCGCTCTTGAGCAAAGAGCTTTTGCGGACGAGACAGGCGGACAATTTTTCCGGTACGAGCATGATTGACTGTCATATCTTTTTCAAACTTACCAGTGCAGACCCGGATAAAAGCCACGCGATCGCGATGTTTTGGGTCCATGTTTGCCTGGAGTTTGAAAACAAACCCAGAAAACTCCGGGTAAGTCGGGGGAACTTCACCAACACTGCTGTTATGATTACCTGGTTTGAGAGCATAATCGAGGAAGTACTTCAGGAATAGCTCAACGCCAAAGTTGGTCATAGCGCTACCGAAGAACACTGGCGTCATTTTTCCTTGATGTACTAACTGCAAATCTAGTTCCGGGCCTACACCTTCTAATAGTTCTAAATCGGTTTTTAGTTGGTAGTAGAGATCCTGTTCTAGCAGTTCCTCAATTCTGGCATCACCTAAATTGACTATCGTGTCTCTGGCTTCCTTGCTACCGTGGGCGCTACGTTCAAACAGGTGAATTTGTTGTTTGTCGCGGTCAAATACACCTTTAAAGCGATCGCCCATCCCAATCGGCCAATTTACGGCATAGGTCTGCAATCCCAATTCTTGCTCAATTTCGTCCAACAACTCTAAAGGTTCCCTTCCCGGACGGTCGAGTTTGTTAACAAATGTGAAAATTGGAATTCCCCGTAGCTTACAAACTTCAAATAACTTCCTTGTTTGAGGCTCCAAGCCTTTTGCCGCATCAATTAGCATCACAGCGTTATCTGCTGCGGCGAGAGTACGATAAGTATCTTCACTAAAATCTTGGTGTCCTGGCGTATCTAACAAATTTATTTGACAGCCACGGTATTCAAATTGCAAGACTGTAGATGTAATAGAAATACCTCTTTGTTGTTCCATTGCCATCCAGTCGGAGGTCGCCTTACGCTGCGCCCGTCGTGCCTTTACTGCCCCAGCTTCGTGAATTGCCCCTCCGTATAAAAGTAGCTTTTCTGTTAGTGTCGTTTTACCAGCATCGGGGTGAGAAATAATTGCAAAATTGCGGCGAAGTTCAACTGCTTTATGAAGATCTGACTCAAGTTCAATTGACATAAGTGTATTTGTTTGCTTGTTAATTAAGTTAACTTAATTTTTTCCTACTTTAGCGAGTCTTTTAATCTTAAGACAACGATGGACATGATAGAGTCGTAATATCACTAAGCTACGTCAAAGTAATGGCAAGCAGGAATGCAGGGCACAGACAAGCCAATACTTTTATCTGCTTTATCGCATCAAGCCATTTTTATTAACTTTAAGCTTGTGTCTCTAGACTTACCTATTACCCTATATTTTGTAATTAATGAATTTTTAGCACAAAAAAAGCCAAAAATATTAATTACTACTTTAATCTATGGCTTGATAAATTAATTGTTAAAGCATTGCTTAGGCTAGCTGTGGGTTTGCTATTTACAACTAGCTAAGATAGAGATTTACCCCTGTGGAGACTAATTATTTGACCAATAGCTCAGTTAGTTAGCAACCTAAATAAATTATTGTGTTATCTCTTAATTTACCAAATCTTTTAGTACAAATGATAGTAATTGATAAGTCAAAATGAGTTAGGAAAACTTAAGAAGTGATTAGTTAAGAAACATCCTCTACCCTTTACTTATTAGCTAACTTACTGAATAAGTTATAAAATTTTTTAATATAGTTTTTTTGCCGTTTGTTAAAGAGATGTCAGGCAAGCTGTAAAATACAAAATTGCCCTACAGCTTCATCAACAGTAGGGCAAAGGACAGTTAAGCACTGTTGGTAGTCTGTCCTACCAGAGCAAGGTTTTACCTTACTGTTGTGACGCTTTGTGTTGTGTCCATTGTGTTGTAATTCTTTATAAAAGTTTATGTTTCCAACTCATCGCCCCCGCCGTCTGCGAACCCATCCCCAACTGCGCCGGATGGTGCGTGAAACTGTTTTATCAACGAATGATTTGATTTACCCTCTGTTTGCGGTACCAGGCGAGGGAATTGCTAATGAAGTAAAATCTATGCCCGGAGTTTACCAACTTTCGGTAGACAAAATTGTTGAAGAGGCAAAAGAAGTTTACGATTTAGGAATTCCCGCGATCATTCTGTTTGGTATCCCCGCAGATAAAGATGTAGATGCCACTGGTGCTTGGCATGATTGCGGTATTGTGCAAAAAGCAGCAACTGCGGTGAAGGAAGCATTACCAGATTTGATTGTAATCGCTGATACTTGTTTGTGTGAGTACACAAGTCATGGACACTGCGGTTATTTACAAGTCGGGGATTTAACAGGACGGGTTTTAAATGACCCAACTCTAGAATTACTCAAAAAAACGGCAGTATCACAAGCCAAAGCTGGTGCTGATATCATTGCACCTTCGGGGATGATGGATGGCTTTGTGCAGGCAATTCGTGCAGGGTTGGATGAAGCGGGATTCCAAGATACACCGATTTTGTCTTATGCTGCTAAGTATGCTTCAGCCTATTATGGCCCATTTCGAGATGCAGCAGACTCAACACCGCAATTTGGCGATCGCCGAACTTACCAAATGGATCCAGGTAACGCTCGTGAAGCGATTAAAGAAATAGAACTCGATATCGCTGAAGGTGCTGATATGCTCATGGTGAAGCCAGCCTTGGCATACATGGACATTATCTGGCGTGTCAAAGAAGCTAGTAACCTCCCCGTGGCTGCTTACAATGTTTCTGGTGAGTATTCTATGGTGAAAGCTGCTGCCCTCAACGGCTGGATTGATGAAGAGCGTGTAGTCATGGAAACTCTAACTGGCTTTAAGCGTGCGGGTGCGGACTTGATTTTGACCTACCATGCCAAAGACGCGGCACGTTGGTTACGATAAGCTACAAAATTAACGAGTGATTATTTACCAAAAAATCTCACGCACAGGTGCAAAGGCGCAAACTTAATTTTAGTGTCTTGGTGTCTGAGCGTGAGATTATTGTTTGAGTAAATATCAATTTTCACTTACTACTTATCAGCTTAATCTTGTCGAGAACACGTTGAGAATCGCTGATTTTTCCTTGTTTTCGATAGAGTTTAGCTGCCTGCTGTAAATCGGCAATTGCGCCTCGCTTATCTCCCAAATCTGCACGGGTTATCCCTCGGTAGTAATAGGCTTTGGTATCTTGAGGATTAATTCGCATGATTTGACTATAATCCTCGATCGCCCCTTTCAAATCTCCCAACTTGGTACGGGTAGCACCTCGATTGTAATAAGCAATAACATCATTAGGATTAAGGCGTAAGATTTGACTATAATCCTCAACTGCGCCTTTCAAATCTCCCAACTTGGTACGGGCAGCACCGCGGTTTTGATAAGCCGTAATATCATGAGGCTTCAGACGTATAATCTGGCTGTAATCCTCAATTGCCCCTTTTACGTCTCCTGCCTTGAGATGAGCTGATCCGCGACTGTAGTAGCTCATAAAATCGTTAGGATCATTACGTATAGATTGGTTGAAATCTTCAATTGCTCCTTTAAAATCTCCCAATCTGATACGGGCATGACCTCGATTGTAGTAGGCTGGGCTAGAGTTAGGAGCAATACGTATAGATTGGTTGAAATCTTCAATTGCTCCTTTAAAATCCCCTAACTGTGTACGCACACCACCACGGTTATTGTAAACATTAGCATTGTTAGGATTAATACGCAAAGATTGAGTGTAATCTTCAATTGCTCCTTTGAGGTCTCCAAACATTAGACGGTCATTACCTCTACTGCTGTAAGTGTTAGCATCATTGGGGTTAACTTGTACTAAAAGTGATGTTAATTGTCCAGTATTTGACCAATTTTGGGCATCAGCTTTGGTAGCAGACATCATTGTTCCTATAACCAAAGTTCCCAGGATAAATATAAATTTATTCATCAAAATAATTCCCTGAATAATTAAAGGTAAACAGTGGTAAATTAGACATACGAACTAATAGAAGCTTAATTGAGACATAATGATACACAGATTAATCAACTTAATAAGATTAATTAATCTATATATCTGCTTCTATGAAAAATTAATAATTTTTCGTACAATTCTGGTTAATAAGTAACTACTTAACTTAAACAATTTATTCCAGAAAACACCGAAAAAAATTACAATGATTTCTTATAGTAAAAATGTCACAAAAAATTTTTCTTGAATAAGCTAATGTGCTAGAGTATTTACATAGGTAAAGGCTGAAATAAGTAATAATTCAGCATAAGTAGACACATAAATATCGAATTTTAATAGTAGATTGTTTACGAAATAATACAGAAATAAAAAGTTCCCTCGTTTGCCAGAGGTGGCGGCGATCGCTTATAAAAGAAGATAGATAATAAATTTTTTCAATTGGCTGTTTATGTCAATTGATTTAATAAACGAATTCTAAACTTTTCTAGGGGAGCATGGAATATGGATATGCAAGTCCTGAGAGAGCGTGCGGGACTTAGCCGTGCAGAGGTTGCCTTCAGGCTTGCAATCAGTGAAACCAGTGTTCGCAACTGGGAAGCGGGGCGTACTGAACCCACAATGACACCAAAAAAATATTTAGATGCTTTGCGTCTGTTCAAATGTACACCTGAAGAATTGGCAGCAGCAAGCGAAAAGTCAATTAATCAGCGGCATAAACGCAAGCCAGGAAGACCCAAACGCTTTCCAGACAATCCAGTAACTCAGGTAGCTGATTCGCCAGTTTGTAGCTGATGAAATGTTAGATCAGGTTGGGGTTGCCTTTTATTGTGCGTCTGATGCATCAAGACTTGTAAAATCGATAAAATGATAGATTGCCCTTGAAAGTTACCGCAGTAGCAGCGCTTGACTCCGAGGAATGTCAATCTCTGTAATTACTTTTTGCGATTTGATGCATAAAGAAGCAATCAGGTTACCTTATTTACTTAAATGGCTTTTCCATAATCGGTCTGTAATTTTCAGTCTTTGCCGATTTAGTACTCAGCCTTTGCGTGGATGGCAATCAATGAAATATTAACAACAGATGTGGAAAGCAGGATTTTAAAAGCAACTCAATCTCCAACTAGTGCGATCGCTCACGGTATTTGCTGCGGCGGCGCGATAAGATTCTAAAACAATAAATTGTACTAAAGGTCTAAATGGCAGAAACTCTTTTCTTCAACGCCCTCCGTGAAGCCATTGATGAAGAAATGGCGCGTGATCCCAGTGTATTCGTTCTTGGTGAAGACGTAGGACACTATGGTGGTTCCTACAAAGTGACCAAAGACCTTTACAAAAAGTATGGCGATCTCCGAGTTCTCGACACCCCCATCGCTGAAAATAGCTTTACTGGTCTAGCAGTGGGAGCAGCGATGACGGGTTTACGTCCGATTATTGAAGGCATGAACATGGGCTTTTTGCTGCTTGCCTTTAACCAAATATCGAACAACGCGGGGATGCTACGCTATACTTCCGGCGGTAATTTTAAAATTCCTATGGTAATTCGGGGCCCTGGTGGTGTAGGCAGACAGCTAGGGGCAGAACATTCTCAGCGGCTAGAAACATACTTCCAAGCTGTTCCTGGTTTAAAAATTGTTGCCTGCTCCACACCCAGAAATGCTAAAGGACTGCTAAAGTCTGCTATCCGCGATGATAACCCAGTGCTGTTTTTTGAACACGTACTGCTTTACAACTTGAAAGAAGACCTACCAGAAGAAGAGTATTTACTGCCTTTGGATAAAGCAGAAGTAGTACGTCGTGGTAAAGATGTGACAATCCTTACTTACTCACGGATGCGCCATCATGTGCTACAAGCTGTGAAAACTTTAGAAAAACAAGGTTACGATCCAGAAGTAATTGACCTGATATCGCTCAAGCCATTAGACTTTGATACTATTGGGGCCTCCATCCGCAAGACCCATCGCGTGATTGTGGTGGAAGAAGCTATGCGAACTGCTGGTATTGGAGCAGAAGTTATCGCCTCAATTAACGATCGCTTGTTTGATGAATTGGATGCACCAGTACTGCGGCTTTCGTCCCAAGATATTCCGACACCTTACAACGGTAATCTAGAGCGACTAACAATTGTTCAACCAGAGCAAATAGTAGAAGCTGTGGAAAAAATGGTGGCTTTGCGAGTTTAAGTTAAGGGATTGGGGACTGGGAAAAAGCAGGAGAGCAGCTTGTGCAGGGGAGACAAGGGGACAAGGGGAAAGAACCATGATTAACTCTTGCTTGTTGTCCCCCCATCCCCCATGCCCAATGCCCCATGCCACATTACTAGTAACACTCCTCACTGAGAACTGATACTCATAACTCTATAAAAGAGCGCTATTATAGCCTTTGTCGGTTGCGAGTTATGGTTATGGTATGCAGAAACAGCGATCGCTATTAGCGTTGATTTTAGTATTGATCATCGCCGCCATTACGGTGATTTTTACAATTCCTATACCCCTTGGGCTAGACTTACGAGGAGGTTCACAGCTTACAATTCAGGTGAAAACAACACCGGAAATTAAGCAAATCACCGAACGCGAATTGGTAGCTGTGCAAAGAGTCGTTGAAGGCCGGATTAACGGTCTTGGCGTTTCTGAGCCAGTGATTCAAATAGTGCCTAACACAGACAAAATTTTAGTGCAGCTACCTGGTGTCAACGATCCAGAGCAAGCAGAACGTGTGTTAGGGGGTACGGCGCAATTAGAATTCCGTTCACAAAAACCTGGTACAGAAACTCAGCTGTTTGCTTTCCAAGCTTCAAGAGCCGAACTGAAAGCCAAGCAACAAGAGTTAAGAAAGACTAAGGATACTGCGGCAATTGCGAAAAATCGAGAAGAGTTGCAAAAGAATAACGAAGCGATCGCGGAATTATTTGAAAGCACAAACCCGCCACTGACAGGTCAATTTCTCCAAGATGCCTACGGCGAACCCACTCAAAGCGGCAATAATTGGAACGTTGCCATTCGCTTTAATCAAAAGGGTGGCGAACTTTTTGCTAATCTCACTAAAAACCTTGCCGGTACCGGGCGCAGCATTGGTGTTTTTCTAGACAATGAACTCATTAGCGCTCCCAGCGTACCCCCAGAATTTGCTGCAACTGGGATTACTGGCGGTGCTGCGGTGATTACAGGTAGGTTTACAGCCCAACAAGCTAATGACTTAGGTGTGCAGCTACGTGGTGGGGCATTACCCGTACCAGTAGAAATCGCCGAAATTCGCACCGTTGGGGCAACTTTGGGTAAAGACAGCATTCAAAGCAGTATCTACGCTGGGCTTGGTGGTCTAATTTTAGTATTAATCTTTATGGTGGCTTATTATCGACTACCAGGCTTAATTGCCGATCTAGCGTTAATAATCTACGCTTTGCTGACCTGGGCTAGCTTTGCTTTGTTAGGTGTAACGCTTACCCTACCAGGAATTGCCGGGTTTATCCTCAGTATTGGCATGGCAGTGGATGCAAATGTGCTGATTTTTGAACGCACACGGGAGGAATTGCAAGCGGGCAAAACCCTGTATCGTTCTGTAGAATCTGGCTTTTACCGCGCCTTTTCCAGTATTCTAGATGGCAACGTCACCACAGTGATTGCCTGTATCGCATTATTTTGGCTGGGATCTGGTTTGGTGAAAGGCTTTGCCCTTACTTTGGGTTTGGGGGTAGCTATGAGTATGTTTACTGCCCTTACCTGTAGCCGCACCTTCATGTTTTTGGCAATTACAATTTCTTCACTACGGAAACCAGAACTTTTCTGTCCGAACCTGCCAGCATCAAATAAGGCAGAGGTGGCTCGATGAAACTAAGTATTAACAAGTCGCGATCGCTTTGGTGGGCTATTTCTGCTGCTATAGTCCTTGCTGGTATCATCTCAATGGTGATATCTTGGCAAAATCCCAACATTAAAGCCCCCCTACGTCCTAGTTTGGATTTTGTCGGTGGTACAAGATTACAGCTAGAACGGGACTGTACCAAACCTGGTAACTGCGACAAGCCAATTGATATTAATGTAGTCCGGGAAGTAGCAAGAACACAGGGACTTGGCGATAGCAGTATCCAAATTGTCGCTGACAAAGACACAGGCGCAGAAAATGGCATATTAATCCGCACAAAAACCTTAGATCGCGAACAGCGTACTCAATTGCAAAGTGCCTTAAGCGAAAAAATTGGTGCTTTTGACGAAGAAAAAAACCAGATTGACACCGTTGGGCCGACCTTGGGACGAGAGTTGTTTACCTCTGGTGTGATTGCCCTGATTGTTTCATTTGCAGGCATCATTATTTACTTAGCTTTTCGCTTCCAGTGGGACTATGCAGTATTTGCCATCGTCGCTTTATTTCATGATGTCTTGATCACAGCAGGGATTTTTTCGATTTTGGGTTTAGTACTAGGTACTGAAGTAGACAGCCTCTTTATCGTAGCCCTACTGACGATTACGGGGTTTTCAGTCAACGATACTGTGGTTATTTACGATCGCATTCGAGAAACCCTGAAAACCAATCCCAACCGTCCGATAGCTGATATTGTGGATGATGCGGTGAACCAAACCTTGGGACGGTCGATCAATACGACCTTAACAACCATGTTGCCCTTATTTGCTATCTTGTTTTTTGGGGGAGAAACACTGAAAAACTTTGCTTTAGCTTTAATTATTGGCTTCACGGCGGGGGCTTATTCGAGTATTTTTATAGCTAGTACTCTGTTATCTCTGTGGAGAGAACGTGCTGGTAAATCTACCGTGCTAGTGAATGCCGAGGCAATGGATACCTCTGCTGGTTCCCACGATACCTAAGCTTGCCTCTATTTCATCATGGGGTTAAAGCAATTTAAATTGTGAATTTTGAATTGCTAACATCAAATTGCGAAAATTGCGATTGGTTGTATAGTTTTAAATTTGTAAAACAGCCTAAGCATGAGCAATCCAAAATCTAAAATCCAAAATTTAAAATTAGGCGTTGCTGAATTGACGAAGAGGACACGCAGATCGGGTGAAGTGGTAAACCAGTGCTGCCTCGCCTTTGGGTGAGACTAAATTTATACTCTTGATCAGCAATGCCTAAAATTGGTATAACCCATATGGATCAACCGGAACAACAGTCAATCAATGGTAACAATACTGCAAAGACTGACCCATATTTTGCCCAACAAGTACAAAGGCTACACAATATTACCGTATATGGCAGGTGGTTATTTGTAGGTTGTTTGTGGCTCACTATTGCGCCTCTTTGCTTGTGGGATCTACAGGCAGAAATTGCTTTATGGCAACAATACTTTACTTGGGTGGCGGTGCGATACGGACTCTTCTATCATCCATTGTCTACCCTTGGTTTGGCTTTTTGTATTGGTATGACTGTTGCTACTTTAATTTGGCAAAGTCGGAATATCCTTATCGGACTACCACAACAGGACAAGCAACGCTTAGAAAAACAAGTGTGTCGGATACGCCAACAGGGGCCTACTCATCCTCTGTGGAAGTGGGTTTGCGATAAAGAAAGATGAATGATTAAATTTTTTAATATCTAACTTTAGATACAAGCTCAGGCACTCTCTAGCAAAATATGACTTAACGGTAGGAACGATACTGCCAAAATTGGGTGTTGTACATGAACTATCCTCAAATTCAATTTAGCGAACAGCTCCGCTGCGCCAAAGGCGAACGCAAATCTGAAATTGACCTTTACCAACTGCAAGAGCTATTTAATATTTCAGCTTTCTGGGCAAAAGGACGTAGTGTTGAGGATTTGGGCATAGCTATTGCCAATAGCGATCCAGTGATTTCTGTATGCGATGGAGAGCAACTTATTGGCTTTGCTAGAGCAACTTCTGATGGCATCTATCGTGCCACGATTTGGGATGTTGTGATTCACCCAGACTATCGTGGTATTGGGTTGGGAACCAAATTAGTAGAAACCGTTTTGAGCCATCCTCGCATGAGGCGGGTTGAGCGTGTGTACCTGATGACTACTCACCAACAAGGATTCTACGAAAAGATTGGTTTCCAGTCTAATACGACTACCACTATGGTGCTACATAACCAATCTAACCTTGGTTATATTCCATCTGAGGAAATTCAGCTTCAGGAATCACTAGGGGGATAGACACTTGCAGCCTAGTAAATTCAGTTACAGCCTTAGCACTGGAAAATGGCACGATTTCCAGCTTTCCTCCCATCACTTCCAATAGGGTTTGACTGAGCAATAATTTCATTCCTGGCGAGAGAGACTGATTCTCCTTGTCGGTCACAAGAGGTTTGTCTTCAGACTTGATAAAATCTATCGATTTGATGAAATCTATAGACTCACTCCAGGGTAGAGCATGAACTGGTACATCCAGCCAAATAAGTGCAAAATTACTAGTAGGCGAAAGGCTAGTGGAAATACAGATACTACCTTCTTCCATCTCAGCAATGGCAGTGTCTACTAAATTGATCAATACTTGGCGTAGCCAACGGGAGTCTGCCAAAACATAAACCTCTGGATCTGGGGGTAGTAGTTGCAAGGGATAATTCCGATTGGCCGCCAGCAGATAAGTTAATTTATAAACATCCTGTAAAACTTCAGCTAACGATTGGGGTTGAATCTCTAATTTGCTGGTTCCATGTTCTACCCTAGCAATGCTGAGAATTTCATCGATTAGCTTGAGTAACTTCAATGCTTTTTCGTGAGCTTGGGCAATAAATTCTCGCTCTTCAGCCGGATCTTCACACAAATCCGACAAAATTAACTGATGCAAGCCAATCAAACTATTAAGAGGCGATCGCAACTCATGGGTAGTCCGCGCTAAAAAACCCGCCTTAAATTGGCCCATCTCCTGCGCCATTTGGTATGCCAGCTGGATTTGCTGCATCCGTTTCCCGATCTCTGACCAATTTTGTTGCTCTGTTGACTTTATTAGGGATGAGTTTGGTGCAGCATTTGAAGAGCGTGCGAATAATCCGCGAAAACTCATCCCCAGTGCTAATCCTGCTCCTAAGTATACCCAGTTGCTCCAATTCATAGTTTGGCAGTTATCAACTTCATTCTTTGACAACAACAGCGTCAAATCTAGTTCGCGATTATCCGCATTATCTGTTTAGCTCCAGTCTCTAGATGCAATTAAAAGTTTTTCTAATTCTTACGTAGTTTTAAGTAGAACAGAAAAGCCTGGAATTTAGCTATCTTGGCAAAGCAACTCTATATGAGCTGCAAAACTGAAAGACTCAAACTAGGAGTACAACATTATAGCTAGCGATTTTTTATTTCAGTCTAAAATCCTAACTTTACAGCACCTTGTCGCAAAATTTGCCAATTTGTACCCGTCCATTTAGCGACTGTGGAAGGTACACCGATTTTTGATACTTCTTTCTGGGTTTCTGTGGTTGCCAGAGTCAGGATATCAGGAAACTGAGCCTCAATTTCTGCCATTGTCTGCAAAGCTGGTTGACCTGAAAAATTGGCACTAGTGGTGGCAAGAGGGCCTGTTTGCCGCAAAATATTTTGAGCAATCGCACTTGCAGGTACTCTAATACCAATTGTTGTTGGGTCGTTAGGATTCATTACTTTTGGTACTGAGGCTGACGCTGGTAAAACTAATGTCAGCCCTCCCGGCCAATATTTATCTGTTAATTCTTGCCAAATTCTATATTCGCGATCGCTTCCTTGGACATAAGACCATAAGTCCGACCCACTAGCCGCCATCAAAATCAAAGGTTTATCTTGACTGCGCTGCTTGGCTGCAAAAATCAATGCTGCTTTTTCTGGTATAACTGCTAGTGCGGGAACAGTATCTGTAGGAAAGCTCACTAATAAGCCAGCACGTGCCCCCGCTATCAGCACTTCCAAGGAAACTTGTGTCATGATTACAGAGTGAAGAATTAATATTTATCTTTCTTTCTCCACTCATACCTCACAACTGGGCACTCAGCACTCAACACTGAGATAAGCAAGGGCAAAACGTTCAATTCCAGCCAAATCAGAATGAATTTGAATGTTGTAATAGCTACCTTGACTGTGTAACATTTCTTGCACACTATCCGCTTGCCCTGCCATCATCTCGATGAGCCACACCCCTCCTGGCCGCAAATAGCTGGGGGAGATTTCAATCAAATAGCGGATGCAATCTAAGCCATCAGTACCACCATCCAAAGCGAGATGTGGTTCATAGAGCATTACTTCTGGTTGCAGGGTAGGTAAGGTGCTGGTGGGAATATAAGGCGGGTTTGATATCATGCCACTAAACTGTCCTTTGAGAGATGCCAATGGCTCCCACCACGAACCTTGATAAAATCGAATCTGCTTGGCAAATCCCAAATTCTGGGCATTTGCCGCTGCGATCGCCAAAGCTTCTGAACTGTAATCAACGGCGTGAATTATAGACTCTGGAAAGACATCTGCTAGTCCCAGAGCGATCGCGCCACTACCAGTACCCAAGTCCGCCCAGTGTCCTTGCTGTAAGGGTGGGATGGTCTGACTACTAATAGCTGCTGCTACAGCTAAATCAATCAAGCATTCTGTTTCTGGTCTAGGAATCAAAACTGCACTCGACACGGCGATTTTAAAGTTCCGCCACGGTGTAACTCCTGCAATGTATTGCACTGGTAAGTGGTCGTTTAACCGCCTGTGCCACAATTGGTCTAAAACTTCTAAAGGCAATTTCAGGTGAATTTGAGACCAATTTTTGAACGATTCTAATCGCAGTGCCAAGCGGTCTAAACCAGCCACTTCTTGTAGAAGCCAATCGACTTCTGCTGGTGGAACATCTGTGGCGATCGCAGCTTGAATTGCCTGATGACGCCACTGCCAAAGTTGTAACCCAGAAACTACTTTTGGCTGTGTATTTGCCATGCCTTAACGTTTGGGTTTCTGAGGCTGTGAATTGTTGCGATTGGAAGCAGGAGCCTTAGGCGCGTTATCTCTAGGCAATGTCTTAATATATTCTCTAGACTCTGGAGATGGCACTAGAACAACTTGGTTTAACCAGGCATCATTTTTATCCTGCAAGGTTTTAATTACTCCATCTACGTCAATCACCTGAATATCCGCTTTCGGAAACTTGGGCTTCACCTGGTTCAACAAACCTTGCGCGTCTTGCTTACTTAAAAACAAAGGAATCATTTGCTGGTTGTCAGAGTTGACTTTAATTGGTACATATCCTTGATCTGGTGCAAATCTGACAGCAAAAATAGGCACACTTTTGAACTGCTCTACCTTTTGACCGCTTTGGCGCAGCAAGTCCATTGCCCCTTTAATTTCCTGATCAACAGGTTTAAAAGCAAATACAAGACGGTTTGGCTGGTTTTTACTTTGTTGTAATTGCTGATAAATTACTCCCAAAGGTACTGCCGTCACCTGTAGACTTTTGACCATTTCTTGTATTTTCGGGTCTTTGGCTTGTGCACTCCGCAGTTCGGTGATAAATTTTTGGGCCTCTTGCCGACTCATATAGACTCCTGTTACCGAACCAGCACCTTTTTGCCCATTTTGATTTTCGGGTAGAGGACGGCTAAGTGGCAAGCCTTTGTCATTAGTAACTAAATATACAGGCACTGAGTCCAATTTATCTTTTATTTGCTGTTCTGACAGTGCCAGTACTGGAAGATTTCCCGCAAAGACTGTTCCTAGTAATGTACTTCCGACTAAACCCAATGTTGCGCTCCAGCGAACCAATGATTTCATGACTGCTCCTAATGTCAATAATTTAATTAGTCAGACAAATTGTTGGATTTGCACACCACCAACTTGTTTTAGTTATATAGCAATCCCTTCGAGATGTGAAAAATTTGTGGCGGCTATTGAATGTTACTAATCAATGCTCAATAATGATATTTCCCAACCATTTAGGATTGCTATTGTAACGTGTTCACCCATTGACAGCGATCAATTTGTGCTTTTCTCAATGTTGACCTTGTTATTGTTCCTAATCACGGCTAAAGGCAATAGATGCTTGTTAGATGTCGCTATCCAGGAGCGACCAATTGTTTCATTTATTGAAGGGATAAATGTCATTTGATTGTCTTTACCCAGCTATAAATGACGTCATTATATAGTGAATCGTTCCAATTGCCTTTAGTTTAAGATTTGCTCAATTTGAAGCAAATTTATACAGAATGCAATTTTAAGGGTACTATGTCCTGGAGAGCGAATTTGCCTGTTAGCCCTCACAAGTTACCATAAGAGCAGAACCGCCAAATTAGACTTCTCCGAAAAAATATGTAATCTGGAAGCTTATCAATTTACCAAGAAAAACCCTAGCCAAATATTGATTTTTTTTATTACATAATTAAATTAATCAAAAAACCGCAGATTGACTAGTAAATCTACGGTTTTGATTTTATGATTTTAAATCGGGATGACAGGATTTGAACCTGCGGCATCCTGCTCCCAAAGCAGGCGCGCTACCAAGCTGCGCTACATCCCGGCTAATTAGCCTACTTTAGGTGTCTTAAATTCATTCTTAACACCACGACTTTACAATTTAACACCTACACAGCATTTAGTCAAACTTTAGTTAGTTCACTAAGACACTTTTCTGATTATATCATAGTTAGCAGCTATTTACTAAATTTTTATGTCGCTTTTGCCAACACAAGGGTAATTACGTGTCCCGAATAAAGCTTTTGATGGCTGACTTAGGTTTACAGTCCCGCTACTTGCTTGTATGTCGGCAGAAATTATAAAAACCACTTAATATTTAGTAGACTTCGCCATTATAACTGGATTATGGGCGGCAAGCTGTTTTATTTGTATAGAAAATTTAGTGAGGATACCAGAACATACCTTTAATACCTTCTGGATCGGCTACAAAACCCATAGTCCGATAGAAATCTACAACATGGGGATCAGCGAAGAGGGTAACATTGCTAATCTCTTCACTCCTAAGTTTTTTGAGGACGTATTTCATCAGCGCCTTACCCAGACCTTTACTTTGAAAGTCAGGGTGAACTACTACATCCCAGATTGTGGCATTAAAGGCATGATCTGAAGTAGCACGAGCAAAACCAATCAGCCGTCTTTGGTTTCCTCGCACTTGCCACATTGTGGCTACGAGAAAACTATGCTCAATGGCTTTTTTGACTTTTCTCAGGGGACGACGCGACCAACCAACTGCATCACAGAGTTCTTCGAGTTCATACAGGTCGATATCTCGCTCCGTGCTAAAGACAATGCGATCGCCGCTGGGACTAGAAGTGCCCGCAGCTTCCGCGCTCATCTCTTCAAAGGAAGTTGTTTTGGTTGTCGCTGTAGAATCAGAAGTACTAAACCAAGTTTTCCAAAAACCCATGCCAACGTGGTTCGGGTAATATAACTGAATTGGTTTCCACTATCGAAAGTGGTGATTCACGTTTAACAAAGCTAATACCATTTATCATCCTTTACACTTCAGGCTTTTCCGGCGTTTTCAGGATTCTCAATGGCAACAGCCTCTTAGGGCGTGTTTCACACCAATCATTTTCAACTTTAGCATTTTGTTGTAAAGCTAGGAGAAATTCACCAAAACAAAGTATATGAGAGTGAATTATATATAAGGGAATGAGGATTGGGGAATAATTTGTTACAAGACCCTATCTTTATAGATATGGAAAAGCAAAAAATTGTGTGAAGCCATGTAGCACAATACACAAAATGTGATTATTCCTGGCAAGCGAATTTATTTTTAGATTTTCTAGCCCTCAGTTCCAGTACCCAATTCCCAGTCACCAACCTCCTGGTGACGAATCTTGCGAGTCTTACCCAACGATGGCTTCTGGTTTAAAATCTTCGACGCTCGAACTTCTAAAACGCTTTAACCGAGCGTTTCCCCAGTTTTATGAGCAATTTGTTAGCAGTGAAATTCAATTACAAAATTTACGACTAGCCTACCGTCTCTATAAAACCAAACGCGCCGTTATAGAGTTGAAACCGGAAGGTAGCAAAAGCGCTTTGCATTTTGCCTACCGCAACCAGTCTTTTCTCCTCAGCGATATTTTTGGTGTGCTGGCGGCTTATGGGCTGACTATTCATGGTTTAAGCTTATATGGTCAAATCCGACCGCCGATGTTGGTTTTTATTAAACTGTTGGTGTCTCGTGGCAGCAAAGCCTTGACAGAAAAAACCGCAGACAATGTTTGTCGGGCGATTCGTGAGGCTTTAGGAGGGCGGTTTGAGGTAGAAGAAATGCTGGCTGTAGAATTTAACCTCGATACTGGTTTGGAACAGGTTCAGACAGAATTTTACGTTGATCCTGTTTTTCATCTTCCTGCCTTAGTAATTGAAGCCGATAATCAGCCGGGATTATTCTACAAAGTCATGTACGCCATTTGGCAGGAAGACCTACTGGTAGTCAATGCCAACTTGCTGGTTTGGCGCGGACGTACACGGCTAATTCTCTACTTGCTGGGGCCAAACGAAAGTTTGATTCCTGAATATTTAGGGCACAAAATTGCTGAAGGAGTGCGACATAGGTTATTGGGTAAATGACGTAAAGCATGAATTATTAATTATGAAGAAGGAAATTTTTCAACCTACTCCTGACAAAGGCGCTACGCGAACAGCTTTCATCCTTCATCCTTTTGCACTCCATATTTAGTCGCACCCGTTCTTAAAGGTACGATATTAAGTATGGCAACCATCGAAATCTTGGGCGTTACACACGCATACGAGCTCACAGCTCCCACGTCCTGCCCCCATGCTTTAGTTTTTATCCACGGCTGGCTGAATAGCCGTGGATACTGGCAGCCTGTGATTTCACGACTATCAATAGATTTGCAGTGCTTGTCTTATGATATGCGCGGTTTTGGCGAGTCCCAGTCCCAGCCAGAAACAGATTTTAGCCAGGTACAAACTTCTGTCAGCATAGCTCCTAGTTCTAGCAATGTTATTGGCTCATCGTTCGATTCTTTTTATACTCCAGCTGCCTATGCTCAAGATTTAGCAATTTTATTGCAGCAGTTGAATATTACCAGCGCTTGGCTGATTGGACACTCCTTGGGAGGCACGATCGCTCTTTGGGCAGCGGCTCAGATGCCTGATTGTGTTAAGGGTGTTATTTGTATCAACGCAGGCGGTGGCATTTATCTCAAAGAAGCTTTTGAGCAATTTCGTTCAGCTGGTCAACGATTTTTGCAAGTTCGTCCTCGCTGGTTGTCTCAGATACCTTGGATTGATTTGCTGTTTACTAGAGCTAGTGTGGCGCGTCCTTTAGAGCGCTATTGGGCACGTCAGCGAGTGATTGATTTTGTTGTGGCTGACCCAGAAGCTGCTCTAGGAACACTTCTAGACTCTACAACTGAGGAAGAAATTAATCGCTTACCCCAGCTGGTATCTCAACTGAAGCAGCCAGTTTATTTTTTGACTGGAACCCAAGACAAGGTTATGGAACCTAAATATGTTCGGCATTTAGCTAGCTTTCACCGACTGTTTCAATACTGTGGAGACAATGTAATTGAAATTCCTGATTGTGGACACCTAGCAATGTTGGAACAGCCGGATGCAGTGGCTAATCATATTCGGTCAATTGTTGAGTGTTAGTTATGAGTTATGCGTTATTTGCCCTGCTTTGTTTAGGAAACAGATTGATATAACTTCATGACTTGGGTAAGCGATAGCCTTGATTCAACGCCTAGACTGAGAGTTGAGGTATGACCTCGTGACAGATGGTCAGCAGCAGCGCAGGCAATCATAGCAGCGTTATCGGTGCAAAATTTCAAAGGAGGGAAGAGGACGCGTAAGTTATGCTCGGCTGCTGCTGCTTGTAAGTGTTTTCTCAGACCGCTGTTAGCCGCTACACCTCCACCGACAGCGATTGTATTGAGTCCATAGTCGAGGGCACAGGCGATCGCCCTTTTGGTCAGCGATCGCGCTACAGTTTCCTGGAAGCTAGCTGCCACATCTGCTATTGGGATTTCAGCCTGATTTTTCTCTAACTGTTGCACTAAACGCAGTACAGCTGTCTTTAACCCGCTAAAACTGCCGTCATAGCGATGATATCCCCCACCTGGTAGGGAAACTTTCCCTTCTGGTAGAGCAAAGGCTTGGGGGTCGCCTTGTTGTGCCAGCTTATCAATGATTGGCCCCCCAGGATAACCCAGCTTTAACAGCCGCGCTATTTTATCAAAAGCTTCTCCTGCTGCGTCATCACGGGTTTCACCTAAAGTTTCGTATATACCACACTCTTTGACATAAATCAAGCTTGTATGTCCGCCTGAAACGAGTAAGCTAAGAAAAGGGGGATCTAAAGATGGCTCACTCAAGTAAGTTGCGTAAATGTGACCTTCGAGATGATGAACTCCCAAAAATGGCTTTTTTTGGATCATTGCCAGAGTTTTGGCCGCAGTTAACCCTACTAACAGCGCTCCTACGAGTCCAGGGGCGCAGGTTGCGGCAATGCCATCAATTTGCTCCCAGTTTAACTGACTTTGCTCTAAAGCTTGGGCGATCGCCCAATTAATTGTTTCTAAGTGCTGGCGAGATGCTACCTCTGGTACTACTCCACCATACTGCTGATGGACTGGGATTTGTGAAGCGATGATACTGCTGCACACTTGACGATTGTTAACAATTGCGACGGCAGTTTCATCGCAGCTAGTTTCGATTGCTAAAACGGTTGCCATTGTTACAGGAAAGTGATGAGTGCTGAGTTTTGAGCGCTGAGTCTTAAGTGCTGAGGTGGGAATTTTGAGTGAATTTTCTCAAATATTACGAAATTTTACTCACCCTTTGGAACCCGGAACAGAGAACTCGATAGGGGCTTAGTTGAGAAGCTTTAACTTTTATTTACTTAAACTTTACTCGGTTCCCAGGCAAGAGTATGATGACTTCCTAGTTATGTAAATAAAGACTGTACAAGCCGCTTCGTTTTGTACAAAAAACTTTTCGTTTTGTAATAAAAGGAAACAACTCCATGCGACGATTGTTTGCTTTGATTTTAGCGATTTGTCTTGCGTTTAATTTTGCCCCACCCGCGAAAGCGCTAGGAGCTAATCTGACACGCTGCGCCGACAATCCTGCTTTTCAACAGCTAGCACAGAATGCCCGTAATACTACCGCAGACCCCGAATCGGGAAGAAAGCGGTTTGAACGTTATGCTCAAGAGTATTGCGGCCCTGAGGGTTACCCCCATTTGATTGTTGATGGTCGTCTGGATCGTGCAGGTGACTTCATGATTCCCAGCATTCTCTTCCTGTATATTGCTGGTTGGATTGGTTGGGTAGGTCGTTCCTATCTACAAACAGTCAGAAAGAGTCCTAACCCTGAGCAAAAAGAATTCCAAATCGATCTTGGTATAGCTCTACCAATCATTGCATCAGGTTTTGCTTGGCCTGTGGCTGCTCTCAAAGAATTTCTCTCAGGCGAATTAACAGCCAAAGATACAGAAATCCCTGTTTCCCCACGCTAATTCATCTGAAATTATTACCTTGTTTTGGAGACTAAATTCATGGCGGACAAAAGCGATCAATCATCTTATTTGATTAAGTTTATTTCCACAGCACCAGTAGCGGCTACCCTTTGGCTGACAATCACAGCAGGTATTTTGATTGAATTTAACCGCTTTTTTCCTGACCTGCTTTTCCACCCCCTACCATAAGTGGAATATCGCATTTTAAAAAATTGAATGTGTTGTATTTTGCCTAAATTTGGGTAGTTAAGTTTTTGCGCCTAATTAGGTGGAACTATAACTCAGATAGGCATTTTCAATAATTTTTGAAACTCGTAATGCTGTTTACGGCTTGCGAGTTTCAAGGTTTTAAAATAGCTAAATTAATTTTTCTAAACTTATCTGACTAAAAGCCCCCTTAAATACAATTATTATTAATAGAAAATGCCACAATTCTAATTTAGAGGCGAACATAAATATGGCGCAAGCAGTAGATGCATCCAAAAATTCCCCCAGCGATCCTAGAAATCGTGAGGTTGTTTTTCCAGCAAGGCGCGATCCTCAAATAGGGAATTTTGAAACTCCAATCAATGCTTCTCCTTTGAGCAGATGGTTTATTAATAACTTACCTGCCTATCGTCAAGGTCTTGCTCCTGCTAGACGGGGGATAGAAATTGGAGCGGCTCATGGTTACTGGATATTTGGGCCCTTCGCTAAATTAGGCCCCCTGCGGAATGAACCTATTGCTAACTTAGCTGGTTTACTAGCAGCTATCGGTTTGATTGTGATTCTTACCGCGGGTCTATCCCTTTATGCCAACAGCAATCCTCCCAAACCACTTGCCAGCGTTACAGTACCCAACCCTCCAGAGGGTTTTAACTCCAGTGAAGGCTGGAATAACTTTGCTCCTGCTTTCTTAATTGGTGGTATTGGTGGCGCATTCGTTGCTTACCTTTTGACTAGCAATCTGGGAGTATTTCAAGCTCTGGTGGGTTAATTTATTTCTGAATAGCTAATCAGTTATCAGTGAACAGTACACAAAACGATCGCTGTTCACTGACAACTGAACTAGTAGCAACTACTAATTTTATGCTTGGCATAAAGCTAAAACGGACACGCAGAAAAGGCATAAGCTTTTCTATGTGTCCTTTGTTGGTTAAACCTATAAAAATTATTCAAACAAAGCCGCTTCGATCGCATTGACAGCAGTTTCAAAATCGTCATTAACGATTTGAATATCAAATTCATCTGCGGCTTGAATTTCTTCTTGGGCGCGGCGCAGGCGACGAGCGATCGCTTCTTCCGAATCTTGTGCTCGCCCGCGTATCCGTCTTTCCAATTCATCAAAGGAAGGCGGCAAAATAAAAATGCTCAGGGCGCTAGGAAAGGAAGCGCGGATTTGTCTTGCTCCTTCTAGCTCAATTTCCAATATCACCAGCTTACCAGAGCTAACTTGGTTAAGCACAGCTTCACGGGGAGTACCGTAAGCATTGCCAGCAAATTCCGCCCACTCCAAGAATTCACCCTGAGCGGCCAATTGTTCAAACTTACTACGGCTAACAAAGTAATAATTCTTGCCGTCGATTTCCCCAGGACGGGGAGAACGAGTCGTCATCGATACGGAATAATACAGTTCCGGATGACGCTGCAACAACGCACGCATTAAAGTGCCTTTGCCGACTCCACTAGGCCCCGTTAAAACAATCAGCCTGCCAAGAGGCGGGCATTCTTTAGTAGTAGCACCATTCTGGATGGGTAGAACTTGCATCATCCGCTAAACCTGTGAATTTATCGATAGACATTATTCGTTAGCCATTTATCTAGTATTCCTGGTTAGGTAACTATTGACTAAAGAATTTGTAGCACTGGTGACATAAAAGTTGTCTAATTCACATGGTACTGCTGTTATGGTGTAAATAGGGTAGGGTTGATAACCCACCTGTAGTTAATTATCTACGACCTGATGCTCACGGGAAATCACGAAGCGATTCGCTACCGTTTCCGGCTGAATCGCCGACAGAATTACGTGACTAGAATCAGTGATAATAACAGCTCTAGTCCGACGACCGTAAGTTGCATCAATTAGTTGACCTCTGTCCCGTGCATCGGTAATTATCCGCTTAATTGGGGCAGACTCTGGACTGACAATAGCAACTACTCGGTTGGCAGATACGATGTTGCCAAAACCGATGTTAATTAATTGAATTTCCATAAAAAAACGGATACCAAACGCGGTGTGAGAAGCTAGTCAAGAATTAATTTCCATGTTATCCCCAAAAAATGGGAGTTACAACGCATAAATTCACGCTAGCTTTAGTTTTGAAATCACAATTGCTTTTTTTTAGCTAATTATCAACCTATTCTGCTCAAAATATCTTTCTAAAGACATATGTAAAATCATCCCAACACAAGTTGTGCCTAGTGAACTTGGTTATATGTATGAACTGGACGATATGTTATATCTGCAACTTATAGCATTTCACTTTTAGGCTGTGATTAATAGATAAGGGGGGAGCGGAAAAGAATAATTTATACAGTTTCGCTTTAATATCGCTATACATAGGTAGCAGGCTACTATGAGACAATGATTTGTATAGCAGGGAACAGGCTTGAAAGCTTCTTGGTGTCTGAATTTTATGAGTAGTTTATGTCTTAAGCTAAATGGCAACTGCTATAGTTTGAAGTTATAAAATTGGTATTTTTTCTATTAAAAAACAACTCAGGATTAATACTGAGTTGCTATTAAAAAATATTGACAATTGGCTAAATCTAGTTCAAGCGATCGCTTTTAGCCGTCTTCAGTTCTTGCCATCTTTGTCGTAGGTGCTGCAAGTTAGGAGCATAACCACCATAACGCCAGCTAACATAAGCTTGGCAAATTTCATCTATGACCTGAGCATTTTCTGGAGAATGATGCTGATGCGCGACTTGAGCATATTCTAAAGGTGTTTGTGCCGGATGCTTACCTAGCCCTTTTCGGGCCGCCCATTGAAGCATTTGTTGATAAAGGCTTTCCATTGGTGATAATTTACCCAACCAACGACGGTTGAGCCAGTCGCGCCACTGCAACCAACCTAGCCAACTAAAGAAAGCTGTTGTTGTTGCTAATATTAAGCCAGTGAATATACCTAGCCAACCTTGAGTGAATAAAGCGAAAAACCAAGCGATCACCCTTGTAATCCATCTAAATAATGTACCTAAGACATTATCGAGTAAACCTGTAACAGGTGAAGGTAACCATCCAGCAATCCATTTCCAAAATTGGCGCAGAACACCAAAAGTCTCAACATCCTCGATTGAGGGGGGAATTAGGGGATGATTAGGAATTGGATCAAAGGTAAACCAGCCATATTTAGGAAAATACACTTCCGTCATGGCATAGGCATCAGTATTACGGACAACATACATACCCGTAAATGGATTAAACTCACCAGGGCTGAACCCTGCCACCAATCGTGCTGGAATCCCAATAGAACGCAGCATTACCGTAAGCACTGTAGAGAAGTGGTCTGGATAGCCTCCTTTATACTTGAATAAAAAAGTTTCTACTAAATCTTCTTTGTCACCCAAATAAGGTAAACCAAAGGGATTATCGGGGATCGAGTAGTTTTGCTTCAGGTACTGAGCCAGGTAGAGAGCCTTCTCATAGGGTGAATTAAGAGATTTTTGAGACTTTGCTACCCGTTCTTGATTGTAGTTAGCCAGAATTTCTTCGGTACGTTGCTTGACTTTATCGGCAATTTCAGGGGGGATTTGCAGATAATAATTTTTAATATGCTGTGGATTTTTAGTAGAAGTTTGTTGTCCTAACAGAGTGCGATCGCGGTATGGTACTTCGGAAATAACTGTGTAGGTCATTCCTTCCGATAATTCCACAGGCGATCGCAAGCCATTTTCTTGATCGACAGCAATCATTGGTGTGGGAAAGTAAATTTCCTTGGGATAACTCAGCGCTGGGATCAGGTTGGGCAAATCTGATACTACTGTATAAGTTTGTACTACCTCCTGGGTTTTTCCCACAGCCCAAGCTCGTGGTAAAAAAATTTGGTAAGACCAAGGCGATCGCTTGATGGTAGTAACATCCTCATTGCGAGACACTTCCCATCCCTTACCCGTGTAGCGGTCAAAAGCCAGTACTCGCCAAAAACCTTCCGCCTGCGATCGCACCCGCATTACTACTTTGGGTTTCATCTCGCCCCGCAGGTTTTGGTTAATTTGGCTATTAAAACCGTAATAAAAGTTATTATCTAAGCTGCCTGGTTTACCTGTTTGGCTTTGTCCATCATTACTGTCACCGCTACCTTGGTTTTTACCATTACCTTGGCGGACATAACCAGGATTGATAATCCTACGCCCGGTAAAATTGCCTTTGATCGCGATCGCAGAACTTACAGGAAAATTCCGCAGTTGATAGCCAGGGAACCTGGGCAAAACTGCAAAAATTGCCAGCCCTAATCCCACAATTAATATAAAAAGTAAACAATAAAAAGGTAGAAGAGAAGACCATTTTTTCTCTTTTACCTTTTGTTTTTTGATTTGTAACTTCTTTAAGCCGAGCCGTGAGCGGTAATCTAAAACTAAAGTTGGCAAGGCGATCGCTAAAAATAACAGCAGCACAGGCGCAAATGCTAAAGTTTGACTCAGCGTTCCAGCCACACCTAGTAAGATTAGCCCAATAATAATTGAATAGCCCAAGTCCTTGCGGCGGGGCGTATCAAAACCGTGAAGTATCTGAAGTTGAATTAATAACTCTGCTAAACCTAGTCGCGTGTCATTCAGTTCCCCTAATAACCGCCCAAAGAAAGCACCCAGTGCTACTAACATTCCTATGGCGATGCAAAACTTAACTGTAATATTGGGATCGCGACGGCTGTAGTAACTCCAAACCGCACCCATGACACTCACAGGAACAGCCCAAAGACTAAATTGAGTCTCGGCGGCAATATCTGTCGCCACAATTCCCACGATGACCAACGCTAGCACTAGCACCCGTAAGGAAATTGAATCTTCCACTTCCATTAAAGGCGAACCCTGTATATTTTGTCGCCCATAATAATGACCTACAGGTAGACGCCAAAACCGATTTATCCTGGATAAGTTAAACATTTCAAGCGTGAGCAAAGTGATGATCTAGACGCCACCGACAAAGTACTGGGGATAAAAACCAACTACTTTGCCTCCAGCTGCTACCCTACCCTACTCTACAGAAACGCCTTTGGCGAATGGGAACACCCCTAAGTAAAGTTGTAACATGCTGAAAGGACATCTAAGGGAGTCTACGCAACTTATATAAGTGTCCTACCCATGTGGGTTAGCGCAGACTCCCTAATGACCACTTGTTTAAAACAAGCTTTGAAACCAGGATAATCATTTTATTTATCGGCGTTGAGCAAAGTGAAGTGCTAGCATCACAATTTTGCCTAGATTGTGGGAGTAATGACAAACAAGAGCGGCTGTTGGTCTATTTCTGGAAATTCGACTTCCAGGGTATAAGTCTGGTTAAGTTGCCTACAGTGTAATTCTACACTCAGGTTTCCCGGACTCGAAGACTGTGCTGTTGCTTGGGTACCTTTCCCTTGAAGCTTCAACATCCCTTGAGTGGGTAACTCACCTTGAACACGCAGCTTTCCCGTCTGTCCTTGAGATTGATATTCTACTTTCAGGTTAAGAACACCTGCACTAGTGAGCCACTGTCTCTCTACCACTGGATTGGTTGATGAAAGTGGTAAAGTCAGATTATCTAACAGTTGTTTAGCTGCTAGTAGTGACAACGCCATTTGTTGGCGTTCTTGTAAATCTGAGTAATCGCTTTGAAGATTGGGCATTGTCTCCAGAGCATCTACAGATCGATAAGTGCTTCTTAGCACCAATCCAGCTATATCATTTAGTGCTTGAGCCTCGTCAGGAAAAAAGTCTTCCACCACCTGAACCAACTTTGCACCTAGTGGCACAGAAGATGTCAGCAGTGCTTGACACTTTTCTAGCAATTGACGAAAAATATTTTCTGGCAGAGGAGCTGGCAAATTCAGCTTCGACTGTTGTGCCATCCACCCCCAAAAGGGAACCAATGCTATCGATTGCTCGTCGACATAATCGGAATAATCTATTAGTTGTGTTTCCCAAGGGAATAAGGGCGGGTGGTTTTCGATTTGGACTTGTAACCGACGCTTGAGGACGGCTTGGAAACGTTCTTGCACAGTAGGAATTTCTCCTAGTTGAAAGGTTTGGGGTGTCCCTCCCAACTCTTGCTCACCGCTTTTTGATGCGGCAGCTTCCTTGAGAGGGTTTTCTACCCCGTCAATTTCCTCACAATCTACCGAGGCAGGCCCGGATGTCATGACATGATCTGTCAAAATCCAACCGAGAAACTGGTGATGAAAGGATTCTGAGTCACTATTCATGAGTAGATGCACCTGATCCGGACACTAAAGAGTTACGAATTTCCCAAGCTTGCTCAAGAATCTTAAACCATCGTTTTTGAATTTGTGCCATAGACAAACCTAAAGTTTTGGCAATTTTTTCATCGGGTTGCCCTTGTTGCTTTAGATCTAGTAAAGACCGCTGTTTATGATCCAGTTGGGCTGTGTATGTTTGCCATTGCTGGGGAGTTAATCCCAAATTAGTATGCAAAGAAGCTTCCAACCACTCATGAACTAGTTCCCAGCGATGCAACAAGGCAAAGCGAATTAGGTGATACTTGAAGCGTTGCTGTAAGTAATCTCTCTGGCGAGGGGTTAAACCTAAAATTGACTCAATTTCTTGTGCTGATAAATCTTGGAGACGCAGAGACAGGTAATCAGCACAGTCATTTTGTTGTCGTTGTTCTAGATAATTTAATAATTCCGTAATCACAACAGAGCGCAACGTGTCTTCTTCTGGTTCTGGTTCTGCTTGCGTCGCCATTGCCGAACGCAATTGTTGCACTGCAGGTTCTTCCCATGAACCGTCGGCTTCGTTGGCACTACCTTCTGCTGCTTGTTCTATGTCTACGCTGGTTTCTAGAGGTTGCTGTTTAGAGAAGGTTTGTGCCCGCAGGATAATTAGCTGCTGCTGACGTCCTGGTAAGGGAATCCGTCGCTTACCATAGCGTTCAGTAAATGCCATATACTCTGCCAATTCCAGAAGGGTTTGGGGGCGATAGGTCGCATCCATTTGATTTTCCCTGCGAAAAGCATTCAAGGCCTCCAGATAAAAGCTCTGAAGAAAATCTTCAATGATAGTCAACCGCCCTTGATAGCTTAATTGCTTCTGGGGGGGATTAATATAACGATAAATAATTGCGCTCAGAGTACTATGTAATTCTACCCTGCCCCGATTTGAGCCCAATTGATAGTACCTGAGACACTGTTGCAGGCGATGTCGAGCCAAGGTTATTGCCGAGTTTTCTACAGCACCGGAAGCTTGGATACGTTTACTTTCATTGCAAATCCGGTAAACTTCGGCAGCAATTCGTGTTGCCACATCATGGCAATTTTGCTTTGAAGCTTTAGTGAACTGCTGAAACTCCTTGAACAGAAGTTGAAATATCACCTCCACGTCGATAGAATTTTCTCCCTGAATAGTTGCGCTTGCGGCTGAATTCATAGTCTCAGATTTGAAAAGACCCTAACATACTTAAAAACAACCTGTACGACCGTGGGTTTTGGCTTGATAGATTTTGCGTATAAGCTAAACGCATGGCAATCCTGCATAGAAGATTTAGCTTAAATTTATTATTCCCAACTCTGGTGGGATTATTCACACTTTGTTCTTATGTTATAGCCATTACCCAGGAGCCGTTTACAAGTAATTATGGATTTAGAAGCACAAATTCAATTGCTGATTGATAATGCACCCCACGATGGTATAACACCACAACTTGTGGCAGCAATTGCGCCTGTCCTCAAGGCGATCGCTCGTAAATTAAGCCATCCCCAGTACTACATTCTCCAAAACTTGGAGTCAAACTGGGTTTTAACTACATTGAGCAACCGAGCCAATCCCAAACTAGAAAAGCGTGTAATTTACGCTTTTCCTACATTACAGGATGTCACACTTACCTCATCTGCTGGGCTTGACCCTCAAATCACAGCTAAAGCTATTCCTGTCACTCATATTTTGTTTCAACTTACGGCGCTAGAACCCGTGGATAGTATAGTTTTTTTTGAAACTCCCGGACTGACTACCAACGCAGTCGAAGTGCAGCGAGCTGAACTGCAAAACTTAATTCAACAAAAACTTCAGCACAAGCGACCATCAAAGCGAGTACCACCTAACATCGCTTGAGGGAATTGGAGATGTTCAGGAGCACTCATTGCTCGGTAATGTTTGGGGGACTGGAAATTTTGAACCAGTACCCAGTCCCTAGTTGCTCCTCAGTTGCTAATAAAGCCGACTTAATACATAGTCAGCCATGTTAACCAAGGCTTGATGAGATTCTGAGGGTGGAAGAATAGCAAGATGCTCACTTGCTAACTTAGCATGGTGAGCCGCTAGTTCTCGCGCCCGTTGTATTCCTTGGCTATCTTGAATCAACGCTAGCGCTTGTTCTAAATCCGCTTCTTGAGCAAACTCTCGTTCAATCAGTACTTCTAAGTATGGTTTTTCTGGTAAGGCAAATAAAACTGGTGCAGTTAAATTGCCACTTTTAAGATCCGAACCCACTGGCTTACCCAAGGTATCTTGGGAACTAGTGAAATCTAAAATATCATCCACGATCTGGAAAGCTAGACCAAGATGACGCCCGTAGCTATACAAATGTTCAGCAGTTTCTTGGGATACATCGCTGAGTAACCCAGCAGCTTTAGAACTATTGGCAATTAACGAGGCAGTTTTGTAGTAGCTCTTGTTGAGGTAAGTATCAATAGAAATGTTACTATCAAAGCGATTCAGCCCCTGCTGGATCTCTCCTGCGGCCAAATCCATAATCACTTCCGAGAGCAGTTTCACTACTTCTAAATTGTCTAAGTTTGCCAAATACCAGGACGATTGGGCAAAGAGAAAATCTCCTGCTAGCACGGCAATGCGATTACCAAACAAACTATGGACAGTAGGGACACCGCGTCGCATTTGTGATTCGTCCACCACATCGTCATGCACCAAGCTTGCTGTGTGAATCATTTCTGTAATCTCTGCTAGGCGTCGGTGACGGGAGGTAATATCTTGTTCAAGCATTGTTGCCCGCGCTATCAGCAGAACGATAGCTGGTCTAATACGCTTTCCCCCAGCTCCAAATAGATGTTCGGCTGCTGCATAAAGAATGGGGTGGCGATTTCCAACTAGCTGTTTGAGATTATCTGCTAGTATTCGCAGGTCTGCTTCCACAGGGGTAAACAGGGAGGTGGCTGGGGTCATGGATGGGCGGACTCTGGCTTAGGTTACGAAAGTTTACATATCCTATACTCATTTTAAGATAAGCATGGGCCAGCGCAAAGTTTTGATCAGGGAATCCTACAGTTACCAGCCGTCACGGAAATTTAAAAGCAGCAAGATACCTTAAACTTAGGCAACGGCTGTACTCCAAAAGTGCTTGTGGCTGGTCACTTTGCTAGCATTAAGCAAAATCCTTTCCTGGGCTGAAACCTGTGAAATAATTAACAACCTGAAATAATTCTCTGAGTTATTGTCTCCTGAGAGAAGAGGACAAGGGGAATTGTCTGCTCCTCCCACAAGTCGCGGGCGGTAAAGCTCAAGGGTTTCAAGCCCCCACTGAATCTCCCTTACCTCCTTGCCCACCCATCCTCTTCTTGACAATTATCTGGTAAGTGTTATACGTGTTATCTAAGTGAATAATAAAAATTAATTTAAATTTATACACACAAAATTATATGTAAAAATATTAATATTTACGTGTTATTGCTTTGAGAAGCTATATTTAGAGAACTTTATAACTAAATAAATATTTATTAAAATTTTTTGTCAGTAGTATTAATTACAATAGATAAAATTTTCTTACCTCATTGCCTATTACTTAATTACACAATCAGTATTTTTAACGTCAATCTAGTTTTTGCCAGACTTAGCAAAGCTGTCTAGAAAATTTCAAATTTAGCCACAAAGTTGGCTAAAAAGTCAGGAGCGTTGTGTTACGCTAAAATCTAGGGATTTTAAATTTTTCAGATATTCACCACCCAAAGTTAAACCGCCTGTAGGTGATTTAACCTATCTGGAGTTGTGAGTCTAAAATAAACCGTCGTGGTTGAATCAAGGGAGTACTCCTTTGCTCCTTTGTTCAACCTGCAAACCTATTGGATTGGGGCAAAACACTACCCTCAACGAAAGCCGCTACAAGTATTTAGCGTCTGTTGAGCGCAAGTTTTGCTCTAGCAATATTGGTATGCTAAATAACGCAGACTGGGTAGACTACTGAGGAGTGCAGTAGTTAAGTTGCTGTTTGGCAATTTAACTACTGTGGAATGTATGGTCTGCGAAAAATCTAAGTTAAATAATCCATCCATTGACTGTAGAGAATTAGATCTCTACGGAGTAGTCTAGCATAATAAATTACAGCCATCAACAATCAGCTTGCTTGGCTAAGAGTCTCTTAATGTTATGGAATTTGATATTCTTTTTTGCTGGAAAAAAGTAGCGGTAGAACTATGATTTACGGAAATGTGCCTATGATGATTTTTATTTTAGCTGCTGGATATTTGTTTACGGTCTATCTATTATTAGCATTAGCAAAGCGAACAGGCAAAAGTACTACTCCTACAAACGTTCCTTCCGCAGCTAAAGGAAATCACAAACAGGAGTTATCTGTAGCACCAAAGGTGACTGAAGCAGTTAATAGTCAATAATCATAGTAAATAGTTAATGGTCACTATTAAGACTGTTAACTATTTACTAGTGGTCAAATTACCCAACGAAGTCTTGTTGGAGATGGGATACTACTGTACTAGTAAAGGACACCTCCTCAACCATTGGGGTATAGCCTAACCACTGCAATCCGGCTTGGGCAAACTGTTGTGCACAGCCGCTGACGGCAAAGCGAGTTGGTAATGGGGGGTGGGTATTTCTTAAATTTAGTAAGTCTAAATCTTGGGCACAAGCTACCACGACACTAATAGCTGGATCAACTAGCTTGACTTGAGAGGGAAGGAGCGATCGCAGTACAGGTGCGAGGTGGGGATAATGGGTACAGCCATAGACTAAAGTGTCAATTTCTTGCTGTATTAAAGGCTCTAGATAAGAGCGTGCCACCTCAGTAGTATAAGGGTCGTGAATACGGTTCTGCTCAATGAGCGGCACAAATTCTGGACAACCAACTTGCCAGACTTGGACATTAGGATTTATTTCAAGTATGGCTTGCTTATAGGCGTTGCTCTTAGCTGTTGCTGGGGTAGCAATCACACCTATACGCTTTCCTTGCTGCACTGCTGCTCTGGCTCCTGGTAAGATTACACCCAGAATAGGCAGGCTAAATTCCTTGCGGACAATTTCTAGTGCCAGGGCAGAACTGGTATTACAAGCCATAATGACCATTTTTACCTGCTGCTGTTGCATCCAGGTCAAGATTTCGCGCACATACTGTAAAATTTCTGCTTGTGAGCGAATTCCATAAGGAAGTCGAGCTGTATCACCAAAGTAAATAACTGATTCATTGGGGAGCTGCCGATACAACTGTCGCAGTACCGTCAGTCCACCTACACCACTATCAAAGATACCAATGGGCGCACGTTGAGGTTCTTGATCAGAAAAATTGTCGAGATTGCCTTCAAAATTAGAATATGAATACACAGGCAGATTTTGGTTGAAGTTTTTTGATTTAAGATACAGGATTTAGGGTTGGAGTTTCTTACTTACTAAATCCCGCTTATAAAATTAAGACTACATATCGCCTCTTTATATTAAGAATTTATACTAAATTCTTATCTTTGTTTTAAGTATTTGAGAATACCATGGGCGATCGCTTCTGCCATGCGATTCTGGTAGTCTGGGTTTCCCAATCTGGGATTATCTTCCCGACCAGTCATGTAGCCGACTTCTACTAAAATTGAGGGCATGGAACTTTTCCTAAGTACGTAGAATCGGGCTTTGCGAGTACCTCGGTCTTTGAGAGTACTAACATCCTGGAGAATGGTATTGCGAACTACCTCAGCTAGAGCATAGCCACTGTCGTAATAATACACTTCTAACCCATTCACATCAGAGCGGTTATCAATGGCATTAGCATGAACGCTGACAAACAAAGTCGCATTAACTCTTTCAGCAATGTCTACTCGCCCTTGAAGTTCTACAAAAAAGTCAGCATCACGTGTAAGTACTGCTTGTACACCGTTTTGCTGCAAAATTGATGCAATTCTTGTACCAATAGGCAAGACAACATCCTTTTCTAATAATCCGCCAATACCTGGCGCTCCAGAGTCTTTGCCACCATGTCCAGGATCAATAACTACTAGTAATTTTCCATTAGGAACCGGGGGGTGCGGCTGTGGCTGCGCTATTATCTGGGGATGATCGATTGTGGTTTCTGGTAATTGTCCTCGGTCTGGTAGTGGTAGAGGAGGTAAAGCAACAGGCGGTATAGTCGTCCGGCGAGAACTTTGTAATTGTAGAGCTATAAGCTGACTACCAACTTGGTTAAGTTCACCAATTTGCACGCCTGCGGCTGGTTGAACCAAAACAACCACGCTATTATTAGATTCTTGCGGTTGCAGGCGGACTCGAAGTATTGGGCTATTAGCGTCAAGAGCCGGGCCTGTGACTCTGGGGGCTAATTTAGCATTAGCAACAGTGATACGGAACAGACCAGACGACCTATCCCAACTACCCGTAGCCGATAAAGCTTGGTCACCTCTAATTAATAGTTGTGTACCATTTCCAGTGAGTTCCACAGACTCAATAGTAGCTGTGGAATTAGTAGCAGATGGTAAAGAAGGTGAGTTATTATCTCCAGGTAATCGGGCTAGACCAGTATTAGGCAGAACCACGAATCCGCCAGCGCTGCTTGTAGTTGCCCGCCAGTCGGGGCTATTGCTATCTACGCGCAACGTCATGCGAACAACAGGTGGACTGGCTTGTAGTTGAGTAAACTGAATGCGATTGACTCCATAGCGATTCATCAATAAATCCCGTTGCTCCAATTTTGGGGATAAAGATGCGCCGGAAATATCTACATTAATTATCCGATTGTCATCAGTACGATTTATTTGAATCTGAGGGCTACCACCACTGGTGCGGATGAAAAACCCATCGCCTGTGACTCGTAAGTTCTCAATTTGAGTTGCTTCTTCTGTGGTGTTGACAGCTGTACTGTTGTTAGCTGGAGTAATAGAACTCGTTTTCACCACATTGTAAACACTTCTTGGAGAAAACATTGGTGGAGATGTCTTTGAAGGATCTACCACTCTTTCAACTTCTGTTTGCTGCTTCCCAATATCGAGTGAAGAGGTTACTTCTTCAACTTGTGGTTGAGGCAATTTTACTATCCAGCGACTGGCTGTAATACCTGTAAATTCTACCTGTTGCGGGTTTAATGTATAACCTGGAGTGAGTTCGACAACTATACGGGTCGTTTCTTTGTCAAACTGACCAACACGAATTGAGCGAATTGCACCACCTACTGGTTGCGTTACCTGTGGCCTTCCCAATGTAACTTCTGGCAAATCAATTACCAGACGAGTGGGGTTGAAAATCAGTTGGGCTTTCGGTTGAACAGCGCCCGCCGTGTTGATTTCTAAACGGTTTTGACCAGCATCAAAACGCCAAGATTCCAGTCTCGCTGCTAAAGCTGGCGATGAAAGCAAGTAGATAGTTCCAATAGTACCGGGTAGTAACCAGTGTAGTTTCACAATCATTTCTCCTGATTCGCAGTCATTGAAGCCGTTAAGCTTTGAAAATATTCGCAAATCCTCACACCGTTACCGCCCAAACTTTAGCTTGATGCAGCAAAAGAATTTTGCGCTGGTATAAAGACACAGCTAATGGCGTAGCATTATAGCATATCTGTGTAATTTTGCCACGTTGTGAGCGCTGCAAAATTCAAAAAAATCGGTGGGTATCCTATCCCTTCAAAGGGTGGGAGGGATACCCGCCGATTTAGTCATTGGATTGTGAATTTTAGAACCCCGCCGATAAACGGATGGGACTTGAGGATTTTAGATTTTGCATCCAAATGCTGTCAACTGAGATGTCAACGCTGGTGACCAGAAGAGGCAGGGAGCAGGGGGCAGGGGAGAAAGATTTATAACTCCCCTGCGCTCATGGGTTCAAGCCCCTGCATTTATGTATGGGGTTCTCTCCTCTGCTAAGAACTCCCTGCCCCTTGTTCTCTTTTGTGACAGCTACTCTTTAATATTTAGAAAAATATTATGAATAGTGTATCAAGCAGTACAGATGTAATTCATCGCCTTTAATTGCATAAGAATTAGGATCATTGAAGTGTTGTTACCTAACTTTTGAAACTCTATTATTTATCTTTTCTTTAGGTATTGGAGGATACCGCGAGCGATCGCATCTGCCATTTGATTTTGGTAATTTGAGGATCTTAACTTAGCAACATCTTCCCGACCAGTCAAATAGCCTGCTTCCACCAGAATCGAAGGCATAGAACTTTTTCTGAGAACATAAAATCTAGCTCTGCGGACTCCTCGATCTCTGACATTTACGCCTTGGAGAATATTGTTATGGACAGCGCGAGCTAGACCTAGACCACTATCGTAATAATAAGTTTCCAAACCACTGACATCTGGACGCCCTGCACCGGCTGAATTAGCGTGGATACTGACAAATACATCAGCATTAGCTCTTTCTGCCATATCTACTCGCCCTTGAAGGCTGACGAAATAATCACTATTCCGTGTCAACATTACTTGCACGCCATTTTGCTGTAAAACCTCTGCTATCCTCCTACTTATGGGTAGAATGATGTCCTTTTCGCGTACTCCACCAATGCCAATCGCTCCTGGATCTTTTCCGCCGTGTCCAGGGTCAATAAGAACTACTAATCGACCATTGGGAATTGTACGTGGTCTGGGCTGCGGTATCGGCTGAGGATTATTAGGGTTGGGCAATTCTCGGTCTACTGGTGGTAGCGGCGGCAAAGCTATGGGAGGTATACCACGAGGAATCACGCGAGAGGCACGTGTTAATTGTAGAGACAAGAATTCCGCGCCCCTTTGGTTGAGTTGACCAATTTGGACGCCTGCGGCTGGTTGAACCAAAACAACCACACTATTATTAGCTTCTTGTGGTTGTAAGCGGACTCGCAGAATTGGGCTATTGGCATTAAGAGCTGGGCCTGTGACTTGTGGCGCTAATTTCGCATTAGCAATAGTGATGCGGAACAGACCAGACGACCTATCCCAACCACTAGTAGCCGATAAAGCTTTGTCGCCTCTAATTAAGAGTTGTGTACCATTTCCAGTGAGTTCCACAGACTCAATGGTAGCTGTGGAATTAGTAGCAGATGGTAAAGAAGGTGAGTTGTTATCTCCAGGTAATCGAACCACACCAGCATTGGGTAGAACTACTAAACCGCCAGCACTGCTTGTAGTTGCGCGCCAGTCGGGGCTATTGCTGTTTACGCGCAAAGTCATGCGGACAGCAGCGGGCCTTGTTTGGAGTTGGGTAAATTGGACGCGACTAACTCCATGCTGGTTTACGGTTATATCACGCTGCTGTGCCAGACGCGATGATAAAGTTGCGCCTGAGATATCCATGAAAATGGTAGAGCGATCGCGACTCCGAATTACTTGAATCTTAGGATTAACACCATTAGTGCGAAGGAAAAATCCATCCCCTGTTACTTGTAAATTTTCAATTTGAGTTGCACTTTCTGTGGTGCTGGCAACCAGTGAGAGATTAGGTCTGGTATTAGGGTCTATAGTTACTACACTATAAATATTACTGGCAGAAGATGGTGCTTTATCGACTTCTGGTTTTGGTAAATTTACTGTCCAGCGACTGCCAGTGATGCCGATAAATTTTACCTGTTCTGGGTCTAAAGTATAACCTGGAGTGAGTTCGACAACTATACGGGTTGTTTCTTTATCAAACTGTCCAACACGAATTGAGCTAATTGCACCACCTACTGGTTGTGTTACCTGCGGTCGCCCAAATACAGTTTCTGGCAAATCAATTACCAGACGAGTTGGGTTGAAAATCAGTTGAGCCTTCGGTTGAACAGCTCCCGCCGTGTTGATTTCTAAACGGTTTTGACCAGCATCAAAACGCCAAGATTCCAGTCTCGCTGCTAAAGCTGGCGATGAAAGCAAGCAGATAGTTCCAATAGTACCGGGTAGTAACCAGTGTAGTTTCAAAGTCATTTCTCCTGATTCACATTTATGCCTAATTCACATTTATGGGAGTAATTAATATCTCAATATATCGGCAATCCCTCATCCCTTCACTACCTAAACTTAGCTTTGATGCCTTCTTTGCTCTTGGTGCTGGTATCAAGGCTTAGTTAATAAACTGGAAGTATCGCTCCTCTGATTTTGCCATGCCTTTACTGCCTAAGACTGCGACCTTGAAAAACATTAGACAATAAACATAAAGATAACTAGAATTAACCTTACCTAGGTAAATCCCAACTAGTAAAACTTGCTTGAGTTAGATCATTTTAGATTTTAGATTTCGAATTGAAACCGCCTTGGTGCATCTAGGTTTTATGCATCCATCTATCGCAATCATTTTTCAAGTTATCTGATTGCCGACAATCAATGTTCAAAGTCAAAAGTTTTTAATTCCTGTCAACTAATGTGGTCAGTTTAGCGGGTGCTATTCTCTCATTGCTGAAAAAATAACCAGAGTTGGATAGAGAAAACAGGGAAAAACTAGAAACTGATAACATTTCCAATTTTGGTAGTAATAAGGAAAAAACTTAAATTGACAATCTTAGGGGACGGAGATTTGAAGATAGAAGTTTCCTGTAACCAGAGTAAAATCTTCAAAGTACTCTTGATAATACAGCCTAGTGAGCGCTAAAAAGCCAGCACTTGTAGCGATCGCTTTGGCATGACTGAGTTCTGAATAATTCCAAATCAGAACTCAGCTATGCTTTACCTCAAAAGGCTAGCAACAATCCATTCTACCCAAAACATTTGATCAACTTTCCTGAGAATCTGAAGGCGACTCCAGGCTACCAGCATCATTTGATGTAGACACAATCAACTGAGGTGATTCTATTGCCAAAGGTGTAGCAGAACCACCGTCTAAAACTAATTGATCTGAACTGGTTGCCACAGTTTTTGGTTCTGGAAATACAAACCGTAATAAAGGAGGAGCTAAAAAGGTAGTTAAGATAACCATCATGATAATTGCTGCCCCCAATGGTTTTGACAGAGCACCGCTGGCAGCGCCAACACCAGCAAACACTAACCCAACTTCGCCTCGCGGAATCATCCCCACACCAATCGCCAAACGGTTAATTTCGGGTTGACCAAACACCGTCAAACCTGTGATAACTTTACCAAGGATCGCTACTATGATCAGGAAAGTAGCCATAATTAGACCTTCCTGATTGCTGGGAATTGTTGGGTTCAATACTCCCAAATCTGTTTTTGCGCCAACAGCGACAAAGAAAATCGGCACTAGTATATCAGCAATGGGAATAACTTGCTTTTGCAGTTCTTTGCGCTTTTCTGTTTCTTCCAGAACTAAACCAGCTGCAAAAGCTCCCAGAATTGCTTCTAACTGAATAACAGCGGCTAGGTATGCCATCGCAAAGGCAAAGATGAACGCTGGTATCACTAACTCGCCACGTGTCTTGAGTTTATTAACGATCGCCACAAAAGACTTGTTGAAAACATTGCCTAGTAAAATCGCACCCAACAAAAATGCACTAGCGCTGATAATCAGATAAATGACTTTAGTTACATCTACCTCGCCATCTTTAGCCAAGCTAGCAACTACTGCCAGGACAATAATTCCTAATACGTCGTCAATGACGGCAGCACCTAGAATAATCTGCCCTTCTTTAGAATTGAGCCGTCCTAGTTCTGATAGCACCTTGGAAGTAATACCAATACTAGTGGCAGTCAAAGCTGCCCCAGCAAAAATTGCTGGCACAGCATCAATACCAAATAAAACCATCAACCCAACAGTGCCCGCAGCAAAAGGTGCTACTACCCCCACTATTGCCACAATGGTGGCTTGGATACCAACTGCCATTAAGTCTTTTAAGTTCGACTCCAAGCCAATTTCAAATAGCAGAACGATCACACCCAGTTCTGCCAAAACGGAAATGACCTCTGATTGAGCCACAAAGACGCCATCGGCGGTTTCAGGAGTTAACCCAGCAGTAGATTGGAGGAACGAAATGATTAAGGAATTAGAACTGTCTGTACCACCTTCTGGAAACACCAACAGATGTAAGACAGAGATACCTACTATGACGCCACCTACAAGTTCGCCTAAAACAGGCGGCAAACCTATTCGGTTTGATAACTCGCCACCGACTTTGCTAGCAAAGTAAATGACTACTAAACTCAGCAGCACCGCTGCCATTACCATTGAACTGTCCGCTGTCTCTGTTGCGCTTGCCAGCAAGGAAACAGAGGAGTTGATTGCATTTAAAAACTGCATTGGTTCTGCAAAAATCCTTCTCTTTATTTTTACCCGTTTGGGGAAAGCAACGGCGAAAGCAACTAAGCAATTCCAAATTCAAAATTAGGAAACGCAATCTTGGTGAGCCTTTTGGCTATCGAATGCATTTAACTTCAAGGTGCAAGATTTTACTCTTCTAGCATCACTCTTTTGTACCATTGATTAACTCAAGCAGGCGCTGCCAATAAAACTCGGAAACCGGGACGACAGAGATTCTTGGAAGCCGTAGCAAGTCAAAGTCTCTTAAGAAGCTATCTTGCTTGATTTGGGTTAGGGTTACTGGCTGTTTTACTCTTCGCACCGCCTGCACATCTACGACTACGCGTTTGGCATCATGCAAGGCTGGATCGGCATAAGGTTGACTGACTATCTCTGCCACACCCATGATTTGCCGTTGTTTACCCGTGTGATAAATCAATGCCAACTCACCAATGAGCATTGTGCGTAGATATTTCAAAGCCAGAGGATTGTTGACTCCATCCCAAACTGTACTGCCATCCCGTTCTAAATCAAAGTAAGAATAATTATCGGGTTCAGTTTTCAGTAGCCAATATGTCATCCAGATTCTCCACAAATCCTGGTGTAATTTTTTAAGTTTCAAAAAATGTAACCATTCTGGCTTTTGACGGTAGCAGTGTCAAAGTAGGAACATATAAATCGTATCTATTCAATCCCGTGAGCATTGTGGAAACCACGTGGTGGCGGTTGACCTTGAAATTGTGGATTGTTTAGATATGCTCTATGAGAAACATCTGTAAATAATTTTCAGAGGAGTGTAAATCTTATGTATCGAGCCGCTTTCTTCGGTTCTCAGTTTCATGTTGGGAAATTTTGCACAACCCTACCGTTAGCTTTGCTAATCTGTGTAACTTTTGTTCAGCCAGGCTGGGCACAAGCGAGAGAAAAATTAGCACGAACCCTGACTGTGAGTGGTCGTGGTGTAGAAACAATCCCCACTACCTTAACTCAAGTCAATTTAGGAGTTGAAATCCAAGGTAAAACAGCACAGGAAGTGCAGCAAGAGGCAGCTCGTAGGTCATCTGCTGTGGTTGCCCTACTCAAAAGTCGTAATGTGGAGAAATTACGTACTACTGGTATTAGCCTTAATCCAGTTTATAGCTATACCAATAACGTTCAGCGAATTACTGGGTATGCTGCCAGCAACATTGTGAGTTTTCGCATTCCTACAGACAAATCCGGTACATTGCTGGATGAAGCTGTGAAGGCGGGTGCAACGCAAATTCAGGGCATTAGTTTTGTGGCTAGCGATGAGGCGATCACTGCTGCCCGACAACAAGCCCTGAAAGAAGCTACCCAAGAGGCTCAACAGCAAGCAGATGCGGTTTTCAGTGCTTTGGGTTTCAAGTCTAAAGAAGTAGTGAGTATTGAAGTTAATAATGCTAGTACACCACCACCGCCTATATTAATGCGTGCTGAAGCTGCCAAGGTAGCAAACGCTGATGCTTCCACCCCTGTAGTTGGTGGTGAACAGGAGGTAGAAGCATCAGTGACACTGCAAATTAGTTATTAGTCATTAGCAATACTAATGGCTAATGAGCAATTAGAAATGATCTGGGGACATATCTGCCATATCCCCATCTCCATCGCGTTTGGAACCCAATAACTCTAGCTGCTCTACTCGGATCACCGGTGTGGAGCGGCTTGCTCCTGTTTGGCGATCGTTCCATGTATCAAACTTCAAGGAACCTTTGATTCCTATTAAGCTTCCCTTGCGTACATAATTGCCCGCTACCTCTGCTGTCTTGTCCCATAGTTCCAAAGCGAACCAATCAGGTTGATCCTTATTACGTGAACGGCGATTGACAGCTAGCGTCAATTTACACTTGACACTTCCTGATTCAAAATACTTAATATCTGGGTCGGTGCCTACACGACCGACGAGAGTGACAACATTGATGCTCATGTGCGTTACCTTTCAGTACATACGTACTTATTTATCCCGAACTTGATCATAGCGAATTGTGAAAGTGATGAAAATATGTTAAAGATTTAGCAATATGGCTAGGCTTAAAAATGATACAAATTACTCGTGACATTCTAGAAAAGTATACGGATATACTAACTAGATCAGAGAATATCAAAAATTAGAGGGCTGAGATGTAGTAAAAATTGCCAAAAATTATCCAACAGAATAAGCTGTTTTACTGGACTCAGGATCAAAAACGTAATAAAATCCAGCACAAATAACCATTCCCGTTATAGTCACAATTATCACAAATAGGGGGCTTAGACACGCGTGGGTTTTTTCAGGAACTTTCGCTCATCGTGGGATATGGGTATCGACCTCGGTACTGCCAATACCCTTGTATATGTATCTGGTAAAGGTATTGTACTCCAAGAACCTTCGGTAGTTGCCATTGATCAAAACGAAAAGATTGCATTGGCAGTAGGAGAAGAAGCAAAAAAAATGCTCGGTCGAACACCTGGAAATGTGGTTGCGCTCCGCCCTTTGCGTGATGGCGTAATCGCTGACTTTGATACAGCCGAGCTAATGTTGAAAAGCTTTATCCAACGTGTAAGTGGGGGCAGGTCTCTCATTCTACCGCGAATTGTTATTGGCATTCCTAGCGGCGTCACAGGTGTAGAAAGACGAGCTGTAATGGATGCAGCTACTCAAGCCGGAGCTAGAGAAGTTTATTTAATTGATGAACCAGTAGCTGCGGCAATTGGTGCAGGGTTACCAGTTGCTGAACCGACTGGCAATATGATCATCGATATTGGTGGTGGCACAACAGAAGTTGCAGTGCTAAGTCTCCAAGGTACAGTGCTGAGTGAATCAGTACGCATTGCTGGCGATGAACTCACAGAAGCAATCCTCCAGTATATGAAGAAAGTTCATAACTTGGTGATTGGAGAACGTACTGCTGAGGACATCAAAATTCGGATTGGCTCTGCCTATCCCACTAATGATGATAATGATGCAATGATGGAAGTCCGAGGCTTACATTTGCTTTCTGGGCTACCGCGAACTGTCACCATTAAAGGCCCAGAAATCCGTGAAAGTATGTTAGAACCGCTGTCAGTAATTATAGAAGCTGTGAAGCGGACGCTAGAGCGTACACCTCCCGAACTGGCAGCAGATATTATTGACAGAGGAATTATGCTCGCTGGTGGCGGGGCCTTACTCAAAGGTATAGACACCTTAATTAGTCATGAGACAGGCATTGTAACGCACATTGCTGCCGATCCTTTATGCTGTGTTGTCCTGGGAACAGGGCGTGTGTTAGAAAACTTTAAACAACTGGAACGAGTATTCAGCGGGCGTTCTCGCAATATGTAGTAAAAGTATCAGATATTGGATTCCGTATTACTGAGAATTCACTATCTGATATTGGGTTTTATATATATAGCCTAATATTTCCTAAAACAATTTAAAGATATAAACAAGGTATGGATATATGGTTATATTACGTCGCTGGTGGGATCGGAAAGCTTTACAAATTGGTTTAATAACTTTAGTTGTAGGTAGCGCTTGGATATTGCGGCAGACTCAAGGAACACTTCTGCTAGAGGTATATCAGGGGATTACCCGTCCGTTGCAGATGTTACAAGCAGGGCCAACTCCTGAAGAACGGCTCAGGGATGCCCGGATATTGGAGTTGCAAACACGCATAGTAGATTTGCAAAGTCAAAATAAAAATTTACAAAATCTCTTGGGCTACGTAGAGAAGGAGCCAATTTCATCGCGCCCAGTTCCATCACGGGTGGTGGGACGCAGTGCTGACCACTGGTGGCAGCAAATTACCCTTGATCGCGGCGCGAATTCAGGAATCCAAGAAGGGTTTGTTGTCAAGGCAGAAGGCGGATTGGTGGGTTTGGTAGAAAGTGTAACGCCTAATACTAGTCGTGTATTACTTATTAGTGACCTTAAAAGCCAAGTGGGTGTAACAATTAGTCGTACCTCAGCCAAAGGCGTTTTGCGGGGAGATTCTTCAGCTGAAGCGGTGCTGGAGTTTTATGAAAAAGTGCCCAATGTGAAAATCGGGGATTTGGTATCCACATCTACTTATAGCCAGAAGTTTCCTTCTGGTTTAGCAGTAGGCAGAATCAAGTCTTTGGATTTAAAGAAATTGCCGGCATCAATTGCAAAAGTTGAGCTGTTCCCGCCAATCCGGTCACTAGATTGGGTAGCTGTATACCCGAAACCAGCTACCCCAGAGTTAGAACAACCGCAATCAATAACCCAAGAGCCACAAAAGTCTAATTAATTCAATTTTCAATTAATCCTTCAATACGATGAAGATTCCTGTATTTGGTGGCAGCAAACAAAAAAAGTCAAAATCGTCAGGGAGAAAATCCCAAATTAAAATTCAACCTCTTAATCGTTGGCATCCGCGTACACGTCAACTTGTGGATTGGACAGTTACAGTTGGGTCTGTGTTGTTATGTTTGCTGATGTTGCCATCCCGCTTACCAGGTATGGAATTGTTAGGAATTGGGCCTAACTGGCTGTTGATTTGGGTGGTAGCTTGGAGCGTAAAACGTTCAGTATTTGCTGGGGCCTTAGCAGGTATAGTTTTGGGGCTACTTCAAGATGCACTGACATCGCCTAATCCTACTCATGCCGTGACTTTGGGGATAGTGGGAATGTTGACTGGTTTGATTCAGAAGCAGCGTTTTATCCAGGAAGACTTTATTTCTATTGCCTTAATTGTCTTTGTAATGGCATTTGTGGCAGAAACAATCTTTGGGTTGGAATTGACTTTGATGGGCGATCGCAAAACAGAATACATTTGGGCATATTATCAGCGTGTTGCCCTTGCTTCTGCTATTCTCAGCAGCCTCTGGGCACCTGTGGTTTATTATCCGCTGAATCGCTGGTGGCAGCAGATAAAATTTTTAGAGCAATCTTAAGAAATTTAGTCTAGGTAAATACCAAGAAGCATTTTAGGAGTGAGGAGTGAGGAGCCGCTAACGCGTTCTTGTACTTCTCACTCCTAAATTTTTCTGGAATTTCAGCAACCTCTGGCAATATTGATTCAAGGTAAAGTTAAGTTAAATGTAAATTTTAGAGGCTGATTTCAGTCCAGATAGGCAAAAGTAGCTAGCGCACAAAATATTTAAGTTATTTCCCGAAATTTATGGATAACTCCCCAATGGTTGCTCAAGCGGATGCATCCTTACCTAATTACCCTCAAGAAAAGGCAATTTTAGTGGAGTCGGCAGTTAAATCAAATTCTCCAGCGAAAGAACAGCTAGGAAGTGACTTTGATCGGGCCATGATGCAGCGGTGTTTGGAACTTGCTCGTCGTGCTTTGGGACGCACTTCACCCAATCCGCTAGTGGGAGCAGTGATTGTCAAAGATGGAGAGATTGTTGGGGAAGGGTTTCATCCCCGCGCAGGTGAGCCTCATGCAGAAGTTTTTGCCTTGAAAGCAGCAGGAGATAGGGCTAGCGGTGCTACAGCTTATGTCAATCTCGAACCCTGCAATCACTATGGACGCACTCCTCCCTGTTCGGAAGCTTTGGTAAAGGCTGGAGTAGCAAAGGTGGTAGTGGGTATGGTAGATCCCAATCCACTCGTGGCTGGAGGCGGTATTGCGCGTTTACAAGCCGCGGGAATAGAAGTTTTAGTAGGAGTGGAAGAAGCAGCTTGCCGCCAACTCAATGAAGCCTTTGTTCATCGCATTCTCTATAAGCGCCCTTTAGGTATTTTGAAATATGCCATGACTTTAGATGGCAAAATTGCTACTACTTCTGGTCATAGCGCCTGGGTAACAAACCAAGCCGCCCGCAGTGAAGTCCATCAACTACGGGCGGCTTGTGATGCAGTAATTGTTGGTGGTAATACTGTGCGGCAAGACAATCCTTACTTAACAAGCCGTCAGGTGGGGGCGCATAATCCCTTGCGGGTGGTGATGAGTCGCCGTCTCAATTTGCCAGAAACTGCCCGTTTGTGGCAAACTACAGACGCTCCCACGTTGGTGATGACGGAGGTAGGAGCTAACCCTCATTTTCAAGAATTTTTGCTCAAACAAGGAGTGGAGGTAGTAAAATTCACATCACTGACACCTGACGGGGCAATGGCACACTTGTATGAGCGGGGTTTTTGTAGCGTGTTGTGGGAGTGTGGTGGTACTTTAGCTGCTAGTGCGATCGCTCAAAGAGCGGTACAAAAAATTCTTGCCTTTATTGCTCCTAAAATTATTGGTGGTAACCATGCCCCCACACCTGTGGGTGATTTAGGTTTTACCACCATGGACGAGGCTTTGCCTTTAGAAAATGTTCGTTGGCGCGTGATTGGTTCCGACTGCTTAGTAGAGGCTTATTTTCATCAAAAAAGTCAATAGTTAATAACCAAGATTTATTACTTGGAACTACGGACTAATTCATTGCGATTCTGTTATTATTAACACTGCCGCTCATAAACAAGATCGCGAATGAGAGCGAGACGAGATTGAATGTAATCACTGAGGAAATCGGTTTCCTTGGGTTCTAAAAACGCTTGGGTGTTGGTTTGTTTTACCAACCACTGCACCAAGCTAGCATCGTCTAGCTGCAAGAGGGTCTTGGCGTGGGAAGTTTCAACCACAGACCAAAGCTGACGCATAATGGTGGGAGTCATTAGACCTCAATTTAATAATTAGCTTAGCTTCTTTCAGATTACACAATTCCGATAGCAAATCATGCCATGAGTATAGAAGCTGAGACAAGTATTATCAAAAGCTTAATATAGCGATTTATAACTTTATAAAGTTTAAGAATTAGTAAATCAAATTGATAATTTGAAAAACGCACTGAGCGCCTTATTTGTATATGGAATAGTAGTTTTAGAACATATAACAGTAGGATTTACTGTTATATGCAATACATTCTAAGATCGTACTGTAGATATACTTATTATATTTACAGCAAGAAGTTATAGCAATCCGATTTGATTTCTGAATCACTCGTAGAGGTAAGGGACTGGGGATTGGGGACTGGGGACTGGGAAGAAGGAATAAAGGTGTACTGAATTTTGTTCAAAAATCAAATATGAGTCCTATAGATTAAATTGTTGGTTTTGAAACCGCTAACTGGAGAATGTCACTCTTCATAATCTACCCAGCTATTAGCCGTTTCTGAAACTCGGACTTTGAGTTGCACATCTGATGGTAAGCGCTTCTGAGTTTGCTCGTAAATGTACTTGGCAATCATCTCAGCAGTTGTTTCGTATTCAGGAGGTAAGACTTCGTTAAGAATACAGTGGTCAAGTCCTCCTTTAGATACATCTTGTTTAGCCCAACGTAAAGTCCTAAAGTCAGCTACCATGACTGGGTGTGGACAGTATTCTGAAGAGTGCAGTTGTGATGATTTTGCCTCAATTCTAACTTTATAAGTATGCCCGTGCATCCGACCACAAGGCCCATCGTAATCTTTGATGTAGTGAGCGCTATCAAATGTAAATTCTGTTACTAGTTTCCATTTGGGCATATTAATATGACCTCGTAGCCAATTCTTAAATAAATGCTCATGTCACTTTATCTCATTACCAACCATAACAAGGTATTTACAAGTATTGCTTAATTCTTGATGACACAGTTATGAGCTAGCTTTTAAGTAAAATGTAATGAAGTGCGGTTTCGCTACGCGCACTGCCCTTGCGGGCAATTGCCAACAATGATTACACAGTAATTAACTACCTTTTCCCTATCAACTAATAAAGCAGTAATATTTATTTATATAAAATGCAGAGGTTACAATTACCTCTTTGAAATCTCAAGTCAAGTAGAAATTCCTCAACAAGCCTGTACTGGACTATTTTTAGCGTTCAAAGGTTTGATATTTGTCAGTATTGTAACAGCTAATAAGCGATTCAAAATTTAAAATTAAATAAAATAATTACTGGAAGCATTTTAGCTATTAAGTGCAGACACATTAAATACGTGAAAGCTTATTATTAATCAATAACTAGGAGTTGAGAAGCCTGATAGCTCTCAACTCCATCCTCAAACATCTATCCACAAATTTTAGAAGTGCTATTGTTTGTCTACAATTGGGCGACCTTGAGTATCTATATCTAACTCTTCGCGTCTTACTGTATCAGTAGTTTCAACTGTGTCTGTATCTACAACCTTCTGGACTCGAACTTCTTCGCGTACAACAGCTTCTTTACTTATATCAGGCGTTTCTTCATAAATTTCCACACGAGCAACTTCACCATCATGAAATGCATTTTGAGGATTAATTGGCGTAGTATCTGTAGGACTTGTGCGCTCAATCACTACGCGCTCTTTTTCTACAGGTATTGCAACACGAGCAGTGTCTGTTTCCACGTGTTTACCAATTGTAACTTCTCCAGCCTTGCGGCGTTGTTTATTAGCTATCAACCGTTCTTCATACAGTTTTAAAGTTTGACCATCCTGTTCGTTAACGTTATATAAAGATGGTTCTTGGTCATAACTGTAAGTGTCACGATCATAGATAGCAGGTTGCATTACTCCAGAAGTAGCAACAGAGCCACGATAAACACCGCGTACTTGCTCTTCATAGTCGTAGTCAATTTTTTCCAAATCATCCAAGTTTGGCAGACTTTCTACTTGCTCTCTGGTTAGCCCATAGACATAAATTCGTTTGCTATTGTAATCAACGTTGGCGCGTCCTACAGGTAGCAACACTTTTTTGCCAAAAATCCAAAATCCTGTATCTACAATAAAATAGCGGAATTTACCAGTCTGTTCATCTACCAAAACATCAGATACAGAGCCAACTTTATCATCGCCTTGAGCATAGACATCTAAATTCTTGATATCATCTAATTCCGAGGAGTGATCACGATAATCGGGGTAAAAATCTTCAAGTTTTACAAGTGCCATCTTATTTTCCTTTGTTCTATGTTGTGTGTGTTATTATCATGCTAGTTTTTCCATACAATTAATTCCTCTTACTATTGAATGATTAATCAAAATAATTTAAGTTAGTTAACACAAAATTATTAAATAAATCATAAAAAAATATCATCTGCCAAATTTAGCAAATTCTAAGATAGAAATATTATCAAAATGTGGCTAACTATCGAATGCGTCAATCATAGTAATTAAATTTAATAAAGATAAATGATATCTAACTGGATGAATTTATCATCGGTTGTTTTCGCCAAAGGATTTGAATATATTGTAAATAACAGCGAAATCAGCAGTTAGCGATCGCTTGCAACTAAAGTATTAAAGGGCTAACAAAACAATTGCATAAGCTCCTGCACCAAGAGCAAAAGCCCAGAAGCAGCTTTTTCTTTCTTCTGGTAGTTCTTCTTTAAGAACATTGAGGACAACATTACCGACTAAAAAAGCGCGGCTGCGCGCAGTCGCTTTAAGAAATCGCAGTTTTCCAAATAATATTCCAGATAATAGCTAAACTGATGGCACACGAAGCAGCACTCATACTTTTGCCTTATGTTAGAGCAGGAATCACTTTCTCGCTAAAGACTTCGATAAATTGCTGCTGCTCCCGGTTGACATTGTGCAGAATTAGTTCGTCAAACCCCAGCTCAACATCTTTTTGCAACCATTCGATGTGCTGTTGAGGATTTGCCGAAATGCGGACATGTTCATATAGTTCTTTTGGCTGTACACACTCACCCGCAGCATCAAACTGTTGCGGGGTGCGTAATTCTGTCATTAAAATGTTCTTAAAAATGTTGTTACGCCATTGCTGATGCGCTTTTTGTAGCGCTGTATCTTCGTTGCGATCGTAGGAAAGCTGCACTTTTAAAATCATTGGTTTGCCTTCCCCTCCTCCTCTACGAAAGGCATCGACAACTTTTTTTAACTTCTCTGGGGGGCGAGAAATGGTAATTAATCCATCTGCCCAACTACCCAACCACTCTGCGGTTTCAGCAGTGACAGCAGCACCGATGATCAGGGGTAGTTTTTCTGGGCGAGTATAAAGCTTTGCTTCTTCAACGCAGATTAGACCGCGATGGGTGACAGTTTCTCCCTGCCAAAGGGCACGGATTATATCTACACATTCTTTGAGACGAGCATTGCGATCGCTTTTACAAGGCCATTTGTCTCCAGTAATATGTTCATTGAGTGCTTGACCACTGCCTACGGTGAGCCAAAAGCGGTTAGGAAACATCTCTGCCAAAGTAGCAGCTGCTTGGGCAATAATAGCCGGATGATAGCGCTGTCCTGGGGCACAAACAACTCGATAGGAAAGTGTAGGGGTTGCTTGCATAGCTGCACCAAGCCAAGACCAGGCGAAACCACTTTGGCCTTGTTCTTCACTCCAAGGAAAGAAGTGGTCGGAAGAAAGAGCAAGAGTAAAACCTCCTTGTTCTGCAATTTGGGTATATTTCAGCAGTTCGCTGGGTTTGAATTGTTCATGGGAAGCGTGATATCCAATCTTGACCATAAAAGTTTTTCCCAGTTTTACGAAATTAACTCAAAGCTTATATATAGTTAAGTTGCTAAAATCCAAGAGTCAAAGAGCTAGGTTGCAGCCTTTCCAGCACCTCACCTAGCGCCTTAACTGGACTAACATCAGATTGAAGTGCTGCTTAAATTATGAAGTGAATCTTGGTAATCCCAGCTAGCATAAAATTGTGCGTTTAATTACTGCTAGCGTAAGCAATAGTAGTGAGCAAAGCATTCTCCGACTGACGGGAATCAAGACGGGTATGTTGGACAACTATTGGCACATCTGACTCAATGACGCTGGCATAATCGGTATCGTGAGGAATGGGTTCGGGGTCAGTGAGGTCGTTGAAGCGTAGGTGTTTAGTGCGCCTTGCTGGTACAACTATCCGATAAGGGCCAACTGGTTCGCGATCGCTGAAGTAAATTGTAATTTCTACATGGGCATCTTGGTCAGAAGCATTCAATAAGCAGGCGGTTTCATGGCTGGTAAACTGTGGTTCCGGCCCATGACTGTAAGCGGGGATGTACCCTTCAGCGATCGCCCAACGTGTTTGTCCTATCGATTTACTCATTAGTAAGTTGCCTCCTGTATGTGTTAACTCTCTTGTTTATTTATGTCGTGATTAAAAATTATGTTCTCATTGCAAACATGATTCAGAATTTTTTCAAGCATGGCAACAATCTTTGTAAACATGAGCCAAAATACGAATCAGAAAATTGGCATTACTGATTGACGGGACGAATTTTGTTTCGCGCAAAAGCGCGAAGAATCAATCTTTAGCTTTGGTCAAAACTCTGAATTCATCCCGCATTTATGCAACACAAGAAAATTAATTTCTACTGATACGATTTCTACTGTTTGCCAATCTTTCTGAATAAGATTTCAGCAATGGATGATCCTCTTCATTAATACCGTACAAAGAGGATATATTTTCAGACATATAAGTTTCGCAGTCAATAAATGGATTTATCGATGCTGGCAGATGAATTGTTTTGTGATCTGCATGAGGAACTGATAAAGATGCAACTTCACCCAAAGCTACTGGATCATAGGGTATGTTCGGAGCGAGCAGATTTCCTAATGAGTCAACACCATGTAGTGAATCGATACCAACGTTAGTAGCGCCAAAAAGATAACCTGCTCTTACCCATTCTTCATATTCATCATCAATCCGTAACGCTTCAGCAAACTCAGGTAAATTTTCTGCTTGCTCCTTAGTCAAACCTTTGGCGTAAACTCGTTGTTGATCATAGTCAATCCGAGAACGCCCAATAGGGAGTAATACCTGTTTACCGAAAATCCAGAATCCTAAATCAACAATGAAATATCGAAAGCTACCATCATTTTCATCAACTAAAATATTTTTGACAGAGCCAATTTTCTGATTTGCAGTATCAGAATATACGCTGTAATCAATAATGTTTTGAGCACCAAAAATTTTCGAGTAATCGGGATTGAAATCCTCAATTTTTAATAGTGCCACGATTTATCCTCGATTTTGACTATGCTAGGTACAGTCAAATTTTGGCGAATAGCAGTAAAAGACTCATCAATCAAAAGTCAAGTTGTAATTTCTACCTTTAGGAGGCTATTTTTACTTATGCAAGCTCAACTAGACCCGTAACTACTGAGATGATACTTCCCTGGTGTTGGATTGGCGTTGGTTTTGGTGTTTTCCGTGGTAGCCTGCGGCAAAGTCTTTGGGGAACAGGAACGCAAAGATGCAAAGATGCAGGGAAAATAGCTGTATGAATGTAACTTAGGATGAGTTGACTGTTATCTCCTGGCTAACCATATTGTGGGTATTCTTTCGCTAGCATTTATTCCGTAAGAATAAAGTGTATTTGTTAGCAGGGAATATGGTAGTCACAAAAGCTGGTAAACAGACTTATGGACTGGAGTGCTTCTTTTCTAGCTTGTATGGTAAACCTGTAGTCTGGGTTGTCTTTCTAATTTTTAGATATCTCACCACTAAAAAATATAGGTAAATAGTTAGTATAATCTATATCTATCAAGCAAACAACAGTCTATCGATTGAACTCTTTTATCAACTTCGTAGTATAAAATACATGAATTACAGGTTAGTGCTTAACCTGTGCCTTATTTCAACCTGCTTTGTACGACTCTTAGTCACACAGCAGGTTTTTCTAAAGCTTACTTATGAGTCAAACATACATAGTTTGATTGTTTGGCCGTTCCATATTTGCCCTGTGTCAATGGGATTTGAATGACAAATTCTGTTCCTTTACCCAAAGTTGAAAAACAAGCCAACTTTCCATGATGCCTTTCGGCAATAATCTGATGGCTAATCGACATACCAATTCCTGTTCCTTTGCCTATGGGTTTTGTGGTAAAAAATGGCTCAAAAATTTGCTGCTGAAGATGTTCAGGAATCCCAATTCCATTATCTTGTATTGTAATTTCTACCCATTGTTCTGCTGTCAGAGAAGTCCGAATTGTAATTTGAGCAGGATGATCTTTAATCTCTTGATAGGATTTTTGGGTAGTGCTTTCTTCCAGTGCATCTATTGCATTTGTGAGAATGTTCATAACTACCTGATTGAGTGAGCCAGGATAACACTCGACATCGGGCAAATTACTATAATCTTTGACAACCGTAATTTCTGGACACTCTGGTTTTGCTTTGAGACGGTGTTGCAAAATCATGAGTGTATTATCAATTCCTTCATGAATGTTCACAGTTTTCAGTTCAGCCTCATCTAGGCGCGAGAAATTTCGCAGTGACAGTACAATTTGTCGGATGCGATCGCTTCCCACTTTCATGGAGGCTAAGATTTTTGGCAAATCTTCTTGGAGAAACTCTAAATCAACTTCTTCGGTTAGCCTTTGAATTTGCGATGGTGGAGGAAATTTAGCTTGGTAAGCTTTCACAATGCTCAACAGACTCTCTGCATATTCTTGGACATGAGCCAAGTTGCCGTAAATAAAGTTAACTGGGTTATTGATTTCATGTGCAACGCCTGCAACTAATTGTCCCAAGCTCGACATTTTTTCTTGTTGAACTAACTGAGTGTGCGTCTGCTTAAGTTCTGTCATAGCTTTTTCCAAGAGTTGGTTTTTGTTCTCCAGTTCCATCTTTGATGCGAAGATCTGACTGAAACAAGCGAGTAAATCAAAACTTTTGTAAAAGCTGAGAAATCGTAATGCAATAACAACTGTGAGAAAGTCTGCTACTGTTTGCCAGAGGAGTGAATGAATTAACCCCAGCATTTTCAGCCCATGCAAGCCGTGACCAAAGGCGCAACTGAAGAAAATAATAGCCACTGTAACCACAAGTGAGTCAACTCCAGCCACCCGATTACGCCAAACCCCGTAGGCGATTACACTACCAATTATCCAATAACAGCAAGAAATGACGAAGTTTTCGCCAACTATTAACCAAGTGAGTTGATCTGCCTCGAAAACATGATGCATAAATTTGCTCGTACCTGAAGAGTTATGATCTTCAAAGTACCCATTTCACGCTCAGTAACTACAAAATTGCAGCTTTTATGTAAATTTGGGCACATGGGTCTGCGATTAGCTACTTATTAAGCATACATTGCCATGCTTCTAGCTTGATCAATTTAACATTGTGCTATTAATGCTCTTAAAATGTCGCGCTTGTTGGTAAAGTAACCACGTTTCTTGTGTAAGACTTATAAACCACCTCCGCAGCAGAGACTGCTGGGTATTTTCTTAGTATATTTAATAAATTTACAGAAATATTTACAACCTGTTCTCTACTGAATTACTACCGCCTAATACCGTTTTTTACGCAAGTGTGCAACTTATAATTGCTTCTGTAGCTGCGGTTTTGAAGGGTAACCAATTTGTTGCAATATCTCGGATAACTGGTATAATTCCTCAAATTGTTAAACTCCTCTTGGGTAAAACCTCCCATTGGGGGGATGTAGCAAAAGAACAAGAAAAAACAATTCTTGAAAAAATTCCCAAAATAATGTTGCCCAGTTATGAGAGAATAAACTAGTACATTTGAATTACTCTCAGGGTGCATAACTACTAAACGTCTTTTGGTGCAAAATTAACCCCCATGCTCTTGGGGGTTTTTTCATGTAAATTTGCAGCTTCAACAGTATCTGCATAGCGCATGATGATTAACCCACTTCAGATGGAGTTAATTTGCGCTGATTTTTACTATTATCAACGGTGCTGATGAGTAAGTTAAATCAAATGAATGCAGAGATATCTTCTGTTTGGCAAAAAATTTCCGACAAGATCCAGAGATTCTTCTATCGCTTTCGTATTCCTATCACTATCAAAGCCATTTCTTGGATAGTAATTCTAGGTTGCTTACTAACTGTAGTACCAGTACAAGCGCAACAAAGACCAACTGCTGCCATTACACTCGATGGCCGCCAATTATTTAAAGTCAGTGAAGCAGGTCAATTTAGTGCCGAGAATCGTGCTGCTGATGCCAATTTGATTTTAAAACAAGCAGTGCGCTCCACTGAACCTGTGAAAGTTGAGATTATCGAAGATAATCAATTGCCCGTTGTCAGGGTGAATGGTCGCCACTTGGTGACAGTGACTTCACAAGACACTCCGACTGGTAGAACACAACAAGAACAGGCTGAAATTTGGGCGCAAAGAATTACTGAGGGAATTAGAGAAGGTCAACAAGAACGAAGGTTAAGTTATATCTGGAGGGCAATATTATTTGTATTCTTGTCAGTAGTCAGTGCATTTATTCTACATCAAATTTTAGGTTGGATTTGGTGCTACTGGTTACGAAGGCTAGTGCCAAGGGCAGCAAATGATCCAGAAACGGGAGCGCAACCCAAAGGAATTGAATTATTTTTGCAATTGACACTTTCCTTAGTGCGTGCTGGAGTGTGGTTAGGAGCTATTATTTACATTACAGACTTATTTCCATTAACGCGAGAGTGGAGCCAGCGCATTACTAATATTCTTCGGATGAGTCTGACATCACCTGTTATTTCTCTTGGTGAAAGTTCGTATTCAGTTATTAATATATTGATTTTAATAAGTTTATTTTTTGGATTGCTAGCTGTTGCAGGAGCAGTGACAAATTTGTTGCGATCGCGTGTACTTCAAATCACAAGTGTTAGTCGCGGCGTTCAACAGTCTATCGCAGTTATTATTAACTATAGCTTAATATTTATCGGCACTGTTATTTTACTCCAAATTTGGGGTTTAGATATCAGTTCTCTGGCAATTTTAGCTAGTATCTTGGGTGTAGCAATCGGATTTGGTTTGCAAGGAGTAGCAAAAGAATTAATCAGTGGCTTAGTTATTACTTTTGAACGCTCGATTCAAATTGGAGATTTTGTAGAAATTGGTGAATATATGGGAACAGTAGAACGGTTCACTGCCCGCAGTATTCACATCCATACTTTAGATGACATATTGGTGATTGTACCCAATTCTCGTTTATTAGATAAAGAAGTAGTGAATTGGAGCCATCACAACCGTGTGTCTCGTTTAGTATTACCCGTGCGTTTGGCTTATAAATCAGATTTGAATCACGTGCGTTCTGCACTGCTGGAAGCAGCAAATAATCATCCTGATGTTTTAAATAAGCCAGCACCAAAAGTTTGGTTTAAAGGATTCGGTGAAGATTCTTTAGATTTTCAGTTGCTAGTTTGGATTTCAAAACCTAGAAGGCAATTTCAAATTAAAAGTGACCTTTACTTTCAAATAGATGAAAGTTTACGACTACATAATATTCAAATTCCCTTTCCACAACGTTCACTTCATGTCCGATCAGGAAGTTTGCCATTAAAAATTTCACCTAAGTTAGAAGATTCTTTGTCTCAACTTTCTGCTATGTTAACTAATTGGTTACAAAAGCAATCCCAGAATGATAACTCTAACGGCTCATTTAATTCATCAACAAAGCATCAAAGAAAATAAAGAAGATGATGCCCATTAAATATTTACTATCCACTTTAAAAAAGCGCTATAATTTTTATAAACAATACTGCTGTTATCTGAAATATTTACGGTTCAATAATTTTAGCTATTTTGTTATTAAATTATTTTTTTACCAATTTTAAATCAAATTGTGCCACAAATACTGTAAAATTTTAAAGCAGCGAAGTTTATCGATGTTATCCGCCAAGTGCCTGAATTAAAACCAAACTGTTGAAGAACTTCTATGGGAAAATAACATCTATTGAATGTATATGCCCATGAACGAACAGCGTCAGCAAGTCTATTTTGAACTCATTCAAAGCCTGTTGAATTGTCCTAGCGGCGAAGAATTGGAGATTTTGGAGGCGAACCGAGAGATACTTGATGCTGACTTAACACAAAAGATGCTGGAAAAGGCAAGTAATCTACTAAAGCAAGGTGAACAAAACCAAGCTAATCGTTTAATGAATATGGCAGGACGGTTGCTTGGAGTGTATAGTAATTTATCATCAACTGCTAAAGGACAAGAATACTTGTATTTCTTGATGCAGGCGCTGGAACTAACAGCAGATAGCAGATGCGATGCACAGGTTGTTTATCCCTTGCTGGCTGCAAATACAGATAAACTCAATTTGAATCTAGTAAAAGAATTGCGGCATTGGGCAAGTAAAGCCTTGACACAAGTAGAAGCAGAGATAGCACAATCAAGGGCTGTAGATGTATTTAATTTTAGTACTTTAATTGAACAATTCTCTTTGGGTAACAAAGCCAGCAACATAGAAATTGCCATTACTGGCTATGAAATAGTATTAACAGTATTTACTCGTGAAGCTTTTCCTGTTGAATGGGCTGCGACGCAAAATAACTTGGGATATGCTTATTACCAGAGAATACTTGGAGACAAAGCCAACAACATCGAAGTTTCCATTGCTGCATCTCAAGCAGCTTTGAGGGTTTACACTCGTGAAGCTTTTCCTGTTGAATGGGCTTCCGCGCAAAATACCTTGGGAACTGCTTATTACCAGAGAATACTTGGAGACAAAGCCAGCAATATTGAAGTTTCCATCGCTGCATTTCAAGCTGCTTTGAGTGTTTACACTTGCGAAGTTTTTCCTGTTGATTGGGCTTCTACGCAACATAACTTGGGAATTGCTTATTACCAGAGAGTACTTGGAGACAAAGCCAACAATATTGCAGTTTCCATCGCTGCATTTCAAGCGGCTTTAAGTGTTTACACTCGTGAAGCTTTTCCTGTTGAATGGGCTTCGATACAAAATAACTTGGGAATTGCTTACAGTGACAGAATACTCAAAGACAAAGCAAACAATATCGAAGTTGCGATCGCTGCATTTCAAGCGGCTTTAAGTGTTTACACTCGTGAAGCTTTTTCTGTTGATTGGGCTTCGACACAAAGTAACTTAGGGCTTGCTTATAGCCAGAGAATACTTGGAGACAAAGCCAACAACATTGAAGTTGCGATCGCTGCATTCCAAGCGGCTTTAAATGTTTACACTCGTGAAGCTTTTCCTGTTGATTGGGCTTCGACACAAAATAACTTAGGGCTTGCTTATAGCCAGAGAATACTTGGAGACAAAGCCAACAACATTGAAGTTGCGATCGCTGCATTCCAAGCGGCTTTAAATGTTTACACTCGTGAAGCTTTTCCTGTTGATTGGGCTTCGACACAAAATAACTTGAGACTTGCTTACAGTAAGAGAATACCCAAAGACAAAGCCAACAACATCGAAGTTTCCATCGCTGCATTCCAAGCTGCTTTAAGTGTTTACACTCGCGCGGCTTTTCCTGTTGAATTGGCAGATAGTGACTATTAGAAGGTTATGTTGGTTTGCTTCATGCCAATGGGCTGAGACAAGAGGTGGAAGCAATTAAAGAAAAATACTACCTTCACAAATCTGAGAAATTATCTTAATTTGTGATGAATTACCTATTTAAATCTAAATTACCGACTTCTAATAAAAGTCGGAAATCTGGAAATTTTAATTTTCACAAATCAGTTAGGATTGATATACATACACTCCTAGCAAATTATTTTTAATCAAAACAGGAATTAAAAATTTAACTATGGCTCAACAACCGATACAAGTAATTGGAGGTGGACTAGCTGGGACAGAAGCAGCATGGCAAATAGCCCAGGCTGGAGTGCCTGTAATTTTGCATGAAATGCGTCCAAATCGCTTTAGTCCTGCCCATCATACAGAACATTTAGCGGAATTAGTATGTAGTAATTCCTTTGGGGCAATGGCAAGCGATCGCGCCACTGGATTATTGCACGAAGAACTGCGGCAACTTAATTCTATTGTCATTGCCAAAGCTGATGAACACGCTGTTCCGGCTGGTGGGGCGCTAGCAGTAGATAGAGGGCAATTTGGCCAGGACTTAACAGAAACTCTGGCTAGCCATCCTTTAATTGAATTTTGCCGAGGTGAAATACCTGCTATTCCTGAAGGAATTGTAGTGTTGGCGACTGGGCCTTTAACTAGTCCTGATTTAGCTGAAGATATACGCCGCTTAACAGGGATGGAATACCTGAGCTTTTTCGATGCGGCTAGCCCAATCGTTGTAGGAGAATCGATTAACCGCGATATTGCTTTTATGGCTTCCCGCTATGACAAAGGCGAAGCTGCTTATCTCAACTGTCCAATGAATAAGGAGCAATACCTGCACTTTTGGGAAGAACTCAAGAAAGCCGAACAAACAGAATTGAAGGATTTTGAGCGGGAAACAGCGAAATTTTTTGAAGCCTGTCTACCCATTGAAGAACAAGCACTGCGCGGTGAAGACACGATGCGTTATGGCCCTCTCAAGCCAGTAGGGTTGTCTGATAGCCGTACAGGGGAACGTCCTTACGCGGTTGTGCAGTTGCGACAAGAAGACAAAGCCGGTCAGCTTTGGAACATGGTAGGATTCCAAACTAATCTGCGTTGGGGTGAGCAAAAGCGGGTATTCCGGTTAATTCCAGGTTTGGAAAATGCAGAATTTGTGCGGTTGGGAGTGATGCATCGCAACACTTTTATTAATGCTCCCCAACTAATGCATCCGAGTCTGCAATTTAAACAGCGTCCTAACTTACTGGCGGCTGGACAATTGATTGGTACTGAAGGCTACACCGCCGCGGCTGCTGGTGGCTGCTTGGCAGGAATTAATGCTGCACGACTAGCTTTAGGGAAAGAAGCTCTAACCCTACCACCCACAACGATGATGGGTGCGCTGTTTGAGTTTATCAGTTCCGCTTCGCCCAAGCACTTCCAACCAATGCCGCCCAACTTTGGCATTTTCCCAGAACTGGGTGTGAAAATCAAAAATAAACAAGAGCGTTACGGACGTTACCGCGATCGCTCTTTGGCTGATTTAACAAACTGGAAAGTAAATTATCGTAATTCGTAATTATCAAAGCACAGATGCACATCGATGTAGACGCAAAGCGGCTTCCGCAGGGTACACAGATATTTATCTGTAGTTAATATTAGTATTAATTAATACCCTTGCTTAAGGCTGACATAGTTGGAATGTTTATGTTACAACTTGGCAGATAAATTTGACAGCGCGTTGCAGTGGGTGAATCGAATTTTGGAAAAAATGCTCATAGTGATTGGAAGTATTGCTGTGGTAAGCTTTACGGCATAGTAGTGCCATTGAGAAAAAACAATAAAATTTGGTGCATAATTTTATGCATTTGTTTGGTGTTTATCCCAATATTGCCAGTGCGTGCGGCGTCTACAGCATCAATTAATACTTTAAAACAACAGCAGCGACAAGTTAAGCAGCAGCGTCAAAATGTAGTTAAAGAGCGCGATCGCTTAACTAATCTGCAAAAAGAAGCTCAAAATCGCCTGAGTGGATTAAAGCAAAACTTACAAACTACCAATAGTCATATTCAAGACAGCGAGTTGCGATTAAAGTTGGCTACGCAACGCCTCCAGCAGTTGGAGGCTGATTTAGCTGTGGCGCAACGTTCCTATGAAGAACGCCAAGTCGCCACAGTAGCAAGATTACGGTTTCTTCAGCGATCGCCTGCAAGTCAAGGATGGGGAGTTTTGCTACAAAGCGAAAGTATTAGTGATTTTATCAGTCGTCGTCATCAGCTGAAGTTAGTCTACCAAGCAGATCAGCAGATTTTAGCAAAACTCAATGCACAAGCAAACGAGATTATCAAACAACAAACAGGAGTAGAACACCAAAAAAACGAAATTGCTTTAATTAGAGAGCAATTATTAGCGCAAAAAGCCGATTATCAAGCGCAAGCGCAGTCACAAACAGATTTAATTCAACGCCTAAACAGCGATCGCTTGGCCTTAGAAGCGGCGCAAAATCAGCTAGAGCAAGATTCGCAAAACCTAGAAGTTTTGATTCAACAAAAGGTAGCAGAAGCCAAAGCAAGAGTTGAGGCGCAGGCGAAGACTAACAGCAGCAGTAAAAACATTATCATTCGGGGAACTGGGATGCTGGCATATCCTAGCGATGCACCTACTAGCAGTCCCTTCGGTTGGCGGATGCATCCAGTTCTTGGTTATCGTCGCTTTCATGCAGGTATGGATTTTGCCGCTAGCTATGGTAGTACAATTCGGGCAGCTGATTCGGGAACAGTAATTTTTGCTGGATGGTATGGTGGTTATGGCAAAGCTGTAATAATTGACCACGGCAAAGGCGTTACTACACTTTACGGACATACCAGCGAATTATATGTTTCCGAAGGGCAAGGAGTTCAACGCGGACAAGCGATCGCTGCTGTGGGTTCCACCGGTTTGTCTACCGGGCCCCATCTCCATTTTGAAGTGCGACACAATGGTTCACCTGTAGACCCCGCTAATTATCTTTAATATTATGTCCGGTTGAAGGCTGATCATTAGGGCTGATCCCTGTTTTGTTACTACGGGGAAAGAGCATTTCGCGGTTTTTGCACAGATGCGAGAATATAACTAATTAGGCGGACATGATATAACAGGGATGGTTACGCCGTGCAGACAAGCAGTAAGCACAAGAGAAATAATTTTGTGTATTGACGAAACTGGAGATCAGAAAAAGGGAAAATCAACATATTTCCGTCACTGGTTAGGTACACAACAAATACAATTTCATTATTGACTATTGATTAATTCCTGCAATTCTTTTCGTAAAGATAAAGGCTGATATCCTAATGCAAAAGCTTTAGAACTATCTAAAGAGACATCTGCCGGTCTGGGCGCTGCCATTTTTATATCTTGTTGTCGGCAGCCTTGAATTTTAGCATTAGGAATTTGAAATACTTCTACTAATAGTTGACCAAAATCATAACGAGAAATTCTTTCTTTACCGCCTAAGTGAATGCACCCGTGAACTTTTTCTAATGCTAATAACAAGCCTTGTGCAGCAGTTTTTCCACTCACTGGTGTGCGGAATTCATCTATAAACAAATTTAGCTCTTTGCCTGCTTGTAAAGTTTGAATAAATGGTTGAATAAAACTTTGAGCAGTTGGTGTTGCCATACCAAACATTAACGGCATACGGCATATTGCAGTATTAGGATATCGCTCTAACATCCCTGCTTCAGCCATCACTTTTTGCTCACCATAAATATTCACAGGACATACAGGATCTGTTTCCTGATATGGAGCATTTAAGCCATCAAAAACCAAGTCGGTTGATGTAAACGCGCAAGGAATCGAATAATCTGCACACAGTCCAGCTATATTCGATGATGTTGTAACATTAATTGCGTATGATTGTTGCGGATGATTTTGGCAAAAGTTAGGTTGAGATTGAGCAGCCGTGTGAATAACTGCTGCTGGACTAACATCACTAAATATACTCTTGAGTTCTTGAAAATCTGTCAAATTCGCTTTCAGCATTTTGATGCCAGGAATATTTATTTCATGGGAAAAATAAGTTCCATAAACTTCCCATTCTTGCTTTGCTATTTGACAAATATGCCATCCTAAAAAGCCACTAGCTCCGGTAACTAACAGTTTTTTCATATATATTTAAACAGGTTTTATATATAGATAAATTTAAGTTTATATCAATTATCTAAAATCTAGCCCACCAAAACCCGGATATGGTGGGCAATGCCCACCCTACTAGATGTAGATAAATTGAAGGTTATACCAATTTTCTAAAATCTAGTACCAGATTCAAACCCGAAAACTTAGATGAAATTTGGTTTTTAATGACAAATTACGAATTACAAATTAGTATTATACTGCGCTGACAGCCTAATTTATCAATAAATATTAAAGCAATACTAATAAATTGACGTGCCCACAACCGATAAGGGCAGAAAATTCTATTTTACTATTTTAAATCCCAATCAAATAATCAGTAGCAATGGCAAAAGCTTATTAGAGCAATTCCTGAAAACGTTTATCACTACGCACTTTGACAAAATCTGGATCAGTTTTTGCTAATTTCTGATACTTACTAGGAAATAGTTTAATTGCCTTATCTAAGTTTACGATCGCCAAGTCCACATTGCGCTGTAAAGCATAAGAGCAAGCTTTGTTATAGTATGCTTCATGCTTATTAGGTTTAATCGCGATCGCTTTGTCGTAAGATTTTAGCGCTTCGGTATAACGTTGCAGCTTTGTGAGGGCAATACCTCGATTGATCCAGGCTTCGTATTTGTCGGGTTTAATCGCGATCGCTTTGTCGTATGCTACTATCGCATCTTTATAGCTTTGCAAAGCAGTTAAAGCATTACCTCGGTTATACCAAGCTATATCTTTGTTAGGTCTGATCGCAATTGCTTGATCATAGGAGACTATTGCATCTTTGTAGCGTTGTAAAGATGTTAAAGCATTGCCTCGATTAATCCACGCTTCTGCACTCTGAGGTTTGAGGGCGATCGCTTTATCGTATGCTGCGATCGCATCTTGGTAACGATGTGCATCTAGCAAATTATTACCTTGAATCAATAAATCCTCTACCTTTGGCGTGGACTTCGCTTTTATTAGCAATTGGGAAACGTTATTTTCTTGTACAACTTGCTTGGTATTTTTTGCCGTTGAGTTTGTCCAATCACCACAACCTAATGTGGAGAAAGTAATAAAACCAGAGGCAACTAAACAGCGCCTAAAGTCCATGCTGTACCTATAGAACTCATAATTATGATGCTAAAACTTGTTTCTCTTAAAATATAGTATCAAACAACACTGTTCTTGTAAAAAAATATTTGATGCTCATTAATTGAATTCAAGCACAAGTATTTATAATATATAACACATTTGGCATATATAATGCAAGATATTTGCTTATTAATATAGAATATTTGTCGATTGTTTTATCATCAACTATGCTGTTAAAGTAATTAATAAAATCAATTAAAAACATATGTAATATATCGCAAAGTTCCACAAATAAGACTTATCAATGTTTGACTAATAAGTTTAAATAAAGTTGGTGCTGAAGAATTAAGATAACTGTATTTGAACCACAAATAATTCCTGAACATAACGATAGATGTTTAACTTCAGAGATTTGGTTAATATGCAAGTTGTCCAATAAAAAAGTAAAATAGCCCAAGCATTTCTCATCTACACAAACTGGTGTACAGAATAGCAATTGCTTGTAAACTGCATATCTTGTTCTACCCTACCCTGTAGAAATTCAGATAAAACAGATGTGGAACTGAGTCTGCTGGGGCACAATATAAAGAATGACGATTGAATCCAACTCCGCCGATCTACCAACCCCAGAATCAACGCTGGAAAATGATTTGCAACCAGATGACTTTGAAGGTGGCGCTGGTGCAAATAACCTGACACCAGAAGCCCTGGCTACACAGCAAGCCCTGGCTGCCATTTCGTCTTTGCAATCTCCGCAAAATACAGCGATTTTGCAACAGGCCCGTTCGAGTATCCAGCCACCCTCTACCAAGCAATTCACAGTTAAGCCAAGAGCATTGCTGATTACCTTAATAGGAATCGCGATCGTTTTTCTCGGACTTGCCTTAAATAATTGGATAATTGGCGTTTTGGGAACGCTGCTGAGTTTGCTGCTATCTGTGGCGATGCTATTACCTTGGTTGCAAAATGTAATTGAAAAATGGTTTTCACCCCAAGGTAGAACACTGTTAGTTGCATTTTTGGGATTAATAGCAGCCATCATTGGCTTGTTGAAATTTTTCGGTTTAGGCGATCGCGTGATTTTTTGGGCACGTCAAATTAACTGGGACATTGCTGGTACTCTGGCAGAATGGTTTGGCGCTTTAGGGCAAATCCTGATTGCCATCATCGCTGTTTACGTAGCGTGGCGACAATATGTGATTTCTAAAGACCTAACAATTCAGCAAAATTTGTTGACAGTTCAGCAAAATATTATTACCCAGCAGCAAACGATAGATTCCTATTTTCAAGGTATCTCAGACTTAGTTTTAGATGAAGAAGGATTATTAGAGGATTGGCCTCAAGAAAGAGCGATCGCCGAAGGACGCACCGCCGCAATTTTTAGTAGTGTTGATGGTAGTGGTAAAGCGAAGATTTTGCGCTTTCTCTCCCGTTCAAAATTACTAACACCTCTAAAACGCGATCGCCGCTTAGGTAGAGCCATTCTCAACGGTGTTGGCGGTTACGCCGAAGACCGCCTTGATGGTGTGCGCGTCATCGATTTGGGCGTGATGCTAGCCGGAGCAGACCTTTCCGCTACAGATTTGCGTTGGACTGATCTCAGCGAAGCTAATCTTGTGCGCGCTAATCTCAGCGGTTGTGATTTAGTAAAAGCCAACCTTTCCCGCACGATTTTATACGATGCCAAACTCCGCGATGCTGACCTGAACGGAATTCGGCTATTTTACGGTTCAGTAAAAACAGCATCACCCCGCAGCCGCACCATACCACCTAACTACGAAACTGGCGAACACACTGGTGCTGTCATAGAAAATGCCGACTTTACCAATGTGCAACGTCTGCCTGAGTCGGCACGTTATTACTGCTGTGCTTGGGGTGGGGAAAAAACCAGAGGCACTATTCCTGGCGGTTGCGAAGGCATTCCCAATAAGTTGGAAAGATAGTTAGCAGTTGTCAGTTACCTACATTTAATGATTATTGTTCATGGAAGCTTAACCACCTTCAGGTAAGGTGAGAATTTCTACTCCATCTTCAGTCACAGCTAAGGTATGCTCAAATTGGGCAGAAAGCTTGCGATCGCGGGTTATAGCAGTCCAACCATCACTGAGAACTTCTACTTCCCAAGTCCCTTCATTAATCATTGGCTCAATTGTAAATACCATCCCTGGTCTGAGGCGCTTACCCTTACCGCGAGTTCCGTAGTGAGGAATATCCGGTGGAGTATGAAAAATGTTGCTAATACCATGTCCTACAAAATCTCGCACTACAGAAAAGCCTTGTGCCTCGGCATACTCTTGGATGGCTGCACCAATATCTCCAATACGGGCCCCTGGTTTAACTTCAGCAATCCCACGGTAACGACACTCATCTGTTACCTCTACTAGTTTTTTTGCCGCTGGTGAAGGAGTACCGACAAAGAATGTCTTGGATGTATCACCGTGGTAGCCATCAACAATCAGCGTCACATCAATATTGATGATGTCACCTTCCTTCAAAATCTGCTTGGCATTAGGAATCCCGTGACAGACTACCTCATTCACACTCGTGCAGATTGATTTGGGAAAGCCTTTGTAGTTAAGAGGAGCGCTTTTTGCTCCATGAGCCTGCGTCCAACGTTCGGCTTCATCATTGATTTCGAGAGTGCTTACCCCAGGCTTCACCATTGATTCTAGATGCTGTAGCAGTGTGGCTGCCAAGCGTCCTGCCTTACGCATCTTCTCTAGTTCTCGCTGGGATAAAATAACAATTGTTTCGCTTCTCATGAACTTTTAATTACTTCTCATTCATAAATATAGTTAAGCCTGTCTCAGCTGCTCTTTTAGCAGCATCAGCAACCTTCAAGGTATACAAGCTTTCTTCTGGGGTGACGTATAAAGGAGTCCCATGAAAAATATGATCTAACACCATATTTGTGTCTTTAGCAAATAATCCGCGACGAGTACCAACTTCTATAGGTATTGTTTCCTGCGCTTGGATAAAAACTCCTGTGTCACCGTCAAAAATTAACCCACCTTTTTCGCCATGCACTTCAAATTTACGTTCTGGCTGCCAAATGGTTTCGCCTTTACCATAAACTACTTGTGCTAACAGCCCATTACTGAAGCACAGTTGAGTAGTACAAAAACACGTTTGGTAATATTGCGCTTCTGTTTCCCAAAATCGCTGATGACAGTTAACTGTTAAGACTTTGCCAAACAAATCCGTAAGACGATGTAAACGCGAAAGCGCACCAATTAAAGGAAAACCAAAAAGCTCATGGTTATAAGACCATTTACGAGGAGCAGGGTGCTGGGGATTGATAGTGCTGTAGCGTACATAAAAAACATCGCCAATTTTTTCTAAGTGTTGCTTTAAAGCTTGATGCAATCCCCCTAAGAGTTCAATGTGTTCCACGTGGAGCAGTTTATTTTGAGCTTTGGCGAAAGCAATGAGTTCTTCAGCTTCGATGACATCCAAAGAAAGGGGATACTCTACAATAACGTGTTTACCATGAGTGAGCGCAGCACGAGCGATCGCACCATGATCTCGATTAATAGTGCATATTACTACTAGATCTACATCTTCTCGCTCTACTAATTGCTGCCAAGAACTCATCGCCTCAGTTTGGTAGTTATTGGCAAAAGCTGCCGCATTTTCTGGAGTATGTCCGACAATTGCAATTAAGTGCGATCGCTCATCTTGCAGGAACGCCTCACTCCGAAACTTTGCCGCATACCCAGTACCAACCACACCCACCCGTATTTTTGCTTGTGCCAAAGGTGCTTCAGAATCATCCATGATAGTCACCAGTTCTGTTTATAAGTTTTCTGTGTGGGCAAAGCAATGCTTTAACTATACAGCCTGCTGGTAAAGCTGTAGATACCACAACGGACACTTGTAGCTCCTCGTCTGAATAAACAAAGTAATTCACCCTGCGGCTCTCCACAGAAGCTTCTACAGATTTGTCTTGGCAACGCAGTGTCCGAACAAGGGTGGCTTGATGTACCCTTTCATCTAGCAGATCAATTAGGTACAAACGCCATCAAATCCATCCGCATTTTATGTGATTTATTCACTCATTCATCTTTTATTACCTAACTTATAAGCTTTGCTAATGAGTGAGTGATTTAGGCGATAAATGTATAAATAAAACTTATTAGTATTAAATAACTAAATTTCATTACTAATCGCGGACGATTTCCAGTTACATCCTCTAGTTTTTCTCGTAGTATCAGAATTGAAGCAAATTTAAAAAAGCGGCTAATCATGAGATCAGCCGTCGTCTTTTCCTGCCTGTGCTTTAGGATAACTTATACTGCCGTTTGCAAAAGAGAGGATTACTGAAATGGCAACTTACAAAGTCACACTCATCAACGAAGCTGAAGGACTAAACCAAACAATTGACGTCGAAGATGATACTTATATTCTAGACGCTGCTGAAGAAGCTGGTCTGGACTTGCCCTACTCTTGCCGCGCTGGTGCTTGTTCGACCTGTGCCGGTAAGATTGTATCGGGTACAGTTGACCAGTCCGATCAGTCATTCTTAGACGACGATCAGATAGAAGCTCAATATGTACTAACCTGCGTCGCTTATCCTACATCTGACGTAACAATCGAAACTCACAAAGAAGAAGACCTGTACTAATAGTTAGGCGCTGCAATTCTCAATCTATTGCCAGAATTACCTAGCTAGCAAGTTCATATAATCACCATAGTCTTAAACTATGATGATTATATGAATTTTTGCTAAGAAGCCAAATATAGTCCAAGCGCAATAGTTTTAGCACTAGAACAGCAAGAAAAAAACCAAGTTAGTTAACAACAATAGAGATAAGCACCGAGCAGCCCAAAAAAAGGTTGCCAATATCTATGAAAAACTGAGCAACACCCGGCATTTTTTTACAAAAGCTCTTTAGAAAACTTGCAGTCGAAACAAATATTTCTAGGGCTGAATCTCCTCACTGAAAATTTTAATTTGAGTTCCAGGATAGTAGAACTGGAGAATTTTGGGATTCGACCAGCCAAGTTTAGCTAAATTTTGAGCGCCTGTTTGACTCAAGCCAACTCCATGTCCTAGTCCCCCACCTATAAAAGCATAACCCCATAGGCTTGGTTTACCTTTATTCAAGGGCTGCAAGTAAAACAGCGTACTTGTAGGAGCTAAAAAGGCACTACGAACTTCATCTTTATGTAAAGTAAAGACACCTATATCAGTTTTTACAGCGAGTTCGAGAATGCGTCCGCTTGTTGAGCGCTTAACGATCGCCATTGCCTCAAGCTTTTTAAATTTACTGTACGGACTTTTTTTAGCTCGCAAAAATTTCTGCAAACCCTTGGTAATATCTTCTACGCTGGTTTCTTTGCGCCAACGGAACGAATCCCAGTTGCTTTCATTAAATCCTTGTTGGCGATTGATAAATTGCCGGAAGTTGCTTTCATCTGCTAAATTTTGTCTCGACAAATCCCAAATATTGAGAGCAGCATCAACTACTGGTTGCAGATAAGGACGATCCGCACCATTCCAGACATCGCTAAAAGAAGCAGTAACGCCGCCGGTGGTAGAGGAGTACAGGGCATCTACTAGCTGGTTTTGATAAGTTAATACCATCCCTCTTGTCGCCGCGATCGCCCGATCTGTGTTGGGGGCGACTCCATTCAGCCCATAATAAACCTGACAGTGAGTATCAGCACATAGCTGGTAGTCATCTACAGCAAACCTACGCAAATTCCGTAGCACATAGGTTCGCGCCAGGATTGCTTGGGCTTCAACCGCTGCTACTGGCGCATTCGTGCCAATTTCGTGAGGTACAACCCCGCGCAAATAAGTTTCTAATGGCACTTCGTTAACTAAACTGTACGTGCCGTAAGCATTTGGTTGTAATTTTAATTTACCTGCGTAAAGACGAGCGCTTTCCGGTTTTGTGCCTTTATTTACCCGAATTAAATTTTTGCTACTGCTAATTTTTAAATAATTGGGATTGTAACGTTTGCCGTCAACTACCCAACTCACGCGCGGCAATTTTTGCAAAATTTTTGTATCTAAATATGCCGTTTTCTTGCCAGAAGCTTGCAAGCTCTGTAATAGCAGCCTGCGTAGTAAGGGAGTATTGTAAACATCTCGTTTCGCCCAAACTTGCCAACGTTCTGGCTGGGCTATTTCTACCTCTATTCCCTGAGAACGTAAGCTTTCGGCGCTATCTTCGGCAGTTTCAAAGGTACGGTAGTTACCTAAAACTACCACCTCATCAACTACTGGCTGGGGTAAAGCTTGCATTACTGTTTCTAGCTTTACTGGGTTATTGGTAACTAAAGTTTGTTCCCTCTGGCCTGCTTTAAATCTTAGCTGTAAGCGATCGCCTTTGGTGGGTTCTAGTTGCAGCTTGGCTGTAGGTTGCTCTCCAAATCGTTGTACAATCCCAATTTTTAATACTACATCGTCGCTTTTACTCTCAGGGCCTGATGCAGCAGTTAGCCCTAACAAGCAAAATGTCGTCAATAGAATCCGGGAAAAATGCCAGTACGAGATTTTTCTCGAAACTTGATTCTGCCCTTTGGCGCGGCGTTGGGGTGGATTGTCTAATTGCTTTGTAGCGTATTGGTTTTGTCGCATGAGCGCTCCAATGATAGCATTACCAATTTTGTCCCAGCAGGTTGCAAAACGAAGTCATAATGATTATGATTTATTTAGAGCTACAAAAAGGAATTTAGTTAGGAAAACTCCTTATGGTTAGAGTCCAAGAAATTCCCTTAAATCAGATTAAGCGGCCCTTACCCCGTGCCAATGATCCGAATAAAGTGCAAGCCTTAATGGAATCGATTGCAGTGATCGGGCAGCAAGAACCTATAGATGTCCTCGAAGTAGATGGACTATATTATGGCTTTTCTGGTTGCCATCGATATGAAGCTTGTCAACGTTTAGGCAAAGAAACAATCTTGGCCAGAGTCCGCAAAGCTCCTCGCAGTGTCTTAAAGATGCACTTAGCATGAGTTAATAGTCAGTGAAAGAGTAACAACACACAACTAAATAAATAACCAATTAGGAGAAAATTATGCCATCTAAACCAGAAGTTCTACCTTTAAATATTGGCATTGATGATACCAACAGAGCTAAAATCGCTGAAGGCTTGTCTCGCTTGTTAGCTGATACCTATACACTGTATCTTAAGACACATAATTTTCATTGGAACGTTACTGGCCCAATGTTTCAAACTTTGCACTTGATGTTTGAGACCCAGTATACAGAACTAGCTCTAGCAGTTGATTTGATTGCCGAACGGATTAGAGCGCTTGGCTATCCCGCACCCGGAACCTATAGCGAATATGTCAAACTTAGTTCGATTCCTGAAACTCCTGGAGTACCTAAAGCTACCGAAATGATCCGCTTACTCGTGGAAGGGCAAGAAGCTGTAGTGCGAACTGCGCGATCTATTTTTCCTGTGGTAGATGAGGTAAACGATGAACCCACTGCCGATCTATTAACTCAAAGGATGCAAGTACACGAAAAGACAGCTTGGATGCTGAGAAGTTTGCTGGAAGAATAAAGGTAGTCGGGGCATGGGGCATGGGGCATGGCGAATGGGGCATAGGAATAATTACTAGGACTTACGCACCCAAGCCTGAAACCCCGATCCCCCCTAGCCCCCCTTAAAAAGGGGGGAACGTCTAAAGCCCCCGGGAGGGGGTTGGGGGATCTGAGTGCGTAAGTTCTGATTACAATCCCCAATCCCCAATTCCCAATCCCCAATCCCTAATCCCAAATGCCCAATCCCCAATCTCCAATAGTTAATACTGATTTCACCCACTTGTTGCAGCATTTAATGCAACAAGTGGGTGTTTCTAGTTTTAAAGCTTTGAGCCGCGCTACTGGTGTCTCAGAGCGTCAAATTTTGCGCTTGCGGCAGGGAAAAGTAGAGCAGATGCGGGTGGATGTGCTGCTCAAGCTGTCGCAAGTGTTACAAATAACATTAAGTGAATTAGTAGCAAATTTTTCAGTGCTGAGTACGAAAGGAGGACGCAATATTCGCTCAGAATTCAGGACTCAGAACTCAGGACTCAAAAAGACTGAGCAAGAATTATTACAAGAAATTGCAGATTTAAAAAGAGAGTATCAGCGATCGCATCTAGCACTAGAACAGCAGCGAGAAGCATTGCAACAAGAGTTTCAGCAGTCAAGTTTGCAACTTTTGGAGTCGTTATTATTGCAATGGCCGACAGCAGCGCATAAAGCCCAGGAGAACCCGCAGCTAGCAGCAATTAAAATAGTGCCATTAGTACAAAAATCTTTAGAAAAATTATTACAAAGCTGGGGAGTGGAAGCGATCGCATCTGTAGGAGCAGAATTACCGTATGATCCCCAATTGCACCAATTGCTGGAAGGCTCGGCAAAGCCAGGGGAACTAGTTAAAGTGCGTTACACTGGCTACCGCCAAGGAGACAAGCTACTTTATCGAGCTAAAGTTAATCCTATTGAGAACGACTCGTAAGAAGAAATATACGCAAATCAACACATAACCTGTAAAAAAGCATCAACCTTAGATGTCTCCCAAGTTATATATATTGCCGAGTCGCTTCTCACAGCATCGATAGTTTGTTTTAGACAGCGAGTACTTTTAAATTAAATTTGCAGGCTGCTATAGGTGATAAATCTGTTTCACTTATCTCATCTTTTATTAAATTTCATCTACCTCATGAGTGATATTTTATATAACCATATGTTGATTTATTATTTATCAAATAGTAGCTATGGATTCAGATTTTATTGATTTAGTCAATTCATAATTTATTATTAACCACACAGTACATATATTTCATGAATTTATATCTTTCGATAATTACTAAAATAAATTAAGTTTGTTATATAATATGATCATAATCATGACTTCATTTACGAATTTTAGACATAACAAATTATGATTCAACAAGAAGTACAGGTTATTAAACTTGGTGGAAGTATCAATGCAGCAACATCTCAAGATTTGAGGCAAAACTTAATTAGTTTCATCGAGAAGGGCGCAAAGGTTGTGCTGGTTGATTTTCAAGATGTAACTTTTATGGATAGTTCTGGCCTAGGAGCTTTGGTATTAGCTTTCAAAAGTTTGCGCGCTGCGGATATTAAGCTTGTTCTTTGCTCTATTAATGAACAAGTTAAGATATTGTTTGAATTGACTAGTATGGATAAAGTATTTGAAATATTTCCCAGCAAAGAAGAATTTCATCAAACTTTATTTTCCAAAACCTAATTACTAAAATTTGATTTGTAGGATAGATAAATCATCCTCAAAACAGTCTTTTGAGTGCAATGCAATTAAGTAGTTTAATATATGGTCAAGCTGGTAATCAACGTTATGTTGTAGGCTGACAAGTAACTGAATAAACGCATCTAAACTCCAAAGTTTGCCGTCTAATTTAGTGATTTCGTAAGCGCCATCACTAAAAATGTAAAGATTACTGCATTTCTCGATCTGGCACAACTCATCCATATATTCTGCCTCTGGAAACATTCCAACTGGCATACCAGGGGTTCGCAACAGTTTAACCTCAGTATTTTTTGGAGATTCACCGGATACTAGTATTGCAGGCGGATGTCCAGCGCTAGCATAAATTAACTGGCGCTTAATTTTGTTGTATACTCCATACCAGATAGTAAAATATTTATCATTTTGATAATTTATCTGGAAAGTATCATTTAAAGCCCTCAGTACCTGGCTTGGTTGATAGTAATTTAAGCTTTTAAGAGCGCGGGAACGAAGCAAATTTAGCACTGAAATAGAAGGAAGAGTCGCTTTGAGTCCATGCCCTGCAGTATCTAGTAGATAAATTGCTAGAGAATCATCATCAAGCCAGTAGTAATCAAAACAATCGCCACCAAGTTGCCGTGAGGGAATGAATCGGAAATTGATGCATAAAGGTTCGGTTATCGGAGGAGGTAGAAGCGATCGCACATATTCGGCCGCTTCAGCCAATTCTGTTTCTAACAGCAGCTTTTGAGTTTGTAAATCCCGACTCAATTGATGTAGACGCAATCCAGCCCTTACCCGCGCTTGTAATTCATTCTGTTCGATGGGTTTGGAGATAAAATCATCAGCACCAGCATCCAAACCCTTGACACGATCCGCAACCGAATCCAAAGAAGTTAATAAAATAAAGAACGTGGTAGATAATTGAGGATCTGTCTTAATACGATGACAGACTTCTAAACCATTCAATCCCGGCATAATCCAATCACAAATAATTAGTGCTGGATGGTAAGCAACTACTTGGGCAATTCCTTCTTCGCCATTACTAGCAGTGACTACCTGATAACCCTGTTTTTCCAACATCCTTTTCAGAAGTATTAGTATCGAATAATCGTCATCAATTATTAGTATTTTAAACATAGGAAATAGCAAGTAAAACTAGCTAATTTTTAATATAAATAAGTAATTAAGATATGCTAAGGAATAATGGGTTAGTAAGTTTGCTAAAGTAAACCTACTAACCCATTCCCTGATCAAAGACTTCATTACTTTGCGATCGCCCTAAGATATTATGGTGGCGAAAGCGGATTCAGCCACAAGAGCAGGGCATGTTTTAGCTGGTTCAAGTCCCGGTATGCTTCTTGCTTAAACCATTGCCCTAAGGCGTCCAAAGGCGTAAAAGATGCTCCTGTTTGCCATTTGATATCTTGACCTAAGGGAGTGGTATGAGTTCCTGGTAAGGTTTGTACCGTCACCATTTCAGGAAAGCGTTCTTGTAATATTTTGCTTAAAGCCGCTGATTGGTCAAGGTTATCATTGCTAAATTTTAGCAATAAGTTACGACGGACATTGTAGCGTTCTTGGACAAGTTGGTTAGTTTCCAATGGCGTAGGGGTAAACTCAATCGTCAAAGCAGAATTGAACTGTTCTACTAAGGGGATAGCATCTCTAGCCGCGTAGTTGTTAAAGGATATTAAAATATTACCTGCACGTTCTACTTCAAACAGACTACCAATTAATAAGTGGAGTTTACAACCCATGCTATGCCCTATGCCATAAGTCGGAAGATATAGCTTACGTAATGCCAAAGAATCGTGCAAGCGTTCTAGGGTACGCTCAAAGTTTAGCAATACAGATTTAGCGATCGCTTTATGATCTAGTGTATTGACAAAGGGAGTAGCAATGACAACATATCCTTTAGCCGCTATTTGTTCTAGTAACCAGCGGTAAGTTAGATGGGGTGCAGTGGCGACAAATGCACCCCCTAGAAAATGGATGATACCGATGGGATTTCGGGGAATTAGTACCCAGTTACCTTGAATTTCTTTCCAGTCCATGCCGATAGGCGATCGCTTAACTTAACACCTCTTTATGTTAGAACGGAGATTGCAGTGATGGTGTGGTTGATAGAAAAAGCTTTCTCGGTGTGAAGTATGTAAGAATATGTAAGTATGTTAGTTTTAACGCTGACTCTGTAACCTTTTCATTTCGTGCTGCACATCTAAGGCAATTTGCAAAGCTTCATTTAGTAACCTACCATGCTCAGTAGCCTGTTCAGTAACTTGCATTGCTGTTAAAGTTGCTAAATTATTCGCAAATAGTTCGCTATTACTGAGAATAAAATTCCTATTTTCTCTTAAAATTTTTTCCGTTTTCACAGCACGAACTAAATCAGTCCTTGTAAGTTTTAGTGCTTCAATGACTCTTTCTCGTTCATTGATGATTACACCTGGATTACCAGCCTCTTCTATTTGATCATTAATATCTATTGCTTTAATAACCGCATTATACCTATCAACATCGTTTAATAAAATTTGCAAAGATTTTGTCATATTTACTTTGAGTAACTTACTTCGTTTTATCCAAAGTAAATATAAAATTATTTGTGTAACCCCACCACCCCACAAGCTTAATACTATGAGTAATATCCAAGACGGAATTGTGAGCCAGATAGCAAATATCTTCAGTACTAAATCAAATATCAGATAACCGAAAACAAATATAGAAAACCCGATAAAAACTACAGTTGCACCCTCAGTACCCTTGATTTTTTCTATAATTTGCTTTACAAATCTTCCTAGTGGATTAATAATGTTTATAAGTTCATCTTTTACAGGCAGATTAGTAAGGTGTTGCAGTTCTTTATGACTAATCTCCAATCCTTTTAAATCATCCCGCACAGTTTTCCCCACCTTGCCAGAATAGTTATTTAGTACAATATAGCAATCTCATTTCTGGAATGCTAATTCAGCAATAAATTTTCTCCCACACTCGCTTGATCGCTAGTTTCACGGAGAAAATAATTGCTTTTTGTACAATAAGATACTCTTTTCATAGATAACTAGTTATAGTCTAAGAAAACTAATTACAATCAATCTATGAAATTAGTTATTAATACATAAAGCATTCCAAAAATTCTGTTTAAACTAACTGCTATTTGAAAACAGTAATAATCATCGTGAAATATATAAGTGAATAATACTAGAACGCTGTTTTTTAGAATTTTTACAGTTGATACTAATCTCAACTATTGCTAAATCACAGGTTTGGAGTATAACGTTTAGCTTTATGTACCAAATTGAGCCTCCCAACTAATAGCTACTAACAGTATTTAATTTAAGTTGAGTTAATGCCTTAAATTATCAGCACCCGCTGTCGTCTTGAGTTGTTTATAACTACAAATATTACCTTTAACAGTATTCAACAGACGCAGAGTGGTTGCTCTTTTCCATTGTAGCCAGTCGCAAAGCTAGAGGCAATGCATAAACCTAAGAATGAGGATGCTACGCTATAAAAGTTTGAGTAACTCTTTGCTGAATTTGATGATTGAAAACATTAAAAAATAGCAAGCTAATAAAATGATATTCCATTTAATAAACAATACAGTTTCAGAGAATTACTCATCTTATCTAATTGCGGAATGGGCATACAAGGTAAATAATTTTATTTTAAAACAGAATTATCATGAGTGGAAACCGCTTGTAGTTTCCAAGTTTACTTGTGCTACTAATAGCAATATTTATTTTAATTGCTAAGTCAGAGATTTTTGTATTTTATCCTATAAAATAAGATTCATTAAATTAGTAATGTGTTTAAAGCTTTCCACCGAACGAGAAGCACTACTAAGCTTACAGTTCCTCACGCCCAAACCACGCGTTAAATCAAAGATTGATGCGCTTACTAGAAAATCCGCGATAGCACTCCAAAATTCTTGAGGTTAACATGATTGAGATCGGCATTGCAGCTAGCAGTCTCTTTTCATCTAGGTTCGTTGTAATGATGTGCGTTATGGAGTAGAAAGCAAAAGGCTAGCGAGTTAGCCAACGAACAAAGTGCGATCGCTTCTCAATGAGAAACTCTTATTTAGCAAGCTGTGCTGATTAAATTAAAAAGTATTAAAAGATTCGTCTGCAAAAATCAAACATCATTAATGCAGTCTGGAACTTCTGAGTAAATGGTATCTGCCAATGCTGGTACTTGTGTCAAGATTAAGGTGAGGGCTTAGGCAAGTCAATTATGTTAGGAAATTTACTAGACGGGCGTTATCAAGTCCTGCAAGTCCTCGGTGGAGGAGGATTTGGTCAAACATATATTGCCCAAGATACCCACCGACCAGGTTCTCCCAAATGTGTTGTCAAGCATCTTAAGCCCTTTACTCACAACCCAGAATTTCTCACAACCGCCAGACGTTTATTTACCAGTGAGGCAGAAACCTTAGAAAAACTGGGTAACCACGACCAGATTCCTCGGCTTTTAGCTTACTTTGAACAAGAACAAGAGTTTTTCTTGGTGCAAGAGTTCGTTAAAGGACATTCTCTGAAAGCGGAATTACTACCAGGTCAACGTTGGGCAGAAGACCAAGTGATTCAACTTCTACAACAAGTCTTGGGTGTCCTGGAATTTGTCCACAGCCACAAAGTTATTCATCGAGATATCAAGCCAGACAATATAATCAGGCGGCAGCAAGACTGTAAGTTAGTACTGATTGACTTTGGAGCAGTCAAACAAATTCAAACTCAACTGCTAACAGCTTCAGGACATGGAGAAACTACCATTGCCATAGGTACGCCTGGATATATGGCTACAGAACAAGGGCAAGGCAAACCCCGCCCCAACAGTGATATTTATTCGTTAGGTATTATTGCTATTCAGGCACTGACAGGTCTACATCCCAAACAACTCCAGGAAGACCCAACTACAGGAGAAATTCTCTGGCAACATCAGGCTCAAGTTAGCCCTTGGCTGGCACATATCCTGTCTAAGATGGTACTGTACCATTTTAAAGAGCGTTATCAGTCTGCAACAGAAGTTCTACAAATACTACAGCAGATTAATCTTGATACTGAAATAGAATATCAAACTCAGCCTCCGTTATCTGTTATACAGCTGCCCCAAGCTTCATTACCGCTAAAGAACACAACTGGGCAACCAACAGCTTCTATCCTGTCCCCGGAACAGTACAAGCACTTAGAAAATATACTCTTGGAATATGTCGGCCCTTTAGCCCCGACTTTATTGCGGCAAATTGCGGCGTCAGCGCCTAGTTACCAAGAAATAATTGATAATTTAACGCTTCATCTTGCAGGACATCAAAAAAATGCGTTTAAGGAGAAGTCAATGTTAATACTCCAGAAAACTACTGAAAAAGCTCCTGCTAACCCTGAAACTCAGTCAAATAATCTACCAACTAAACAACCTCCCGTAGTCAACGATAGCTTTGTGCGTCAATGCGAGCAAGAGTTGATTGATTTAATTGGCCCAATAGCTACTTTTCTAGTCCAGAAAGCTATTAAAACTTCTCCACAAATTTCACCCGTAGAACTTGTAAGAATTTTGGCAGCACAAATTCCCGATTCACAAAAAGCGTTGCAATTCCAGCAACGCCTACTTTCTTAAAGTTGAGATTATATTGATTGCTACTGGCTATGCTGATTCAGCATTTCCATAGCTATTTTTAAACTATATTTCATCCTGTTAAAGGCTGCTGCTAGACCACCTATTTCATCTTTATAATCATCATTAAATTCAGCATTCATGTCACCAGTACTAACTTTTTGTGCTATCTTTTCTATTCTTCTAATTCGTTGGATTACAGTTTTCTTAATTAAAAAATTAATTAACACAACTATGATCGCAAAGATACCAATTAATAGCCCCATGATCCACACCCAAGTTTGTTGGGCATTATTAAAAACCTCTTGAGAAGGCACAGATATAATTTGGGCAGCAACAATTTCATTGAGTTTCCAGTTAAAGCCATTATTCGGCCCATAAGTTGTCAACTGGCTTTTTGGAGCTACATCTGGGGTAGAGTGGCATCTTAGACAACTCTGTTGTGTAACAGCTAGTGGTCGCGCAATATAAAAAACTTTTCCTTCGGGGACATTACGAAAATCAGCAATTTCTTGAAGCTTGGGGTTATTGCGAAATCGCTCCACAATTTGAGTTTCAAAACTATCAGCTTTATCTCGTAAGTTAGTCGGATTAAGTGTTGCTTCTTTATAAAGGAAATTTTTATATTCCTCGTTCCTACGCAAATTTTCAAATACTTCTGTGGCAGAGAAAGCTGGTACTGTTTCTGGTATGAACACTGGTTCTGTTTCTAATCTAGGTGCTACTAGAGGATTTACCCGCTCTTGCGTATATTTTCTGACTGAATTCATAGTTTTAATCAAAATCAGTGCTTTAGCAGCTACTTCATTTTGCGCTCTCTGCTGAAGTAAACTTGATAAGGCAGTACCACTGACTACAATGCTAATGATGAAAACTAAAATCAAAAGCAAGTTAAACTTAGTACCAATCTTTAAGTTTTTATACATAATTTGGAACTTTTATACAAAAGTTTACAGACCAATATGGAAGCTTAACCTAACTAATACTACTTATAGCTGGTTTATAGCAGATACTTCAAAAGTAAACAAATATTAATTTCACTGTTTGGTATCGCTAGCTTTACTAGAGGTAAACCTAAGAATTTTCATAACCAAAATTAGTAATGTCTTGGAAATTATCACGTCGTTTCTTTATTTTACAAATGCTGTTTTTGACAGTTAAAGCCTGCCAATCAACACCGTCTTATGAGGGTGAGTTAACTATTGGTAGTATCAGCTACGGTGGAGGGGAAGAACTAATTAATCAGTATGCTAAGTTCAATCGCTACTTAGCTGAAAAAACAAAATCACACATTAAGCTAGAGCCTGCTTTTAATGAAAATAAAGCTATTGAGCGCCTTGAATCTCGTGCTTGGTCTTTAGTATTTGCGCCACCTGGTTTAGCAGCGATCGCCATCTCTCGCCACCAATATGTTCCGCTTTTTCCTTTAGTTGGTGTTAGTAATTTGCGCTCAATTTTTGTAGTACGTAAGGATAGCCCAATTGTCGAGTTAAAACAGCTACAAAATCAAACCGTTGCTTTAGGTCAACCAGGTTCAGCAACAGGATATTATTTCCCCCTCTACAATCTTTTTGGACTTACGCTGTCTGATATCATGTTTGCGCCCACACCGAAAACAGCTCTGGAATGGGTAGCTGAAGGTAAAGCTGCTGCTGGTGCAGTCTCGATCGCAGAATTTAATCTCTACAGCTCACAATTACAACAGACCCAGTTCCGTATTCTCTACACAGATCCCCATTATGTACCTTCTGGTGTTGTTTTAATTGGCCCTAATGTCGAACGAAACCGTCAAGAGTACATCCGCAAAGTCATGAGTGAGTTTCCTTCCGTTTTAGCTCAAGAAGTAGGGTATGTACCTAATGGAAAAATACCCGATTACCAATACATGATTTCTGTAGTTGAGCGAGTGCGATTGATTACTCCTAAGCTTCAAAATAAACCTGTGCGGCTGATTCCGAATTGATTGATCGGTCGGTACAAATAAAGTTAACTCGCGTTCGTACAGTCTCTGCGATCAGGAAAGGGTTGTCATTTGTTGTTATGCAACACAGGAATATTTACCTCAACGAAATTGATTGATTTTGAATTTTTTCTCCTTGTTTCTGTTCTTCAGCCTTCAATAATAACCATATGCGAGTTCTTTTCCTGCATAACAACTTTCCGGCTCAGTACCGCCATATAGCCCTAACTCTGGCGCAAGATCCCAAAAACCGAGTTGTCTTTGGCACTAAAAATCGAGATGTTAGCCTATCAGGTATCCATAAAGCTATTTTTGAACCTAGCCGCGATCCCCACCCTACAACCCATCATTATGTTCGCTCATTAGAGGGTGCTGTTTTGCATGGGCAAGCAGTATATAAACTGAGTGAGCAACTTAAAGCACGAGGCTTTATACCTGATGTAATTTGCGGACATTCTGGCTGGGGCCCAACTTTATTTGTCAAAGATGCATTCCCAGACACCCCACTCATCTGTTACTTTGAATGGTTCTATCATGCTCATGGCTCAGACGCAGATTTTGATCCCGCAGAACCTTTAAGCGTTGATGATGTAGCACGTATCCGGGTCAAAAATGCACCAATATTAATTGACTTGTATACCTGCGATCGCGGTCTATCACCGACAAATTGGCAAAAATCCCAATTTCCTCCAGAATTTCAGGGCAAGATTTCCGTACTCCATGATGGAGTTGATACAGAATTCTTTCAACCCAACCCAAAAGCTAAACTTGTACTGCCTAATCTCGATTTATCTGGTGTCGATGAAATTGTCACTTATGTCGCACGGGGTATGGAACCGTATCGCGGTTTTCCGCAGTTCATTGAAACTATTGCTTATGTACAGGAGCGAAGACCAAATTGCCATGTAGTAATTGTTGGTGCAGATAGAGTTTGCTACGGTAAATCTTTACCAGATGGTAGCAGCTACAAAGACCTGATGTTGAAAAAAGTTCCCCTCGATTTATCACGAGTTCACTTCACTGGGACTTTACCTTATGGGCAGTATCTGCGAGTAATTCAAGCATCATCTGTACACGTCTATTTAACAAGACCATTTGTGCTTTCTTGGTCGATGATTGAGGCGATGTCTACAGGATGTTTAGTTTTAGGTTCTGATACTGCACCTGTTACTGAAATCATTCGGGATGGAGAAAACGGTTTATTAGTTGATTTCTTCTCATCTCAAAAAATTGCTGACAGAATTGATGAAGTGTTAGATCATCCAACGCGGATGGAGCAAATTCGAGTAAATGCACGGCAAACAGTGCTAGAGCGTTATGCTTTAGCAGATTTACTACCTCAACATATTCAACTGATTAAGGATGTTGCGAATCATAGCAATATTAAATTTTAGATGACTACAAACTTCTTAATTAACTGCCACAATGGAAGCCAAAAGACTTCCAAGTGGGCTGACAAATAACTTAGATTGTTACTGCTCGCTTTTCTAATTGCAATTCCAAGCGATCGCCTGGCAATGGTTCAATCACTTTTGTTGTCAGATTGTTCTTTGTTAGTAACGAACGAAATTCCTCAATACTGCCCACTGCCTTGAGAAATTTGTTGAGCAATCCTTCAAATATTACATCCCCTCCCGCCGCTGTAGAAAGCATTATCTGGGGTTGCAACCACTTTGCTACTTCTAAGGCACTATTTGTTCCTTTAATAATCGGCCCCACTAAAGGTATTACTACATCAATCAACGGCGTAATTACTACATCGACTGGTGCAAACTGCTTCAATTGGGAGGAATGAGTTCCATGCGGCTCGTAGTATATGGTTAGACCACTCTGCAACTCTTTGAGGAGATAACCATTTTCCACTGCATTGGGGCCAACAAGGGAACCGGGAATTGCCTTGATTTCTACTTGATGATCCAATGTGAAAGTTTCACCATGAGCCATGACTGTTACACTTGTGTAACCCAACCCTTGCACTACTTTTGCCGCATTGGGAGAAGCTACAACTGAAATTTGGTGGTCAAGTTTCTGGAGTGTAGGTGGGTGAGCATGGTCTTCCAAACCCTGAGACAGCAGAATTAGATCAATTTTCTCAGGTATAGGGCGTTCTTGAGGCCGGGAGCCTTTGAATAACCAATCTAAATTACCGAAGGTTAACGAACCAACTAGCCAAGGATCAAGTAGTATCCGTTTGCTTCCGATTTCAATCAGCCAACTATTGCTGTCTAACCAAGTTAAATGCATAGCACAGTAAAGATAACGCCTGCCTTTATTATGAATAACTTTTCAGTTCTTACCCGATGATGATTTTGCCTAAGTGACAGGTAATTTTTTCAAAAAAACAACTTAAATCTAGCTAATTGGGCTGTAATTGCTCCTGTAAGGATTTGATTTAGTTCTGCGCTGTCTTGGAATTGCAGAATTTGCTGCTTTGGTAAGTCAAAGGGAAATTCTCCTTCTAAATCTGGGCGTTGCATTTGTGCTAGTAAAATTTGTTCTGAACGCTTACTTTGGATGGCATAGCCCATTTCAATACAGACATTTGGGCTAGGAATCAATTGAGTGGTTTCTTTGCCATCAATGCTAGCAATGGGTGTGGTGTCTGCAATGAATAGTAAACTCTTACGGATTTTTCGCATCATGCCAACGTTCAACCGTAGAGGGCCATTTCCAGGACGGTATGATTGTACTAATGCTAGAGGAAGACGCGATCGCAAATTCAAAGCCTCTAAACTTTTTTGCAATTCTTCTCGCAAGGCATTACTCGCTGCTGCATACTCAGTTTGATGGCATAAAAAGATGGTGGGTTCTAACTGCGCTAACAATGCCTGCTTGGTAAAATAAATCTCATGACTAATTAAGTCGATATTAGCTACACAATAGCCACCACTACCCTCAATATAAAATTCAATATTTTCACCTTCTAAATAGCGTCCAAACCAAGTTGATTGCTTCACCTCGTCGCTGTCTTCTAAAAAGTCTGCTCGCAATCCTGATCTCAGCAGACTCTTTTTACTGAGGCGAATATCTGGTGGACGTTTTTCCAATTCTGGAATTGGCTCATAATCTTGAATATACCATGCTCTGAGCGCAATAATTGACATAAGGCGCTATCTGAATTGTCTTTTACTATTCAACTTTGTATAAGCTTACACCCAGCTGTACCCTTAAACAAAACAACACCCAAGCATCTACTAGCTGAATACTTTCCTCTTCATTCCTTATTCTAGCCAGGGATGCACTAGCTTCCATCACTTAGTAAAAAAGTAACAAAAGTAGTTACAGCGCCCCCTGATGTTCTATATTTGAGGAAATATCAGTGTTCGCATTGGGTGTTGCTGTTTTGTGAGCGAGACAAACGTAAATCAAACAGCGTATTTTATCTTTTATTATTTTTCAAACGCTGCTGTTATATCTGCCAGGGAAGCTTATTAGCTTCAATTATTAGATTAGCACCCTTGGAGCATGGTAAATTTATTGGCAACTAAAGTTTACTTTTGAGGCTGATAAACATTGATGGGATATGAAGTAAGTTGTAGTAAAAATACAAAAACCTATCATAAACATTGTTTGTTATTGATTTATAGCTCATTGATTGTTTAAGTTTTGATAATTCATGTTGAGTTGCAATCTCTCAAAGTCTAGGTGTCTAGATAAATATTGACTATTGACTTTGCATTGCGGATTGAGAGGAATCTCTATCCAGAATTCTGTACCTTTACCAGGCTCAGAGACGCAATCCATCACACCACCATGCTTTTCTACAATAATCTGGTAGCTGATTGCCAATCCCAGCCCTGTACCTTTGCCCACAGGCTTAGTTGTAAAAAAGGGATCAAAAATTCGCTTTTTGACATCTTCGGTCATTCCTGGGCCATTGTCAGCAATACGAATTAGTAAAAAGGAGTTGTCTGCTGAGATCTCAGTCGAAATCCAGATAGTAGGCATTAGAAAATTGGTATTTTCAGCCTTCAGTTCCAACGCATCAATGGCGTTATTGATAATATTCATAAATACTTGATTCATTTGTCCGGCATAACATTTGATTAGCGGTAACTCACCATAGTCCTTAATCACCTGAATGCCAGGAAAGTCAGCATGTGATTTTAATCGATGTCGCAAAATCAATAAAGTGTTATCAATACCTTCGTGCAGGTTAACTGGCTTGTATTCAGCCTCATCCAGGCGAGAGAAATTGCGTAAAGACAGGACTATTGAGTAGATGCGATCTGCTCCCACTTGCATTGAGGAGATAATTTTAGGTAGATCCGCTGCTACAAAGTCTACATCAATCGCTTTTTCTAATGTAAGAATTTCACTATTAGGGTTAGGATAGTGCAACTGGTAAAGGCGTAAAAGTTGTAATAGCTGTTGAGCATAATCACTGGCGTATGACAGGTTACCGTAGATAAAGTTAACAGGGTTGTTGATTTCGTGTGCCACTCCTGCAACTAACTGTCCTAGACTGGACATTTTTTCGGTTTGAATCAATTGTGCTTGTGTTTCTTTCAGTTCGTGCAGAGTACGCTCTAATTGTGTAGCTTTAGCTGTGGCTTTAGCTTCAGCAGCATAGGTTTGTTCGTAGAGTTGTGCTTGTTGGATAGCGATCGCCGCTTGATCTGCTAGCTGTTGCAGTAAATCAATTTCTGCATCTTGCCAATTACGGGGAGCATGACATTGATGAGCAATGAGTAATCCCCATAGGTGCGTACCCATGTTTATGGGAATAATTAAGTTGGCTTGCACTTGCAGATTCTGCAAAAACTCTCGATGACAAGCACTCAAACAAGCTGTTGATACATTGTTAATTGTTCTTATTCTTCCTTGAAAGTAAAGACGAGTATACTCATCAGGAAAGCATTCTGGTGGCGCTTTTATTCCTAAAGCTGATGGATAGTTGCCATTGATTTCTTCTACAATTACTTGACCACCAGATTTAGATATCTGGTAAATCAACACGCGATCAGAATTTAGCAGCAGACGAACTTCCCGCACAATGGTTTGCAGGGTTGTCTTTAAATCTAATGTACTGCGAATTTGCTCTGTGACTTGTTTGAGTACGTTAGCAAACAGTAATGATTTTTCTAGTTCAGCGGTTTGTTCTTGTACCAGACGTTGTAAGTTGGCATTTAGCGTCTGTACTTGTTGATCTGTTTGTTGCTGAATCGCCATTGCAAAGTGATAGCTTAAGCCTTGACCAAGCGAGATGTCTTCAGGTTTCCACTCAAGTGCTTGCTCTTTTTTTTCCTCTTGCCCAACCTCATAGAAAAGCTCTGTTAATCGGTGTCTCTGATTTTGATCGCAGCGTCCAGCCGACCCAATTTCTACATCATATTCTGGGCTAAAAATGCTTAAAACACCGATAATATTCTGGCGGTAATATAAAGGAATTACTAAAATTCCGCGAATCCGCGCAGACTGAAAGGCAACAGACAAAAATTGTAAATTCGGTTCTTTGTCAATATCTGTAATTGCCCGAATATTCTTTGATTTGCACTCAGCCATCCAGTGTTTCCACACAGGGTGCTGCTCAAGGATGTGAGTTTCTAATTGATCAGACAGTCTCGGTTGGTTACCCCAGGTATATAGTTCTCCACTCTGCTCAATGTAAAGTCTGCCACCTACTCCACTTAAAGCATCTACAGTTACTTCTAGGGCCTGCTGTAATTGAATTGTGGGCAGTTTATGCAACAGGGTAGCTACTTGGTTAATTGTAGCTTCACGTTGTTGCTGGGCCCGGACTTTACTGATTAGTTGACTTTGGGCGATCGCGATCGCTAAAAGATCAGCAACTTGTTGCCCTACTTTCACTTCCTGCTGCAAAAATTTTCGCGGTTGACTGTGGTGTAATACTAACAATCCCCACAGTTCAAGGTTTGCCGATAGCTCTTGTTGGTTGCAAGGTAAAATTGGCACTACCAGCGAAGATTGTACTGCCATTACCCTTAAGTATTCAATCCACAATGGCATTAACTGTTGATAGTGGTAGATATCCTGAGTTTTATCGGCGTTGGTAGTCGGTTTTGAATCTAGCGGCGATATTTCTAACTTCCTACTAGCAACATCCACAATTAAACTTTGCCGCGATGACAACAATTGCTGTCTGGTCTTCTTGAGGATATCGTTTGCTGGGAATTGTGACCCCAATAAACAAGGTAGACGTTGCTCATCGATAGATTCAGCAATGACTTCGCTACCACCATCAGCATCAAAGCGATAAATCATTACTCGGTCTATACCTAAAAAAGCACGAACATCTGCAACAGCGGCTGTTAATAACTCTGGAAGCTCAAGCGATCGCTTAATCTGGCTAGTGATTCGGTGCAGTAAACTTTTTGAGTTGCAGCAAACCTTCAACCCACCTGGTTTTTTGATAAATGCCATTGGCTATGTACGCTGGAAATTGTATAAAAACGTTTTAAAAATCCTTGTTTACTAGAACTTCTACTGAGGAATCTTAGTTTTCAAGGGTTAAATATTAAGAAAAAGTTAACAAGAAATATCTAATTTTATCGCTTGAATATTTAGATGCCTAGGGTAATTTTATGTAAATTAGTCAAACATAAATTTTAAGTATTAAATTATACATTAATTTAAAATATAAAAAAATAACAGATAAATAAAGCCTTAATTAAATGGGGGATATGCCTATTCCCCCTAACTATATTTTACCAAAAGTTAACCGTAATTAATGTTACAAACATTCTTAGAAAATTGCGGTACGGAGACTAACTTGCGGATTTCTTCACGCACACTCATCAGAACTTCACCAAGATGGTTCTGACCTGTTTGATTTGCACCACAACCCCAGAAATAATCGTTTGGGGAGTTTTCTATGAGAATTTCATTGCCTGTTTTGAGAAGGATTTCTCTGATATCAGCATGAGTGAGAAACTTTTGGAGTACGGCTTCTCGCATCACCTGAGTTTTGACCATCTCCCAATCTGGACGTAGTTGGCGAGTGCTACAGCGTCCTAAAGCGGCAGCTTCTTCTGGAGTTTTGGCAGTATGGATGAGGGGTATAATCACCGCATCAATGCTGCCCACAAATTTTTGCGCTTGATAATAATGTTCAACTGTTGGCCAATAGATACCCTGAATGTGGATACCATGTGGAGAAAAGTTAGAAAAACAGCCATAAGGCTGCCAAACCTTGTAAAAGTAAATACTCATTTGAAAATTGCTCTTTAATATCAATTTTTATCATGCCTGTAGATGCTAATTAACACATCTGCAAGGACTACCTAGCAAGAAATTGTCCACTTTAAATTGCACGCTAGCATTTGCCTCCAGACAGAAGATATCGCTTGCAAAACAGTTCTATGGTGGTAAAAAGCCTATCTATGAGGTTGAGGATGGAGGCAAACAGCGAGAAAATTAACCGACCTATGCCACTGATTACTGCAGGAATTTTCCTTGGTTTAGGTCTAGGAGGGTTCGTTGATGGCATCCTACTGCATCAAATCCTTCAATGGCATCATATGTTAAGTAATGTTAGACCATTGACAACCGTCTCAAATTTAGATTTAAACATGGTATGGGACGGGTTATTTCATGCCTTAGATTGGGTGCTAACTGTGGTAGGAGTAGCCTTATTATGGCGGGCTGGTGGGCGTGATGATGTTCCTTGGTCAACACAGACCTTTATCGGATCTATACTCGTCGGTTTTGGACTGTTCAATTTAGTTGAAGGACTGATTGATCACCAAATTCTTGGTATCCATCATGTGAAATCAGGGCCGAATCAGTTAGCTTGGGATCTCGGATTTCTCATATTTGGTGCGCTGCTTGTTGTAGTCGGTTGGATCATGATACAAAATAGCAAAGTCGCAAAATCGTAATTCTTCTTGCTGTCTAGCAAAAAGCAAAACTGAAGGGTAAAAGGGATTAATGCTTTTTACCCTTGCTTTAACTTTGGCAAAAAGCCCCATTCTCCCCATCTCCCCTTTCCGTTTCTATGTCCACAGACGCTTTTGAAAAAACCAGCTGGAATTGGCAGCTTTCTCAGTTACAAAAACAAGTGGGAGAATGGTTAGAATACCAGTTTTCTCAGTTTCAATCCGCTTTACCACAATGGCCTCAAGAATGGGCAATTAGCCCTTGGTTAGGTAAATTGCTAAATGTACTGTTTTGGTTTTCACTAGGTTTATTATTAGTTTGGGTAATTTGGCGGTTGTGGCGAGAATTTGGCCCTTATGTGTATTCTTGGTTGTCTAGAGGTGGCAATCATACTCGTTCAAAGTCCCAAATCAACTCAAGTGAGTTGTCTATTGCTTCTTTGTTGGCGCGATCGCAAGAATTGTATCATCAGGGTAACTACCGTGAAGCTTGTCGTTACCTTTATTTGGCGATATTGCAGCGTTTGCATGATGCAGGTGTTGTTCCCCACAAACCCAGCCGTACTGATGGCGAATATCTGCAATTACTCAGTTCATCTGTAATGTCGATACAGCCTTATGAAACTTTGATTACCATTCACGAACAATTATGTTTTAGCGATGCTGAGATTTTGCCAGAAAATTATGAGCAATGTCAGCAAGCCTATCGAGAGATATTCCCCGAATGATTGCATCTGCAAAGCTTATCGGCTGTTTTAAACTAGGCAATGAATATCCTTTGCGGTGATCGCCAATCAATATCTCAAACCAACCTGTAAAATTGAGGATGAAACATCAAAGCTTCTAGACGCTGTAAGTTTACAATAAATTGTTTGTGTAAAAGCTCGTGAACTTTTTTATTGGGTGTGCAGTTTGGGCATATAAAGGTTGGGTGGGCGAACTTTACCCTCAAGGTACTCGTACAGCCGACTTTCTTTCCCTCTACAGTCGTCGCTTCAGCACTGTTGAAGGTAATACCACCTTCTATGCTGTACCTAACCAGGAAACTGTTACCCGTTGGGCAACCGAAACGCCCCCAAGTTTTGAATTTTGCTTGAAGTTACCGCGAGATATCACCCATCAGGGTTTGCTGCAACCCTATATCCCCGCTGCTTTAAAATTTTTAGAGGGGATGCGTCCATTAGGTAAACGTTTGGGCCCGATGTTTGCCCAGTTACCACCAAGTTATGCACCTACATTACTCAAAGATTTGACTACCTTTTTGGAAGCTTGGCCGCACACAGTAGCACCCCTAGCACTAGAAGTTCGACATCAGGATTGGTTCAAGGAACCTCATGCTAGTAATTTGACAGTGCTGTTGAAAAAGCTAGGCGTGGGTAGAGTCCTATTAGATTCCCGCCCTATCTACACTGGAGATGATGACCCTCAGCTACACTCAGAACGACGCAAACCCAAATTACCAGTGCAATTTAGCGTGACTGCACCTTTTAGCCTGATTCGATTTATCTCTCATCCTAATTTATCTGTGAATCAGCCGTTTATGGAAGAGTGGGTGATGCAGATTCAGCAGTGGTTGCAGATGGGAACACGAATTTATTTTTTTGTTCATTGTCCTATGGAAGAGCGATCGCCTAGTACAGGACGTTACTTCCAAAAGCTGTTAGAACAGAATGGTGTAGTAGTTCCACCTCTACCTTGGGATAATCTTGATCATCCTCCTAACCAGCTGAGTTTATGGTGAGTGTCTTCAATTGCTAAGTATATAAACTTATCAGTTGAAGCCGATGGGGAGATAAATTGCTGCCTTTTCCCAGTTAACAAAAATATGCACATTAAAGGTGTAACATTTTATGCCTTACTCATGAATCAGATTTCTGAATAAATAGCTTTTTTGCCATCAAGATTCCATCAACTTAGAAAACTATAGGACTCCTATTTGATTTTTGCGAAGCTAGGTACACATCTATCCCTTCTTTCCTATTAAGAGTTCCCTATTCCCTGTTCCCTGTCCACGCAAGTAAATTCTCCGAATCAAATCGGATTGCTATAGTACGCTCAAACCGAAATTCATGATTTTTTGACTTTTGCGATATATTTATTACTTACTAATTTCAAAAAGAGTGATAATTGTTATTGCAATACTTTTCTAATTAGCCTCGATACCCTATATTTTCCTTCAAAAGGGGGAGATACCCCTCTTGGCAAAAGGGCAATGGGCATATATTGATTGTGCAACTAACTAACAGCAATATATCGAGTGTTAGTGTGGAAGTGATTGGAGCGATTTTTTAGGGAGCAGTTATACCAAAGGAGGTTACGATGAGTCGTCTTCTTTATGAAAGCTCAGTCTCATATAAAGGATATCTCATCATTCCATTTGTTTTTGGCAAAGCCGATAGTTATGAAATATATTCATATAAACTATTGGCAGAAATTGGTCATAAAAGCCAATTCCATAAAGCAGAAAATCCAGCAGGAATCTACGGCAGTAGCATCATTAATATCATAGATATTGCCAAAGAACATATTGATCAAAAATCAGATTTTGTTAGCAACGGAGATAGTTTTAAGTCTCGCTATATTTACCGCCACAATTTGATTATTGTCAGCCACGAGGAGGATAAGTATTTTTACGACCATTACCCACCAGAATTATTGAATAATATTGCTGCGCCAAAATTATTCAAATCAGAATACGAATGTTTGAATTGGATCAAACAGGGAATTGATGGACGACATACACGCCAAAGAACAAGATAAACATCAAATTTGAGGAAGCTAGCGATCGCTAGGTTGGTTAGAGTATGACTAATCAACCAAGCGATCGCAAAGTTTATCGTTAGGCCAAGATGATATTAGTACCGATTTTTCCGAAATATGCTAATGTAGTAAGCACGAATACTTCTTGTAGTACATAAGGGAGGAAAAAAGATGACTGAGTTTGTAGCAGTTCGGGTGATATTAACCATTCCAACCCAACGGACACAAGGCGCAGAGATTCTTTTTCAGTCCTCCTTACAGGAATGAAACCCAGAATTCGCGGACACTTTCACGCCAATTGCTTTAACGCACTGGTTCCTCAACCGGGTGAACACCCGTAGAGAAGAGTCCTCCTCTGTGCGGCCTTGTGCAAAACAAGTAGCACACATCGAGGAAACATCAATGAATTTAGATTGTCTAGGCTGGAGTGAATTTTTTGCTCATAGGTTTGAACTCTATCGTCAACAAGGATTTAGCATTGGTAGAGTTGCCATTGAATATAGAAATACCTACATCCTCTACACCGAACATGGAGAGCTTTCAGCCGAAATAGCAGGTAAATTTAGACATCGAGCTGCACAACCTCAGAACTTTCCCGCAGTCGGGGATTGGGTTGTAATCAGTACGCGAGAGATGGAAGGACGAGCAACTATCCACGAGATTTTACCCAGGAAAAGTAAATTTTCTCGTAAGAGCGTAGGTAGTAGGACAGAAGAACAAATTGTTGCTGCCAATATTGATACTGTATTTTTAGTCTCAGGGCTAGATGGCGACTTTAACCCCAGAAGAATTGAACGGTATTTGATTCTTGCTTGGGAAAGTGGAGCGAATCCAGTCATTGTTTTAAATAAGGCAGATTTGTGCAAATCTTTGGAAGATTACTTGGCACAAGTAGAAGCGATCGCTATGGGTGTCCCAATTGTGACCTTAAGTGCTATTAATAATCAAGGATTGGATGCTTTAAAAGCTTACTTGCAACCAAGACAAACAGTTGCTTTGTTGGGATCTTCTGGTGTTGGTAAATCTACAATTACTAACCAACTCAAGGGTGCAACCGTGCAAGCTGTGCAACCAGTGCGACGGGGCGATGACCGAGGCAGACATACTACCACCCATCGTGAGTTAATTTTACTCCCAAGTGGCGGCTTAATTATGGATACCCCAGGAATGCGGGAAATCCAAATTTGGGCGGGTAATGAAGGTTTGCAAGAAACCTTTGCAGACATCGAAAATTTAACGCAGTATTGCCGCTTCCGCAATTGTCAGCACAATAACGAACCCGGTTGTGCAGTGCAGCAAGCATTGGCAGAGGAGAGACTTGATTACTCCAGGTTTCTCAGCTACCAAAAATTGCAAAAAGAACTGGACTATTTAGCTCGCAAACAAGACCAGAGGGCACAGGTAGCTGAGAAAGAACGATGGAAGAAAATCCATAAAGCCATGCGGAATCACGACAAGCGTTGATTATCAAGGATAAATATCCGTTTTTCTAAGACTATGGCTTTCTTAGGTAAAGGGATTTATAGGATGTAGAAAAATTTCACAAGCCTTAGCGCAGCGTAGCTGCGCCAAGGAATAAAAATCTATAGTCAATATTACTTAATTTCAGTATTAATATATACCCAATTTAAATGTTTTTGGAGACTTTGGGCTTAGACATTAGTTAGTTGTCTTACTTGATATCTAATAATTCGCTATTTTCCCAGCGACAAGGCTGGTGTATGTAATTAAAATGTCAAAATTTTTATATTTCCGTTGTTGCCCGGATCTCGTCTCAGGATAAATGTGGTTTCAATATATACAGGAAACTTAGGAATTGGTTTACCTCGATTATATTTTCAAGCTCACAGGGAACTCTGTGTTATGGAAACCCTTATAGGGAAAGTTCCGCATCCAGAATCATAGCAGTGAAGCAAATCCAACTTTAATAAAGTATTAGCCCTTAATTCAGGATTGACCATGAACCAACGATTTCCATCTGAAACCTTCTAAGCAAATGAGCGATCGCAGATCATGAGCAAAATGCCAGAGCAAGCAAACCCCCAGGATGCTCTCAAACAAAACGAAGAACAATCCAGCAGTGTGATTCGTGAGTGGATTGGAGTAAACACTGATATGGCTGGGTGCAACCAGGCAGAAATCGCTTTGTATGAAAGTGTCGCTCACTTCCAGCAGGCAATTGAATATGCTCCTGTGGGGATGGTCATATTTGATCAACAAATGCGCTATGTTGCTGTGAATCGCTTATGGCTAGAAGAGTATAACCTGACTGATGAGATTATCGGACGCTCCCACTACGAGGTGTTTCCTGAGATTACACAAGAGTGGAAACAGATTCACCAGCAGTGTTTAGCAGGGGCGATCGCACAACGCGAGGAAGACCCATATTCACGAGCAGACGGTTCTATTGAATGGGTACGCTGGTCTATTCGTCCTTGGCATACAGCAAACGGTGAAATTGGCGGCATCATGATGTTTAACGAAAATATTACTCAGCGCAAACAAGCTGAAGAAGACCTACGCGAACGCAATATGCTGTTGCGTTCTATCTTGGAAAGTACACCAGACGTCATTGTTGTCAAAGATTGTGAGGGGCGTTATGTCGCCCTCAACACCACTGCGGCAAACTTTCTTGACCTAACAGTTGACGACATGATCGGCAAAGACGATTTTGAAGTGTTTCCGCCGGATGTTGCGCGTGAAATGATCGCAAAAGACCGCCACATTATTAAAACGGGTATCACCGAGACTTATGAGGAATTACTCGCCAGTGCTGATACTAGTGGAACTTTTATTACTACCAAGGCTCCTTGGCGGGATGCTAATGGCAACATTCTCGGTATCGTTGCCACAACACGAGATATTACCGATCGCAAACGAGCAGAGCTAGCGCTGCAACATAGCGAAGAACGATTCCGATCGCTAATTGAAGCCACAGCCCAAATAATTTGGGATACCAAGGCAGAGGGCGAGTTTGTCACTGAACAACGCCAATGGAGTGCATTTACCGGACAGTCCTTTGAAGAATTGAAAGGATTAGGTTGGCAGAACGCCATTCATCCTGACGATCAACTCCACACCGCAGAGGTTTGGTCACACGCTCTTGCTAATCGAATACTTTATGAAGATGAGCATCGCTTGCAGCGTTACGATGGCGAATATCGCTACATGAGTGTACGAGCATTGCCCATTCTGAATACAAATGGCAGCATTCGAGAGTGGATTGGAGTCCATACTGATATCCATGACCGCAAACTCGCAGAAATTGCACTTGCCCAAGCCAAAGAAGTGGCAGAAGCAGCAAGTTTCGCTAAAAGCGAATTTCTAGCCAACATGAGCCACGAGTTGCGGACTCCCCTCAACGGTATCTTAGGCTATGCCCAAATTCTTCAGCGTTCCAAACATCTCAATGAAGAAGAGCGATCGCGCATTGATGTGATTTATCAGTGCGGTTCGCATTTGCTGACCTTAATCAATGACATCTTAGATTTATCAAAAATTGAGGCGCAGAAAGTCGAACTCATACCCACTGATTTCCACTTTCCCGCATTCTTGCAAGGTGTTGCGGAGATGTGCCGCATCCGCGCTGAACTGAAAAATATTAACTTTGAATATCAATTAGCTTCAGAACTACCTATTGGTATCCATGCCGATGAAAAACGCCTGCGGCAAGTATTAATTAACCTTCTGAGCAATGCAATCAAATTTACCGATGCAGGTAGCGTCATCTTTACTATCAGCTATGCTTCTGAAGGAAAAATTCGCTTTGAAGTACGTGACTCAGGCATCGGTGTTCCCCAAGATAAACTCCAAGCTATTTTTCTACCCTTTGAGCAAGCAGGAGATAACCGCCGGCAAACTGAGGGTACTGGGTTGGGCTTGGCAATCAGCCAAAGAATTGTAGAATTGATGGGCAGTACCATTCAGGTTCATAGCGAGCTGGGTGTTGGTAGTATTTTTTGGTTTGATGTCAACCTGCCCGCAGCTGATGAGTGGGTCAAAACATCTCAAGCTGATGATCGCGGACAAATTATTGGCATTAAAGACCACCGACCCAAGGTTCTTGTAGTTGATGACAAATGGGCAAATCGCTCAGTTATTGCCAATTTGCTCAGTCCAATTGGCTTCGAGGTGGCTGAAGCAATCAATGGAGAAGATGGTTGGCAGAAAGTCTCGGAATTTCAACCAGAACTTGTCATTACTGACTTGTTAATGCCAGAACTTGATGGATTCGGTCTAATCAAGCGCATTCGTGCATCAGAAGCATTCAAAGACATTGCGATTATTGTTTCCTCAGCAAGCGTATTTGAAACCGATCAACATCGCAGCTTAGAAGTAGGTGGTGATGAGTTTCTTCCCAAACCCATACAGGCAATGGAGCTGTTCCAGAAATTGCGGAAACATCTGAGCCTAGAGTGGGTTTATGAAGAGCAGAACACTGTGAGCGAGTCAGAGCGAGATAATACTGAGCTAATCGCTCCACCAACAGCAGAAATCGAAACTTTGTACGAGTTGGTGATGAAAGGTAATTTCAAGGGAATTATTAAACAGGCAGCATTAATTGCACAAATGGATGAAAAATATATCCCCTTTGTGAAAAAGCTGCACCAATTGGCAAAAGGATTTCAAGACCAAGATATTCTGGCACTCATTCAATCTCACAAGTAAAAGTTATGAATCTTGTAACTGAACAAACTGCAACGGTTCTCATTGTTGATGACAATCCTGCCAACTTAGGTGTATTATCTGATGCCCTCGATCAGGCTGGGCTAGAAGTGTGGGTGGCGAAATCTGGGAAGGTGGCGCTAGAAAGAGTCAAATATGCTCTACCTCATTTAATTCTTTTAGATGTGATGATGCCAGAGATTGATGGATTTGAAACTTGTCGTCAATTAAAAGCAAATCCGCAAACTAAAGATATTCCAGTCATTTTTATGACTGCACTCTCCGATACTGCTAACAAATTGGAAGGTTTTGAAGTCGGTGCTGTAGACTATATCACCAAACCCTTCCAACAAGAGGAAGTATTATCACGGGTTAAATTGCACCTGAAGTTGTATGATTTGGCGGCGAAACTAGATCAGAAAAATACTCTGTTAGAACAGAAAGTTGCAGAAGTAAGCCAAGCTTATGAAGACTTGCAACAAATGCAAATTAAACTAATTCAAAGTGAGAAACTGTCTAGCTTAGGACAGATGGTGGCTGGCATTGCTCATGAGATTAACAATCCCGTAAATTTCATTTATGGCAATCTCATTCCTGCTGGCGAATACACTCAAGAATTACTGCATATTTTGCGCCTTTATCAACAGGAATATCCAAATCCTACCCCTCGTATTCAAACGCAACTTGAAGCCACGGACTTAGATTTTCTCCAAGAGGATTTGCTAAAGCTGCTCAACTCCATGAATATCGGTGCAAAACGCATTCACGAAATTGTGAAGTCTATGCGGATTTTTTCTCGTGTAGATGAAGCCAAAATGAAAGCGGTAAATATTCACGAGGGAATTGATAGCACGCTTACCATTTTAAATTACCGCTTAAAGGCAAAACCAGAACATTCTGGTATCGAAGTAGTTAAAGAATACGGTCAGTTACCGCTAATTGAGTGTTATGCTGGGCAACTCAACCAAGTGTTTATGAATATTCTCGCCAATGCCATTGATGCTTTGGATGAATATAATCAACAGCGTTCATTTGCGGAAATTCAAAAGCAACCAAGTCGAATTTCAATTCGCACCACAATGATCAGCAACGAATGGGTTGCTATCCACATTAGTGATAATGGCCCCGGAATTTGTGAAGTTAAAAAAGCAAAGCTGTTTAATCCCTTCTTTACAACGAAACCAGTTGGTAAAGGAACTGGATTAGGTTTGTCTATCAGTCACCAGATTGTTGTGGAAAAACATGGTGGCAATATTTACTGCCAATCCACACCTGGAAATCTGACAGAATTCGTGATTCAAATTCCGATTCAACAGCGAATTGCTCAAGTTGCTTAAGCGCAAATAATGACACGTGGTAGTATCTTCATGCAGATTTTATGGTGGGATGCTAAAGACTCCCGCCTTAATTGGCTTGAAAAAGATGAGCAAAAATCTCATGTGGATATTGCCTGTGTTGTATGCGTGTCTCCCAAAATCTGAAATCAGGTATCTGTTTTGATTGCATAGCTAGGGCAACCAAAAATTAGGCAAAATAGATTTACCCAACTCACGCACTGTTTGATTGAGCGATCGCGCTACTTGTATATGCGGTTCATCCGCTTCTATAGGTAAAATTTGAGATGGCGCACCCTCCCCCAAATATGACACTACCAAATTTGCCGCCTCTAAACCAGTAACGTAAGCCTTTTCCTGTGACCATGAGCCGTGACGGTTCACAATCCAATCCCCACTCATAAATACATTCTCAAAACTTGTCTTGGCTGGCAACATATGGCGATAGCTACCAGGCGCAAAGTGAGTTACCGCATTTGGTAACCGAATTACACTGCTATCAATTATCTTTGCTTCTCGAAACGCTGGTACACAAGTTGCTAAATAACGCTGGACTATTGGCAAAATTTCCTCATCACTCAAATTGAGAAACTGATTTGCATGATAAAAATCAACTTCAATTACTGTTCCTGGCTCATCTTTATATTCGTCATGTAGAGCATTCAAATCAAAAAATGTCCATCCCGTGGTTGCATCAAATCCAAAGCAAGCATTAGAAGGACGAGGAATATCAATTTTGCGGTCAAACCACAACCTAGCCGCTAAAACGTCGATTGCTCCTAAATTATTCAAATTGCGAAATTCTTCACGGCTTTGTAAGCTAGCACTATTTGCAACAATTTTCTTCATGCCAGTAATACCAACAGCAAAAATTACGGCATCAGCATCAAATACTTCATCACCACAAACCACACTTTTAGCCCGATTATTGCTATCAATAATTAAGTCAGTTACTCGCCGCTTTGATAGCACTTTTGCACCAGCTTTTTCAATACGTTCCACCCAAGGACGAAATATTTTTTCTCCAACAGTCCCCCGGCACCAAACTACATCAAAATCAGGTTGATGAGCCAGAATAAAAAAGTACAACATTCCTATAGTGGCTGCGGCTGAACACTGTTCGCCTGGAGCAAATAATCCTACCAATAACATTGGTTCAAAAGCTTCTTTATAAAGTCTTGCAGACACACCAAAATCTTTAAAGAGTTCACGTGCAGTTACAAAGTCATAACGCCGCCAAGCTTCATCAGAATTATCAAAATCAACAACAGCGTAAAGTAAAGGTAAAGCACTAAGCCGATCAATTAGTGGTAGTCGCTTAAACTGAGTGTAGAGAAACGTGCCTAAAGGTGTGGGGAGTTGCGGTAAGTCTTGAAAAATTGGTGATTCCACTTCCAATCCCGCAGGCGAATATTGCGAAGAACGAGTCCAAGTTGTAAAAGGATTAATTTCTAATTCATTAATTAAAGAAAAAATATTTCTGTAAGGATACCAGAAACCATGTATACCTGCTTCTACAGAACGTCCTGCGGATGTTTTCCAACCAGCTACTAGTCCACCGGGATAAGGCCCTGCTTCTAGCAACGTCACATCATAGCCTTGTTTTGCCAAGTGGTAGGTTGCTCCTAAACCAGCCCAACCTGCTCCCACAACTACTATCCGTTTTTGCTGTGATTCTGTTTTCATCTTCATCTCTTGTGGTTACATATAGTTAAATTTAAAGTATTTATAAACGAATTCACATTTTTCAAAGTAAATATACTGATAAATAACTAGCAAATTAACTTAAACTTAGTTATATAATGTTGCTTTTGATACATAAATTTTTATCACAAACTACTGTGTTTTTGAGGAAATATTAAAGCTATTAGTAGATTTTATAATTAGTTTATATATCTTTATTTAGGGCTATTAATTAAAAGCACTTGCACTTAAATATTAGTTGGGAGTATAACAAGAAACATAACTAGCTATTCATGAAAAATACTTCTATGGCTCAATTAGAACAATCCAGAATTAGCCTAAATAAATTTCACTTTCGAGATGGCATTTATTTTCCTGAAAACTATGAACAGTTAAATAGTACTAACCACAAACAAAAATGGGATGAAATTGGTAAAACCTACTATGGCTCTCAAAAAATTGAACAAGTTACAGACACATCACTAATTAAACAAGATTATACTTTGCTAGGTGGCAGACCTGGTGGTACATGGAATCAATTTCCCATGAATAAATTTGTTGGTTCTATTCTGGAAATTGGTTGTGGTTATGGTCGTGCTTCATTACATCTCTCAAAAGAGAAAAATCTCAACTGCCAAAAATATTATGCTATTGATATTTCAGAATCATTATTGCGAAGATTAATCAAGGTTAAACAAGAATATGATTTTTTTCCAGGGGCGGAATTTAATGTAATTTGCAACTCAGCAGAAATCTTACCTCTAGAAGATAATTCTATAGATTTAGTTATTTCTAACTGTGTATTTATGCATATACCAGATGCACAATTAAGGATTTTATTATCTGAGATATTTCGTGTACTTAAACCTGGTGGTAGTTTCGTTTTTAATCATTCCTTTCACAACAAATCTTGCCCTTCTCACATTATCCATAATTTAATTAGAAGCTTCAATATTTTCGGAAAAAATCCTATTTATCTCAAGCAATATTCAGCCGTTGAAATCGAGGAAATGTTGAATGCTTGCGGAATAAAACCAAAGTGTCCGCAATACACAGTAGAACTAACAAAGGAATATGCAATTTTACCGGAAACTATCAAAGGTATTCCTGTGCCATTTGCTAAAGCTATTAATAAAAGCCTCAAACCTTCAGATCGTTGGAAAAAAAGGCTAGCTTATGGCTTTAGTGCCTATAGCACACCTTTAGAGTAATTAATAAAATACCAATTTTTGATATTTGAACCACTGCCTCACAGTGGTTTATTCTATTTAATAATATTAATCGTCATGAAAAACCAAATCCCGATATTGGGCGATCGCACTTTGCTATCCTTGAAATTATGCAGGCAAAAAATGCTGAGTGTTGTTATACCACTCAACATGATAACAATGACAAATAATTAGTCACTGTACATAAAACGAGCGCGGAGGGATTTGAACCCCCGACCCACAGAACCGGAATCTGTTGCTCTATCCACTGAGCCACGCGCCCTTAATCTTTTCCATTATAGCATGTCTATGATTGAATTTGCAGATGAAAAACTCCACCCACAAAGGAATGGAGTTTTTGGGCATGGGGAATGAAGCACAACGCAGAATTCTTGCTCAAACTACGTTGGATGTCCTCTGGAGCGAATTTTCGAAGTTTATCAACAACTAACAGCCGTAGGATATTAGCTTATGCAAAAGTTCACTAGCGGTCAAACTTTATCAATTCAAGCTTCTCCTGATGTGAATATTACCGTCAACGAAATCTTTCGCAGATAAAATTATTTCTCCCCTCATTCCTAGATTACAAAAATTAGCCCGTGTAAAGCCATATTACAGCTAAAGCTACTTCTTCTCTCTTTCTTGGCGCTTTCTGCGTCTTTGGCGGTTCGATTTTACATAGATTTTTTTGTCTCACGCAAAGGCGCAAAGAAGAACGCCAGAGGTGTTGTAAGAGCGAATTGTCAAGTGCGTAGGCGTAGGCCATCGTAGACATCGCCTAATGATTTCAAATTACCAAAGCTACACTTTGATACTCAGTTGAGTTCAACAAAAATCTTGAAAAATGGAGAAGTTAGTAATTAGCAATTTTCCTATTCTCTAGTCCCACTCCCAATACGGTTCGGTTAAAGGGTGAAAGGAAAAGGCAAAAGGGTGAATTCAAACCTTTCCCATTTTCCCCTTACCCTTTTTCCAAACCACAAGGGATATGAAAAATGCTTATCCGAATCGTATTGCTTCCTACTCTCACCCGAAGTTACTATCTTTGACAGCAACTAGGCATGATTTAGTTATAAGCATCCATTGGCAAACAAGAACAAACAAAATTCCGATCGCCAAAAGCCGCGTCAATTCTGCCAACACTAGGCCAAAATTTATGTTCGCGTGTCCACGGTGCAGGGTAAGCAGCTTGTTCACGAGAATAGGGATGTTGCCATTCCCCAGTGATGAGACTTTCAACAGTGTGGGGTGCATTCTTCAAGACATTATCTTGAATATCTACCTTGCCTGATTCAATCTCGGCAATTTCTGCACGAATAGCAATCATCGCATCACAGAAACGATCTAATTCTTCTTTGGATTCGCTTTCTGTTGGTTCTACCATGATTGTACCTGCCACAGGCCAAGAGACAGTAGGCGCATGAAAACCATAATCCATGAGGCGCTTGGCTACATCGTCGATTTCGATGTTGGCGGATTTTTTGAGCGATCGCAAATCTAAAATACACTCATGGGCAACTAAACCATTTTTCCCTTTATACAAAACTGGATAGTAAGGTTCTAGCTTCTTGGCGATGTAGTTAGCATTGAGAATTGCTACCTTAGTTGCCTCTGTTAAACCAGCTGCACCCATCATGGCAATGTACATCCATGAAATTACGAGAATGCTAGCACTACCCCAAGGTGCAGCAGCAACTGCACCGAGGTGGGAATCCTCAGTACTGGCTGACTCCTGAATTTTATTGATGGGAACCACAGCGTGTCCGGGTAGGAATGGCACAAGATGGGAAGCTACACCAATTGGCCCCATACCAGGGCCACCGCCACCGTGGGGAATACAAAAAGTTTTGTGTAGATTCAAATGGCAGACATCCGCACCAAAATCTCCAGGACGGCAAATTCCCACTTGGGCATTCATATTTGCCCCATCCATATAAACTTGTCCACCATGGGCATGAACTACAGCGCAGATTTTCTCAATTGCTTCCTCAAAGACACCGTGAGTTGAGGGATATGTCACCATCAAGGCAGCCAATTCATTACTATGTTTTTCTGCCTTAGCTTTCAAGTCATCAACATCAATGTTACCTTCTGCATCACAAGCAACTGCTACTACCTTCATCCCACACATCACTGCACTGGCTGGGTTTGTTCCATGTGCCGAGGTAGGAATTAAACAAACGTTGCGGTGTGCTTCTCCTCGACTTTCGTGATATTGATGAATCACTAAAAGTCCTGCGTATTCACCTTGAGAACCTGCATTAGGTTGGAGAGATATTCCAGCAAATCCAGTGATTTCAGCTAACCATGCCTCAAGTTGCTGGAACAGAATTTGATAACCCCGTGTTTGCGATACTGGAGCAAATGGATGAATCTTGCCAAATTCCTCCCAACTTACTGGCATCATCTCAGATGTGGCATTTAACTTCATCGTGCAAGATCCCAAAGGAATCATTGATGTAGTTAAAGATAAATCTTTAGTTTCTAACTGATGCAGATAGCGCAACAGCTGAGTTTCTGAGTGATAACGGTTAAATACAGGATGGGTGAGGTAATTGCTGGTGCGGGAGATTGGGAAATCAGAAGTTGTTAATTCTTCGGCTGTGAAAGTTAATTCATTTCCTAAAGCAAAAATCTCTAATAGGTCTTGTAAATCTTCTACTGTAGTTGTTTCGTCTAGCGAGATGCCTACAGCACTGGCATCAAAAACTCGCAAGTTAATATTATGAGCTTGGCAAGCTTCGAGAATAGCATCTAGAGAGTGTGTTCCCAACTCCACCTTGAGCGTATCAAAGAAATGTTCCGAACTGATGCTATAACCGAGGCGCTTTAGTCCTGCTGCCAATATTGAAGTTAGTTGGTGAATATTTTCGGCGATCGCCTTGAGTCCAGCTGGGCCATGATAAACTGCGTACATACTCGCCATGACTGCCAGCAATACCTGCGCTGTACAAATATTACTAGTAGCTTTTTCCCGGCGGATATGCTGTTCGCGGGTTTGCAAAGCGAGACGTAATGCAGGCTTACCTTGAGCATCTTTTGATACACCGACAATTCGTCCGGGAACCTGCCGCTTATACTCTTCTTTAGTCGCAAAGTATGCCGCATGAGGGCCCCCAAACCCCAAGGGAATACCGAAGCGCTGAGTGCTGCCAATAGCAATATCAGCACCAAATTCACCAGGAGGTGTCAGCAAAGTTAGACTTAAAGGGTCTGCTGCTACCGTTACTAATGCACCCTGAGCATGGGCTTTTTCAATAAAAGCGCGGTAGTCATAGATAGTGCCATCACTCGTAGGATATTGCAGCACTGCCCCAAAAATCGGTTGCTCAAAATCAAAAGTTTGATGTTCGCCAACAATAATCTGGATTCCTAAAGGTTTAGCCCGTGTCTGCAACACATCGATAGTTTGGGGATGACAGTCACGAGAAACAAAATAGGTATTTGCCTTATTTTTACAAACACCATAACTCAAACTCATTGCTTCTGCGGCTGCTGTCGCTTCATCGAGTAACGAAGCATTGGCAATTTCCAAACCCGTCAAGTCAATAATCATCGTTTGGAAATTCAGCAGTGCTTCCAACCGTCCTTGGGCAATTTCTGGCTGATAGGGAGTGTAAGCAGTATACCAACCAGGGTTTTCCAGGATATTACGCGCTATCACTGGTGGGGTGATGCAATCGTAATATCCCATGCCGATGAATGAGCGAAAAACCTGATTTTTAGTAGCAATTTTTTTTAACTTTGCCAGCGCTGCATACTCACTTTGGGCTTCAGGCAACTGTAGGGGTTTATTCAGCCGAATCGCTTGGGGTACAGTTTGGTCAATCAGAGTATCAAGGCTGGTAATCCCCAATAAATCAAGCATTTGCTGGATGTTATCAGAGTTAGGCCCAATGTGTCGTTGGGCAAAATTTGACTTTTGATTATTGTTGCCCAGTGTCTGGCGATCGCTAGACTTGGGAATAGGAGCGTAAATTACCACAAATAGCTCTCCAAATAATACTATTTAATATTTTGCAATATTACTCTTAACAAGTCGGATTATAGCTAAAGCTGTTTCTTTAAATTTCATCAATATAATATTGGGTATCGGGGATTGGGTATTGGGCATGGGGGACGACTTGGAGCAAGAGTTTTCATAGTTCTTTCCCCTTGTCCCCGTGTCCCCTTGTCCCCAGTCCCCAGCCCCCAGCCCCTACTCCCCTTCTACCTGGGCGCGATACTCGTCGGCACTCAAGGCATCATGAACTTCATCGGGGTCATTGACGCGAACTTTCAAGAACCACGCCTCACCGTAAGGGTCATCTGCTACTTGTTCAGGAGAATTAATCAACTCATCATTACGTTCTACAACTGTGCCAGTAACTGGCGAGTTGAGATCTTCAACGGCTTTCACTGATTCAATTGAGCCAAAGGTATCTCCCTTGGTTAGAGCATCTCCTATTTCTGGCAGTTCCAAAAATACGACATCACCCAGTTGATCTACGGCAAACTCAGTAATGCCAATAGTGGCAATTTCGCCTTCTAATCGCACGTACTCATGAGTATCCAAGTATCTCAAATCTTGAGGATATTCAAAAGACGACATGTTACTTCCCCCTCCACATGAAAAACATTATTTACCCAAAGGTAATCCAAGCTACATCTGGTAATTAACCATACTCTAGATGAGCAACTTACAACACAATTTTCCTCAAAAAATCAGCAGCTATCAGTTCATGACTAAAAAAAGGATAAAGAATGAAAATTATACTTCATCCTTTAAATAACACGATTTTTCGAGCGATAAAAAGGACGTTTTACCACAACTGTTGGATAAGCTTTGCCGCGAATTTCCACTTCTAGTTGCTGACCGACAGATGCTAGCTGTGAAGGAACATATGCTAAGGCAATGGGATAACCAAGGGTCGGGGAAAGAGTACCGCTGGTAATTTCTCCTACTACTTTACCTAAAGATAGTACTTGGTATCCATGACGAGCAATATTCCGTCCTGACATTTGCAAACCTACTAGTCGGCGCTTTGCTCCTACGGCTTTTTGCTGTTCCAAAACAGCACGGCCGATAAAATCACCTTTGGTATCTAAGTGAACTAGCCAACCCAAACCCGCTTCTAAGGGAGTAGTGCTGTCATCGATATCTTGTCCATAAAGTGCCATTGCTGCTTCTAGCCTTAAGGTATCTCTCGCACCGAGTCCGCAGGGAATGACACCAGCATCATAGAGTTGTTGCCACAATTTTACGCCCACTTCTGGGTCTACCATCACCTCAAATCCATCTTCCCCGGTGTAACCTGTGCGGGCAAGGAATCCAGGTTTTCCCAGTACCTGTGCTTGTAGATGACCGAATGCTTTTATTGGTTTTAAGTCGGCTTCTACAAAAGGTTGGAGATAGTTAACAGCTTTTGGCCCTTGTACAGCAATCAAGACTTTTTGATTTGATAAATCTTGGAATGCAACTGCATTCAGGTCAAGATGTTGTAATAACCAAGCTTTGTCTTTACCCGTAGTTGCCGCATTGACGATAATCGCTGCCTGTTGTGTACCAGTGGTGTCTTCACCTTGATAATAGACGATGATGTCATCAATAATGCCCCCTTGGGGATTTAACAATACAGTGTATTGGGCTTGACCGGATTTTAAGCGGCTTAAGTCTGAGGGCACTAAAAATTGGAGTTGAGAAATGAGGTTTTTACCTTGGAGAATAAATTTGCCCATGTGGGAAATGTCAAACATTCCTGCTGCATTTCTGACAGCCTCATGTTCGCGGCTAATGCCACTAAATTGTACAGGCATTTCCCAACCGCCGAAGCTGGTCAGGCGGGCTTTGAGTTCTACACCCAGTTGGTATAAAGGAGTTCGCGCCAAAGATTGGGCGATTTCTGTTTCTTGATTAGCCACAGGTATTTTTGCGATCGCACCTCAACATTTATATATCCTAAGGCAGGATTCTTTTTTGGTGAGAATGAGGATTGGGGGCTGGGGACTGGTGACTGGTGACTAGGGAACAAGGGAAACTTACCTAAAATACCCAATGCCCCATACCCCATACCCAATGCCTAATCCCCAATACTGTTTAATAGTTAATAGTAGAAGTGTTGAGATTTATTAAGAAGAAGTTATGAAATATTGGCAACTACTAGCTAGCTTTGTTTTAGCTATGGTTCTTTTTTTGTTTCCCCTCTCGGCGCAAGCTGCAAGTTCTTCCAGTATTACCCGTTCTGCTGGCGATGAACTCAAAGGTAAGGATTACTCTGGCCAAACTCTCATTGGTACTGAGTTTACCAATGTCAATTTAGAGAATGCAAATTTTAGCAATGCCGACTTACGCGGTGGCGTATTTAACGGTACGGTGTTGCAAGGAGTAAATCTGCATGGTGTAGATTTTAGTGAAGGTATCGCCTACTTAGCAAAATTCAAAGATGCTGATTTAAGTGATGCGGTACTGACAGATGCAATGATGTTGCGTTCTACCTTTGATAATGTTGAGATCACAGGTGCAGATTTTACAAATGCAGTTTTAGATGGCCCACAGGTAAAGAAACTCTGCACTAAGGCTAGTGGTGTAAATTCTAAAACTGGTGTGGATACTCGTGAATCTTTGGGATGTAAGTAGAACTTTATAGAAAAAATGTTAAGTTCTCAGTAAATAAAATAACTTACCCCAAATAAATAATTAGCCCCCTCTTTGGTTAACAAGAAGGGGGAATTTTTTGGAACCAAGCTGATTCTGATTTGTTAGTAATTGAAAGGAGGCTACTAGATTAATCATAAGGATCTACGCAAAGCAAGGCTTTTTGTACTCACACGTGCTGTTATTGTTACCAGTTACAACACTACAACTATTCCTTATCTTGGGATTTAACACCTGTCAGTTGCAATGTTTTTTCCATTTCTAGCCGTTGTTCGGCATTGCGAAGAAAATAGCCGTCTACCATAGCAGAACCTAAAAGCCTTCCTAGTTCATCGCGGCTGGTGGTAATCACTGACTGATATCTATCACTAGGCAAGTTACCTAACATAGCAACAATAGCACGTTGAATTAACTGCAATACCTCAGGTGAAGTAGGCTGAGAAAGTTGGGCAACCATTTCAGGATGCAAAGATTGCACATATTGCCACAAATTATTGTTGCTTATTGCTTCAGACTCAATATCATCTGGGTGGCGGTGGTAAAGATTACTCATAATAATTGCCTCAGTTCGCGCTTCATTATTAATAAATTTATCAGCATATTAATTGCAGTACAGTCAGCGAAGCCGAACCTAGAAGGAGGGGATTATTCGACTTTTACAGAGTAGTACATTCTCCCTATCACGTTTAAGGTGAAACCCGCCAAAGCTTAATTGATTTATCGCCGCTACCACTGATAAGAGTCTTGCCATCTTTGCTAAAAGCTAAAGCATAAATCCCGCCTGCATGACCATTCAGCTTATTAATTAATTTCGCTGTTTTCAAATCCCATAACTGAATTTCACGAGACAAACCGCCGGTAGCAACAGTCTTACCATCTGGACTGATCACAACTGTATCAACGCTACCAATACCAACAGTAAAGTTGTGAATTAATTTTCCTGTTTTCAAATTCCATACTTTAACGTTTTTGCCATCAGTTTCTTGAAGTGACTGATGAGTGTCATCGTAACCACCGTTAATCAAAGTTTGCCCATCAGGACTGATGGCGAGAGACACAACACCAGATGCCCTTTGATACTCATATATAGGATTTACTGGTCGAGGTGGAATCAAGGTTCGCAGTAGTTTTCCTGTGCTGAGGTTCCATGACTGAATTCTGCCATCTTCTAAACCACCACTAAACAGGGTTTTACTATCGGGACTAATAACAAGGGCTTTGGAAATTTTTCCAGGTTTTAAGTTACGAATTAATTGCCCACTCTTCAAGTTCCATAATTTAATTGTCTTGTCAAAACTGGTAGAGGCTAAAGTTTTTCCATCCGGGCTGATAGCAACCGATGTTACCTGATTTGTATGTCCAGTGAGGGTGCGGAGTAATTTTCCGGTTTTCGGGTTCCACAGTTTGATTGTCTTGTCAGAACTACTACTAGCTAATGTTTGCCCATCTGGGGTAATAGCGATAGATATCACTCTTTCTGAATGTCCCTTCAAAGTGGCGAGTAAAACTCCTGTTTTTGGGTTCCACAGCTTGATTGTGTTGTCATCACCACTACTGGCTAAAATCTGTCCATCAGCGCTGAGGGCGATGGTGCGAATTGGTGCTGTATGCCCAGATAGGGTCAGGATTACCTGACCTACTTGTTGAGTGTTAGGGGTAGGTTGAGCTGTTGCTGGTGTTAAATTAATGACATTGACAAAGGCGGATAATGTCAAGGTTGCTGCTGTGATGGCTTTCCAGGTGATGATTTGCAGTGTCATTTGTGCTTGGTAGATTAATTTGTCTAGTATATATAGCGTTTCCCACTCGTGTGGAATACAGTTTTTTGTAAGGGCACAACAATGTTGTACCTTGACTGCACGTTTTATCTACTTATAGGCTTCATCAAACTACTGGCAAAAATCGGAAAAGTAGGAAGGAAAGCAGAGGGGCAGAGAGAGGAGCAGGGGCGCAGAGGAGATGGGGTACTTAACGTTTCATAAGCCAAGGCAATGGATTGGTAATCATGTTGACTAAGCTGCCAAGAATTTGGTTATAAGTCTTATAAAGTTCTCGACCTGTCTCAACATCTAAGTAATCACATTTAACAGCAACTCTATCCATGTTTGAGTTTCTGCTGATTCTGCTGTCAGATAACTAATTATTTGTCGTCTTAACAAAATAATCTCGCCTAAGAATTAAAGGCTGTAATCCCTTATATACATGGATTACAGCCTTTTTGACTGGCATTTAACACTCGGATTATTTCCATTAATTAAATGTCGCTTCTTTAAAAAATAACATTTTAACTGTTGTTTTTTAAAAATTTCCCATTCCAAAATTTGTTCTTTTAGATAACAAAATAACTATCACTTTTTAGAAGCAAGCCATTTGTCAAAAATTAAATGTCGCTTTTTGGAACAAAGCAGTATTATATTTATTGAGCAATAGTAAATAATTACTATTTAATACATGGTTTTACTGAAGCCTCGTTCTCTCTAGTTGTAAGATCAGCGCTCGTGTGGCTTTAGCGTTCAGCTTGCCCACTTCGTAGCTTTACAGCAGGTTAGATAATATCACATAGCCGGCTTAGGGTGTGAACTTTGCTTTTTGTCAGAAGTAGCTTCAAGTATTTCCAAATCAAAGATTTCAAGGATTCCAAGCGGTGGAGTTTCTTTATGAGTGAAACGCTAAACTCCGATGAGGTTAATGCATCTTTAGCTTTTGGCAGATCGAATGATGTTGATGAAATTTTGGAGAGTGAGGAGACAACAGCGACATTAATTTGTTAATGATGACATTAATCAGTTAACGACGACAAATAAAGTGTTAATCGACAACAAAACCAATCGGGATGACTGGATTCGAACCAGCGGCCCCTTCGTCCCGAACGAAGTGCGCTACCAAGCTGCGCTACATCCCGTCATAAAAACGCGACTATGAACCCAAGATATCACAACCAGCGATAAATAACAAAATTACATCTATATATAATAGATTACATTTCTCAGGGCTTTGGTTGCTACGATTAGATTTGTATAACTTAAGTAAGAAAAACGGATTGTGGCTGTTAAACCAGACTGGTTGCGGGTAAAAGCGCCTCAATGGGAGCGCGTCGGTAATGTTAAAGAAATTTTGCGAGATTTAGCGCTCAATACGGTTTGTGAGGAAGCGTCCTGTCCGAATATTGGTGAGTGCTTCCAAGCTGGTACTGCTACCTTTTTGATTATGGGGCCAGCTTGTACACGCGCCTGCCCCTACTGCGATATAGATTTTGAAAAAAAGCCTAAACCCCTAGACCCTACTGAACCAGCAAGGTTAGCAGAAGCTGTTCGCCGCATGAAACTCAATCATGTGGTAATTACTTCTGTAAATCGAGACGACTTACCTGATGGTGGCGCGTCTCAGTTTGTGGAGTGTATTACAGCAATTCGCACTGTCTCGCCCCATACTACAATTGAAGTGCTAATTCCTGATCTGTGCGGCAATTGGAATGCTCTGGAGATCATTACCAACGCTGCACCAGAAGTGCTAAATCACAATACAGAAACTGTTCCACGCTTGTATCGCCGTGTGCGTCCCCAAGGTAATTATGAGCGCACAATGGAATTACTTTTGCGATCGCGCCAAATTGCTCCTTGGATATACACCAAATCCGGTATCATGGTTGGACTTGGTGAAACCGATCAAGAAATCCGTCAAGTCATGCAAGACTTGCGAGCAGTAGATTGCGATATTTTGACAATTGGGCAATATCTTCAACCCAGTCAAAAACATTTGAAAGTAGATAATTTTATTCACCCAGAACAATTTGCCGCTTGGAAAGCATTCGCCGAAGAATTGGGATTCCTGCAAGTTGTTTCCTCACCCTTGACAAGAAGCTCATATCATGCAGAACAAGTCAGAGAATTAATGGAACATTACCCCCGCAGTCGAGGTTAGGAAGACAAGGGAGAATAATGACCAAAAACCAATGGCTAATCCACAATCCATAATCCACAATCCACAAACCGTAGCCATTTTGGGCAGGGGTGCTTGGGGTACATCTCTGGCAAATCTGGCAGCAGTTAACGGTCATAGGGTGCGCGTGTGGTCGCGTCAGGGGCCAGAAACTCTCAAAGAGGTGCTACAAGATGCCCAAATTATCTTGTCTGCCATCTCAATGAAAGGTGTGAGAGATGTTGCTACTCAAGTACAGTCTTTCTCCCTTTCTCCAGAAACAATTTTTGTGACGGCAACAAAAGGTTTAGAGCCAGAAACTACCTGCACGCCGTCACAAATTTGGCAAATAGCATTTCCTAACCATGGAGTAGTTGTCTTATCTGGGCCTAATTTATCTCAAGAAATTCAACAGTCATTGCCAGCCGCAACGGTAGTAGCCAGTAGCATCACCACTGCTGCTGAAGTAGTGCAGCTGGTGTTTTCTTCTACTCGATTTCGGGTATATACCAATCCCGATCCTGTGGGAGTGGAACTGGGAGGAACGCTGAAGAATGTCATTGCGATCGCAGCCGGTGTTTGTGATGGTTTACATCTAGGAACGAATGCCAAAGCCGCTTTAGTTACCCGCGGGCTGACAGAAATAATTCGCATTGGTAGCTTTTGGGGTGCGAAGACAGAAACATTTTATGGTTTATCAGGTTTAGGGGATTTGCTAGCAACCTGCAATAGCCCTTTAAGCCGAAATTATCAAGTTGGTTACCAACTAGCTGCTGGCAAAACACTTTTAGAAATTCTGGCGAATTTACAAGGAACTGCTGAAGGAGTCAATACTTGTCAGGTTTTGGTGCAACGAGCCAGGCTGCAAAATATTCCTGTGCCAATTACCGAGCAAGTTTACCGCTTACTTCAAGGCGAACTCACACCTCAACAAGCCCTTGATGAACTGATGCTGCGAGACATCAAGCCAGAATACAACTATTGAAATAATCACTACTTTGCGGATGGAGATTGGAAACAGATGGCTGAATTCTTTCCAATCTCCACATTTTTTGAAATTTAAGTACTAATTCAGGACTTACGCACTCAGATCCCCCAACCCCCTTAAAAAGGGGAGCCACCGCGCCCTTGCGGGTTCCCCGACTCCCTCAGTGGCGTAGCTTTAGACTTTCCCCCTTTTGAAGGGGGGCTAGGGGGGATCAAGTTTTCAGGCTTCAGTGCGTAAGTCCTATAATTTTGGGAATCTTAAACCGCAATTGCTTAGTATTTGCACTTAAGCATTACTACTAACGTACTGCCGATGACAATTACTTATACCTCTTACCAAATATTCCTTAGAGGGAAATTAGTAAATTGTCAGGATACTACCTTTATAGCCATGTAGATATGACTATGCTGATTACGAACATGGTTTTCACCGAAATATGTTTATAGAATGTTACTTTTATAACTGCCAAAAGCTATCGAAATTGAAATGTTAATGAGGTAGTTGATAACCTAAAAGCTAGCTGTAGAGATGAATAGCTATTGGTTCAGTCAGAGAACTACAGCAGCAAGCTATTTCGGTAGTTATGTTTAAAAAATAACTATTACAGCTTTTTTTCCTTTTTTTCAAAAAAAACTGTAATCAAATCTTAAACCGTGTTAGTTCATCTTGAATCACGGGAACAATAGCAATAGTTAAATAGCTGACCTTAATCTTAGCTGACCGTAATCTATTGTTACCTGGAGCCATTGAGACGATCTTTATGCCAGCAACATCTTTTTACGCAGATGCCCCTTACAACGCCCAAAAACCCCACCAGGCATTAGACCGAGATCTTACGGTTGACGATAGTGACTTGGCTGTAGATGATCTACAGGATTTGGAATTGACTGCTGTTGACCCTGCTCATTTTGCTGCTAACACCAACCGTCGCAGTACAGACCTAGTACGTTTGTATCTTCAAGAAATTGGTCGGGTTCGATTGTTAGGGCGGGATGAAGAAGTTTCAGAAGCTCAAAAAGTCCAGCGTTACTTGCGGATGCGGATAGTTCTTGCTAACGCCGCCAAGCATGGGGATGCAGTAATTTCGCCTTATTTGCGGTTAATTGAAGTTCAGGAGCGTCTGGCCTCCGAACTGGGACACCGACCATCTTTGGAAAGATGGGCTGCTACTGCTGGTGTCAACGTGTCAGACCTGAAGCCAATTTTGGGAGATGGCAAGCGTCGCTGGGCAGAAATTGCCAAGATGACGGTAGAAGAACTGGAGCAAATTCAGTCCCAAGGACTCCAAGCGAAAGAACACATGATTAAGGCGAATCTTCGCTTAGTGGTGTCTGTTGCTAAGAAGTATCAAAATCGTGGTTTAGAATTGTTGGATTTAGTCCAAGAAGGCACGCTAGGCTTAGAGCGAGCTGTAGAAAAATTTGACCCCACCAAGGGTTATCGCTTTAGTACTTATGCTTACTGGTGGATTCGTCAGGGAATTACAAGAGCGATCGCAACTTCTAGCCGCACAATTCGCCTCCCTGTTCACATCACGGAAAAGCTGAACAAAATTAAAAAAGCCCAACGTAAAATAGCTCAAGAAAAAGGCCGCACCCCCACCTTAGAAGATTTGGCAGTTGAGCTAGAAATGACACCTACTCAGGTACGGGAAGTTTTATTACGTGTGCCACGTTCCGTTTCTTTAGAAACAAAAGTAGGAAAAGATAAAGATACAGAGCTAGGGGAATTACTGGAAACCGACAGTGTAACCCCAGAAGAAATGTTAATGCGAGAATCTTTGCAAAGAGACTTGCAACATTTGTTGGCTGATTTAACTAGCCGCGAGCGTGATGTAATTTTGATGCGGTTCGGTTTAGCAGATGGCCATCCTTACTCCTTAGCGGAAATTGGACGTGCTCTCGATTTATCTAGAGAACGTGTACGACAAATTGAATCTAAGGCTTTACAAAAACTACGCCAACCTAAGCGCCGTAACCTAATCCGCGATTACTTGGAGTCTCTTAGTTAATCAATAGTCAGCGGTCAATGGTCAATAGCGAACTGAACAATATCCAAACTATGGATTGTTGACTCTGGACTATTTATTAAGTAGCAGACGAGTACTCCTACACAAAATTTAGAATTCAAAATTAAAAAAGCCTATCTAAAAAGCTTTTCAATGATTTTGAATAGTTACTCTATCGACACTGTGTTTTACTGACTTGATCCCCGTTGCCAAAATTTTTCTAGTTATGGCAAATTATTATCACTTAAGCGAGATTGAGTTTTGTTAACTCTGTTCTGAGGATATGTTTCTGGCGGGGATCACCTATTATTTTTCAGCCCATCAAGATTTGATTAAATATTCTTCAATCTTTAGCAAACTTTCTCAATAAGTGATAGTTGTTGCAAATTCCTTGGAATATTTGTTATATTCTCAATTATTAGGCTTTGTTGAGAAAAACTAGTATGACTGTCTACACAACTACTTCACTCAAAGCAGAGCTAAACGACCGAGGTTGGCGTTTAACTCCCCAAAGAGAAACAATTCTACACATTTTTCAAGAACTTCCGCAAGGTGAACACCTCAGTGCAGAGGATCTTTACCATCGCCTAGAAACTGATGGGGAAGGAATAAGTCTGTCAACTATCTATCGAACTTTGAAGTTGATGGCTAGAATGGGAATTTTGCGGGAACTAGAATTGGGGGAAGGGCATAAACATTACGAACTTAACCAGCCCTACCCCCATCACCACCATCACCTGATCTGTGTCAGATGCAACAATACAATTGAGTTTAAAAACGACTCAATTTTAAAAATTGGTGCTAAAACTGCCCAAAAAGAAGGTTTTCATCTCCTTGACTGTCAGTTGACAATCCATGCAGTCTGTCCCAAGTGCCAAAGGGCACTTATGCCACTGTAGTACCTGAATGGGATAACAAGGCGGAGTCTCAAATTAACCAATAAGTGAAATTTTGAGCAATTTTTCATTCGCTGTTATCGGAGGTAAGCAACCAGTTGGGGAATCATACTCAAAGACCTAAGCGGATGCTAAAAGCGTCCGCTTCTTACGTCTTTAAGACTGATACCGTAAAATTCTTGGGCTTGCTTAATTGCTTTTCTAGTGTCCTCTGCCATTACGCCGTTCAGTTGACCTTTGTAAAAGCCTTTCTCTTGTAGTCGTCTTTGGATTTCCAAAACACTGAACTCGCTCTTGGAAGTAGGATTAACTAAGCTATATAACTTAGCTCGAGTAGTTGGGCCAGCAACACCACTTGACGCTAAATAATTAGCAGCCTGAAATCGCCGTACAGCATCTGCGGTATATGGGCCAAAGTAGCCATTTGGTTCTCCCTGTAAATATCCTGCCTTGATCAACTGCTCTTGCAAAATACGAACCGCTTCACCGCGATCGCCTCGGCGGAGTTTGTCTCTTTCCACAACTGGTTTAGGAGCATCTTCTCCACTACCAACTCCAACTGGTGGCAATTTACCTAGTGTCACAGGGCCAACAATACCATCAGGCGCTAATTTGTAAGCTGTTTGGAATCGTTTGACAGCTTCTTCTGTAATTGGGCCAAATATCCCTGTTGCATTACCGTAATAAAAGCCAGCAACTCGCAACCTTTCTTGCAAAACTCTGACTTCTTCGCCTTCATCACCTCTGCTAATAAAATTAGAATTGTTTCGCTTGTTAGTTACTGAAGTCGGTACACTAGTTCTTCTAGCTGATGTACTCGTAGCAATAATTTTTCTAGCTGGTGTACTTACAGCATTAGTCTTTCTTGCTGATGTACTCGCAGCATTAGTTCTAGTGGCTGAGTTACTTACAGTAATTGGTTCTTTCACCTGTGTACTTGTATTGAAGGCCGTTGTGGTAAAAGCAGTTGTACTAGCAGATGCGGTACGCCAATTATCTAATTTTTGGATAGTTGTAGCTCCGACAATGCCATCCACTGGTAAACCTGCTGCTTGTTGGAAGCGGCGGACAGCATCTTCTGTGGGAAAATCATATATCTGTGTAATGGGAGCTTGGTAATAGCCTATTTTTTTCAGTTGTTGTTGTAGATTCCTGACAGATGGGCCTTGATCGCCTCGTTCCAATGCCATGACGCTACTGACTGCACTCAGAATAGACAGCATGAGGGCAAGAGGTAGCATATACTTCCAAGCCCTGCTAGAAAGTCTTTTCCAGTCAGGTGTTGCTGTTTTGTTTAACAAATAGCTTAAAGAAACCAATTCGCTGGGTTGGTTATCTTCGTATGCAAAAGCTAGGTGCAAATACGCGAGGTTGTCCATATTCGTTGCCTACACCACTTATTGTTCTTCGATTACTGCTTCAGCTTGATGTACTAAGTTTCTTAAAGTTTCCAATACCCTTATATTTACATCCTGCCATAAACCGCGCTTGTGTGCCTCTAGTAATCTTTCAGCAATATCACGTAACGCCCATGGATTTTTTTCTTGAATAAATTCAGAAACCCCAGGATCAAGTAAATAAGATTGTACAATTCCCTGATACATATAATCTTCAACACATTGAGTTGTAACATCATAAGCGAATAAAAAATCTACCGTCGTCGCCATTTCAAATGCTCCTTTGTAACCGTGGCGCATGGCTCCCGCAATCCATTTCGGATTTACAACACGAGAACGATATACCCGTGCGATTTCTTCTCTGAGTTGGCGCACACGTGGTTGAGCAGGAATAGAATTATCACCAAAATAAGTTTGGGGATTCTTTCCTTGAAGAGAACGCACTGCGGCTGTTAAACCACCTTGAAATTGGTAATAGTCATCAGAATCGAGCAAGTCGTGTTCGCGGTTGTCTTGGTTGTGCAGCACAACTTGTGTCTGCACTAAGCGTTGCTCAAAGGCTTCAGGCGCAGCAATTCCCACTAAACCGCCTTGGTCTTGGGAAGAACTAGCCTTAGTGTAGGCGTAACAACTCCAGTTTATATAAGCACGAGCTAAATCTTCGTCATTTGTCCAATTTTGTGACTCAATTAAGCCTTGGAGTCCAGCACCGTAAGCACCTGGTTTAGAACCAAAGATGCGGTAACGCGATCGCACCAGCGCCTCCTCGGAAGCTAAACCTTGTGCAGTCCAAAAATCAGTATCTTGGTAGACTTGCGCTGCTAGCGGGTTTTGCTCTGGCGGTTCATCCAAAGCCGCTACTGCTTGTACCGCTGCATCGAATAAATCTATTAAGTTGGGGAAAGCATCCCGAAAGAATCCAGAAATCCGCAAAGTTACATCGACGCGGGGCCGTCCCAAAATTGAAAGTGGCAAAATTTCAAAATCTACTACACGCCGTGCTGCACCATCCCACACAGGTTGCACGCCCAATAATGCCAACGCTTCGGCGATATCATCACCTCCAGTTCGCATGGTAGCTGTTCCCCATACTGATAATGCTAGGGTTTTTGGATACTCACCATTTTCCTGTGTATAACATTCAATTAAGTTTTCTGCGGCTTTCCTGCCAATATCCCAAGCTGTTTCTGTAGGTAGGGCACGAATATCAACTGAGTAAAAGTTTCTACCTGTAGGTAAGACTTCCGGTCGTCCGCGGGTGGGTGCGCCAGATGGGGCACTCTGGATATACCTACCATCGAGTCCGCGTAACAGATTAGTGATTTCTAGGTGGGTTTGTTGTAATGCTGGCACGAGTTTCGTACTGATCCAATGGAGAACCTTAAGGACTGGGGACTGGGCACTAGGGACTAGGGAGGAGGTTATTAGTTCTTCGACTAGTAAGGCTGCGTGTTCTTCTAGGGCTTCAACAACATCGCCGATAGTGTGACACGATATCTGAGTTTTATCAGCAACAAGCTTGCGCTCGAAGGCTGATAGTTGAGTGCTGAAATCTGCTGTTAGGGGATCGAAATCAAGACCCCACTCTTGAGCTAAGGCACGGGTAATACCTAACGAATGTCGATTGGGTATCCGGGCGATCGCTACTATCAAATCTCGCAACTGTCTGCCTTGAGGACATTGGCCAAAAATGTGCAATCCATCTCGGATTTGGGCTTCTTTTAATTCACAAAGATAGCCATTTATAGAATTCAAAATTAACAATTCAAAATTTATAATATCTTGTTCATTGTTAATTCCTAAATCTAGATGTAAATTTTCTTGAATAATTAGCTCGCGTATGCGATCGCGGATCATCGGCAACCGCACTGGATCTAAACTTTCAGCCTCATAATACTCATCAATTAAATTCTCTAACTGTTGCAAAGAACCATAAAGTTCTGCACGAGTCATTGGGGGCGTCAAGTGGTCGATAATCACTGCTTGAGTACGGCGTTTAGCTTGTGAACCCTCACCAGGATCGTTAACAATAAACGGGTAAAGGTGAGGAAGTGGGCCTAAAGCAACTTCTGGATAACAATTACTAGATAAAGCCAGACTTTTACCGGGTAACCATTCTAAATTGCCATGTTTCCCGACATGAACAACAGCATCCGCACCAAAACATTCTCTAACCCAATAATAAAAAGCTAAATAAGCATGAGTTGGCTCTAAATCAGGAGCATGATAATTCAAACTAGGGTCAATATCATAGCCGCGTGCTGGCTGAATTCCCACAAAAATGTTACCAAGTTGAATACCGGGAATCGGGATTGGGCATTGGGTATTGGGGAAGTTTTTCTCCCCTGCTCTCCGAAGTTGCTCCACTTGGGGAGCCACCCCCGTGGGCGGGTTCCCCGACTTGAGGGGAGTGGCGTGAAACCCCTGCGTACCCGTCACTCTCTCCTGCTCCCTGCTCCCCTGCTCAAAATTTCCCCACCGTTCACAAATAGCTTGCTGTACAACTTGTGGCAAAGCAGCGAAATAATCTTGATATTCTGCCAAAGAAAGACTTTGCTTGACTGGTCGCCAATCCCTACCTTCTGGATCATTAGTTACACCAGCAGTAAGAAGTTGAATTAACTCATCACTATTGGCGGGTAAATTGTCTAGTTGATAGCCAGCCAACTGTAAAGCTTGGAGAATTTCCACGCAACTAGCTGGTGTATCTAATCCCACACCATTAGCGAGGCGTCCATCACGGTTAGGGTAGTTTGCCACAATCAAAGCAATTTTCCGTTCTTGGGGAGGCTTACAACTCAGGCGCACCCAATTAGCTGCTAGTTGAGATACAAATTCAATGCGATCGCTTACAGGCTCATAAACTACCACATCTGTTTCTAAATCCGAATTTCGACTTTGCACTGTCTTAAAAGACACAGCGCGACTAATAATCCGCCCATCTACCTCTGGTAGCGCCACATTCATCGCTATATCGCGGGGAGAAAGCCCCGACAGTTGTGACTCCCATTGCTCAATCGGCCCGCCACTGAGAATCACCTGTAAGACTGGCACATCCAATTTTTCCCACAGCTTGATTTCGGGTGTTTCTGTTTCCAACCGCGCCAGAGAAAAACTTGTTGTGTTGAGCAGTAGTGCGATTGGTTCGGATTCTTTGGGCTGAAACAATTCGCTCAACTCAGCTTGGACATCAGGTTCGCGCAATGAAGTCACAAACACTGGCACAGGTTGTAAATTTTTCTGTGCCAAAGCTTCACATAAAGTATCAATTACCTTAGTATTTCCTGCTAGATAATGGGCGCGGTAAAATAAAATACCGACTTTGGGCATGGGGCATTGAGGAAGTTCTTTCCTAGTCCCCCGTACCCACTCATACAAACCGACACGGGGAATTAATTGGGGTGGTGGAGGATTAAATGTAGTTGATAGGCAAGTATCAGCAATCAACTTGAGTGCGTTAACAACATTCTCTACACCACCTTGGCTAAAGTATTGCCATACTTGGTTAACAATATCCAAAGGCACGGTAGACTGGGAAATTAAGTCGGGATCAAAAGCATCGTCCCCTGGCATTACAATGAGGGTTATACCATTACGTTGAACAATTTCCTGTAAAACTTCTAAACCGTAAGCCCAATAGGAACGTCCCCCTAACAGGCGCAAAATAACTACCTCGGCAAGTTCTAATACTTGCTCTCCATAAGTATCTATACTTAGTTGTTGCTGTAACTGTAACAAGTTGGCAACTCTTAATGCAGGGAATGTAGCGGGTAATTTAGGTACGGCAGCCGCTAGGGTTTGAATGTCGGTATCAGCAGCCGTAATAAATACAAACGGAGCTGGAGTTTGTTCTAAAAAAATCAAACCTTCTGACTGATTCCATCCTCCGGATGTGGCGCTTACACGATGCATAATTCTGTATTACCGTCTTAAACTGTTGATTAGAACACAATAAAAACCTTTTAGCGCAGCAGCTAGCCCCTCACCAGACTTTTGAAAATGCTTAGTTCTTCTGATTTGAGCTTTTCCCGAACCCTACCTTTAGATCTATTTAATGAGCTTGGAGAATTGTTGCAACAACAGATGGCTCAAGCAGTGGGAAATGGCGCTTTGGTACTAACAGAAGCTGTACTGGCAAGAATTCGTATACCTGTTGAATGGCAGAAGCAAAGGTTTACATTGCTAGTTTCTGAGCAGTTTAGTGCGCTCTTGGTAGGGAAACCAGAGGAGAGCGGAGAATTTACTTCATTGATTCAAGACTCAGCACACAGAGATGAGGAATCAAGAATAACTGCTATTTTGACATTTAATTCAGAGGCGATCGCCTCCTTTCTCTCGACATTGAGAGAATTGTTTAGGCGTGATTCATATACTCACCATAATCTGGAACGCTATAGTCAAATTTTGGGTACTAATGATGCCACGCTCCAAAGTCAATTCACACTCTTGCTATTAGAATATCTCCTACCGCACGTAAACCACGGGGAAAGTATAACACCAACTTCCAACTCTCCTAATGTTTATGTCTGTCAGGCAGTGGAAGATGCCCTACAAAAACAGATTGCCCAAGAGCGGTTGTTAAATCAAGTGACAAGCCAAATCCGTAAAAGCCTAGATTTGTCGGTAATTATGGCGACGGCAGTTACACAAGTGCGTGAGTTTTTAGAATTAGACAGATTAGTAATATATAAATTTGAGGGTACTAGAGGCAAAACTCAACACCAGTTTGATACTGCTACCCTCAATGGCAACAATCCCCGCACGAGGCTGGATTCCCAATGGGTAGAATCCGCGCCAGCATCTACATCACTCAATGGACAGCACTCACCCCCTCTCTCACTCAACCCCCAACCCCCACAACGAGACTACCAACATGGGGGTTGTATTGTATACGAAGCCAGGGCTACAGATGACATTCCGTCAGTTCTAAATTACAAGGAAGAAATTTGCTTTGTACGCACTTCTCCATGTTGGGAGAAGTATCGTCAAGGTTTTACCTTAGCTGTGGATGATGTCGAAAAAACTTATGCTCTAGAAGAGTGTTTGTTAAATTTTTTAAGAGAAGCCCAAGTCAAAGCAAAGTTGGCTGCGCCAATTATGTTTGAGGAGAAACTTTGGGGGCTGCTGATTGCTCATCAGTGCAATGGATCACGCCAATGGACTGAGAGTGACAAAAATTTGTTAACTTATATTGCGGAACAATTAGCGATCGCCATTCATCAAGCTGAGTTGATGCGATCGCTGACACAAGAAAAACACACCCTAGAACAAAGAGTTGTAGAACGTACAGTCGCACTGCGCGATGCCCTACTTGCTGCCGAAGCTGCTAGCCGCCTCAGAAATGAATTTTTGGCTACCATCAGCCATGAATTGCTCACTCCTTTAACTTATGTCATTGGAATGTCTTCTACACTGTTACGCTGGCCTTTAGGTGAGTTGAGCCAGCGACAACGGGATTATCTCCAAACCATTCATGACAGCGGAGAACATTTATTAGAAATGATTAATGACATCCTTGATTTATCTCAAATCGAGGCTGGTAAGACAGTTTTAAATATTTCCGAATTTTCTTTGGTGAATGTAGCAGAAACTGCTATTACCTCACTAGGAGAAAAAGCCACCAACGAACAAATCAATCTCAAACTCGATCTGCAAATCGATCCAAGACGCGATCGCTTCACTGCCGATGCGGTACGAGTAGAACAAATTCTCTCGAATTTATTAACTAATGCTGTTAAATTCACGCCTGAAGGTGGCAGCGTCACCTTACGCCTTTGGGTAGAAGACAACACAGCTATCTTTCAAATAGAAGATACTGGCATAGGTATTCCCGAAGAGCAATTGCCACTACTGTTCGAGAAATTTCAGCAACTCGATACACCCTATCGCCGCCGCTACGAAGGCACTGGGCTTGGTTTAGCTTTAACTAAACAACTTGTGGAACTCCATCGTGGTCGAATCGAAGTTGAATCCACTGTAGGAATTGGCTCAATTTTTACCGTATGGATACCAGCCCAGCCAATGAAAGTGTTGAAATGATGAGTGAGATGGGCATTGGGCATTGAGCATTGGGCATTGGGTGAAGAGGACAAGGAGCATGGGGGACGGGGAGACAAGGAGCAAGAGTTATTCATAGTTCTTTCCCCTTGTCCCCTTGTCCCCTTGTCTCCCCTGCTCCCTGCCCCCTGCTCCCCTGCTTTCTCCCAGTCCCTAGTCTCCAGGCCCTGACTCATGAATTATGACGATTTAATTTCAAGCTTAAAAAACGGACTGATTGTGTCCTGTCAAGCACCTATTGATTCGCCATTGCACGAACCAATAGTAATTGCAGCAATGGCACAAGCTGCTGTGAATAATGGTGCAGTTGGTGTGCGTATCGACACTCCCAATCATATCAGTACCGTGCGTGCAAAAGTGAAAGTGCCGATTATTGGGCTATGGAAACAAGTAATAGCTGGCTCTGATGTATACATAACACCACAGTCTCATCATGCGGCTGCTGTGGCGCAAGCCGGAGCCGATATTATAGCCATAGATGCAACTCTGAGAAACCGCCCTGGTGATGAAACAATAGCGGAAATTATTGCCCGAATTCATCAAGAATTTAATAAACCAGTGATGGCAGATGTAGATACAATTGAGGCGGCAAAAGCAGCTGTAAATGCTGGAGCAGATATGGTGGGAACAACTCTTTTTGGTTATACTGTCTCAACTAAGCATCTTTCTCCTCCTGGTTGGGAACTTCTGAGTCAAATTGTAGAACAGCTAGATATTCCCACTATTTGTGAAGGTGGTATTTCCTCACCCCAAATGGCTCGCAAAGCCTTAGATTTAGGAGCTAATGCTGTTGTAGTTGGCACTGCTATTACTGGTATTGATTTCCAAGTAAAAGCATATCAATCAGTGCTAAATTCTCAAAAATAGGTATTAAATGAAATACTCATAAACAGAATTTATCTGAAAAGAAATAATTACTGACATTTTGTTTTTTATTAATAGATAATTTATGTTGAATGTGCTTAGATGTAAATAATTAAATCTACATATAATAATATTCAATAAAATTTAACGTTTAATTAGGTTGAGCTACTTACCTGATTTTTGTGTACTTAAGTGGTCATGAAATTAGTATGAAAATCCTTGTACTCAATGCTGGATCTAGTAGTCAAAAAAGTTGTTTGTATGAGATACCAGATGATGGTCTCCCAGAAAAAGCACCCCAGCCGCTTTGGGAAGGGAAAGTAAACTGGACTCAAGACCGAGGTGTGGCAGAAATTCAGGTCAAAACTGCTACAGGTGAAGTGCTGCAAGAATCAATCTATGCTGACTCCCGACGCGCCCACGTCGCCTATATGCTTTATACTCTGACTCGTGGAGCCACTAAGGTGATTAGTCATCTGTCAGAAATCGATGTGGTAGGTCATCGTGTAGTACATGGTGGGCAGGACTATCGCCATAGTGTGGTAATTACTGAGGAAGTCAAACAAGCGATCACCCAACTTGCTACCTTAGCTCCAGCACATAATCCAGCCGCTTTGGAAGGAATAGAAGCGATTGAACAAAGCTTGGGTGCAGTCAAACAAGTAGCAGTATTTGATACAGGATTTCATGCTAGTTTACCTGATGCGGCGGCAATTTATCCTGGCCCCTATGAGTGGGTAGAGCAAGGTATCCGTCGTTATGGTTTTCATGGCATTAGTCATCAATACTGTTCTCAACGTGCAGCTAAGATTCTTGGGCAAGATTTAGCATCCTTGCGGTTGATCACCTGCCATTTGGGTAACGGCTGCTCTTTGGCAGCAATTAAAAATGGTCGTAGCATTGATACGACTATGGGCTTCACACCCTTGGACGGACTCATGATGGGCAGTCGTTGTGGTTCGATTGATCCGGGGATTCTGATTTACCTTTTACGGCAATCTAATTACTCAGCCGAAAGCTTGGACTATGTTCTTAATAAAGCTTCAGGCTTACGTGGAATTTCTGGCATATCCAGCGATTTGCCGCAAGTCATAGAGGCGATCGCCCAAGGTAACTACCGCGCTCAACTCGCTTGGGATATCTACATACATCGCTTGCGGTCTGGTATTGGTTCTATGCTTGCCAGTTTGGGAGGATTAGATGCCTTGATATTCACCGCAGGTATAGGTGAAAAATCTCCAGGAATTCGCCAAGCTGCTTCAGAAGGTTTTACGTTTTTAGGGCTGAAAATAGACCCAGAGAAAAATCAACGCAACCCCGTTGATGAAGATATTGCCACCCCTGATTCAGCAGTTCGAGTATTAGTGATTCATACTCAAGAAGATTGGGCGATCGCTCAACAATGTTGGCAATTATTGAAAAAGTAAACATCTACATTTTATTGCGCTGCTGGCATTAAGTCTGCTGTTACTTTTAGAAAATTTGTGGCTACTATATACCTGTAATCCATAGCTAAAAAGGTAACTTAAGCAGAATGTCCGCCTTATCTCGTCAATCTGTTGGTGCATCTTTCGCAATCTGTTTGTGTATGCTAGGAGTCGGCTTGTTACAATATCCCCGACTGCAACAGCTTCTAAATAGTAAACAAGCTGCTTCTGTTGAAACTTTAGAGCGAGAAATTAAATTAGAAAAAAAACGTCTCAACTTACTTAATCAAATGCCCAGTTTTGGGTATGATAATTTGATTGCTGATTGGGTATATCTTAATTTTTTGCAATATTTTGGTGATGAAGAGGCTCGTGCCAAAACAGGTTACAGTCTAAGCCCAGAGTATTTTGAAGTTATACTTGGACGCGATCCACGATTTTTAGGCGCTTATTTAGGTATGTCTACTAGTACTTCTATGTATGCAGCTATGCCTGAAAAATCTATAGAGTTGATGGAGAAAAGTTTAAAATTTTTATCTCCTGAAGTCCCGAAAAAATCTTATTATGTTTGGCGTTATAAAGGCATAGATGAGTTACTCTTTTTAGGAGATTCTCAAGCCGCCAAGCAATCTTTTATAAGTGCTGCTAACTGGGCTAGTAACTATCCAGATGATGAAAGTAAAAATATAGTCCATATTTCCCAAAAAACTGTTAATTTTCTGGAGAGTAATCCTAATAGTAAAAATGCTCGAATTTCTAGCTGGGTAATGGTGTTAAATAACCAAGTCGATGAGAAAACTCGAAAAAGGGTAATTAGTGAAATAGAAGCTTTGGGAGGTAAAGTAATTACAACTCCTGAAGGCAATCACAGAGTTATATTACCTCCAAAAGATTGAGCGAGTAGATTATTTATTAATTATGCCCTATCAGCGATTATTGAGGTTAGTGTTATTTTTTGGTATCAAGGTAAATTAATCCACTCCCAATCTCTAGAATTAGACATTTATGATCCGGGACTACTTTACGGGGCGACAGTTTTTACTACACTGCGGGTTTATGATAACTCGCTCGATAGTATTTTAACTAACTGGCTATCACACTGCGATCGCTTGCGGTTCTCACTACAAACTTTTAATTGGCAGCAACCAGACTGGAACAGAGTGCGTCAAGGTGCAGAAATCCTTAAAGCACAGTTTCCTGTTCTGCGAATCACCATCTTTCCCGATGGACGCGAGTGGATTATTGGCAGATTCTTACCAGATGATCTGGCAGAAAACCAAAAAAATGGCGTTGTCGCTGCTGTTGCTAGTGGAGAATTTAATCGTAGTCTTCCCTCTCATAAAACAGGTAACTACCTGGGTGCTTGGATAGCAAAGAAGAGTACCCTACAGTTGAATGCCCAAGAAGCAATTTTAGTCGATAATGCAGGAAATTGGCTGGAAACAAGCACAGGTAACCTTTGGGGATGGCAGGATGGCTGTTGGTGGACACCGCCTCTAGCGGTGGGAATTTTGCCAGGAATCATGCGATCGCAGCTTGTCAAATGGTTGCAGCGCCAGCAACAGCAAGTAAAGGAGGAACCTTGGACACAAGAGTTAGTCAAGAAATTTGAAGCGATCGCCTACACTAACAGTGTGGTAGAAATTATCCCTATTCATACCGTTCAGCAGCCTTCAGGGCCGCTACAATATAATCCCTACCATCCTAGTTTTCATTTGCTAAGGAGTTTTTTTTAGCATGACAGCGACGCCCATTTAGTATACGTTAAGATAAGTTAACATAATTCTTAAAAAAGACCTCTCTTTTAGCGTGCGTCTTAACGCATACGGACAAAAAATACAGGAGGATAAACCTCGGTGAATAAAAGATGGAGAAATGCGGGGCTGTACGCGCTGCTTTTTATTGTTGTCATTGCCTTAGGGACAGCATTCTTTGACAAACAACCTCAAAGCAGAGAGCCATTGCGGTACAGTCAGTTTATTCAAGAAGTTGAAAAAGGCAGAATAGATAAAGTCAGTTTGAGCGCAGACCGTTCTACTGCTCTTGTAACGTCCAGAGACGGCAACAAGAAAGTAGTAACTTTAGTTAACGATCCAGACTTGATTAATACCCTTACCGCCAAAGGTGTTGATATTTCTGTGTTGCCACAAACCGATGAAGGATTTTGGTTTAAGGCACTCAGCAGCTTATTTTTCCCTGTATTACTTCTAGTTGGCTTATTCTTCTTGTTACGTCGTGCCCAAAGTGGCCCAGGCAGCCAAGCTATGAACTTTGGGAAATCTAAAGCCAGAGTTCAAATGGAGCCACAAACCCAGGTGACATTTGGTGATGTCGCTGGTATTGACCAAGCCAAACTAGAACTAAATGAAGTTGTAGACTTTCTCAAAAACGCCGATCGCTTTACCGCAGTTGGTGCAAAGATTCCTAAAGGCGTGCTGTTAGTTGGCCCTCCTGGTACAGGTAAAACCTTGCTAGCTCGTGCTGTAGCAGGCGAAGCAGGCGTACCTTTCTTCTCCATCTCTGGCTCTGAGTTTGTCGAAATGTTCGTGGGTGTGGGTGCTTCCCGCGTCCGTGACTTGTTCGAGCAAGCCAAGTCTAATGCCCCCTGTATCGTCTTCATTGATGAAATTGACGCTGTAGGTCGTCAACGGGGCGCAGGTTTAGGTGGTGGTAATGATGAGCGCGAACAAACCCTCAACCAGCTGCTCACAGAAATGGACGGCTTTGAAGGCAACACCGGCATTATTATTATTGCTGCAACCAACCGTCCTGATGTACTAGATGCAGCACTGTTGCGTCCCGGTCGCTTTGACCGTCAAGTTGTCGTAGACCGTCCCGACTATGCCGGACGCAGTGAAATTCTCAAGGTTCATGCCCGTGGTAAGACCTTGGCAAAAGATGTGGACTTAGATAAAATCGCCCGTCGTACCCCTGGATTCACTGGTGCGGATTTATCTAACCTACTGAATGAAGCGGCAATTCTAGCTGCACGGCGCAACTTGACCGAAATTTCGATGGACGAAATCAACGATGCCATCGATCGCGTGTTAGCTGGCCCAGAAAAGAAAGACCGGGTAATGAGCGAAAAGCGCAAAACCTTGGTCGCATATCATGAAGCTGGTCACGCCTTAGTTGGTGCTTTGATGCCCGACTATGACCCAGTGCAAAAGATTAGCATCATTCCTCGCGGTCGCGCTGGCGGTTTAACTTGGTTTACTCCTAGCGAAGACCGGATGGATACTGGCTTGTACAGCCGTGCTTATCTGGAGAATCAGATGGCAGTGGCTTTGGGCGGTCGGATTGCTGAAGAATTAATCTTTGGTGAAGAAGAAGTTACTACTGGTGCTTCTAACGACCTACAACAAGTTGCAAGAGTTGCCCGTCAGATGATTACACGCTTTGGAATGAGCGATCGCTTAGGGCCTGTTGCCCTTGGTCGTCAGCAAGGCAATATGTTCCTTGGTCGGGATATTATGTCAGAGCGTGATTTTTCTGAAGAAACCGCTGCGGCAATTGATGAAGAAGTCCGCAAACTGGTGGATGTAGCTTATACTCGCGCCAAAGAAGTGTTGATGAATAACCGTCACATCTTGGATCAAATCGCGCAAATGCTGGTTGATAAGGAAACAGTAGATGCCGATGAGTTGCAAGATATTCTGGCAAATAACGATGTGAAAACTGCTGCTTTCGCATAAGCGATTTCTGCTAAGATTTAAAATCTAAAATCGGGTAATCTTGGAAATTTCTGGGATTACCCTGTTTTTTATAGTAGAAAACAGATGGCAGAAGGTAGGGGCTGGGGGCTGGGGACTGGGGATTAGTATTTTTACTCATACTATGTTGCGATCAGACAGATTCGGATTTCCTCACCTCTGCTCCCCGAAGTTTGCTTGGAGGGAAACCCTCCTGGCAACTTCTCTTCCTGCGCCTCTGCTGCCCTAATTTACTATCTTTGAATGCAACTCGGTATCAGCACTCAACACTCAGCACTCACCACTACTGATGTTGAAACCCTTTAAGGGTAGAGCCACTGTAAAACAGGTCAAGTTATTAGCGCTTTCTAAGTGTATAGAACCACCTAAATTTGTTAATAGTTCTTTTACTAAAGCTAATCCTAAGCCTGTACCTCCTTGTTTCCAATGATCGCTTTTAGGGATACGGTAGAACTTATCAAAAATACGAGAAAATTCTTTAGTAGGAATTTCTACACCTGAATTACTTACTTGCAATTGCAGTCTGTCTACTCCGACTACAGCAGCAGTGACGGTAATTGTTTCTGAGGGTGGGGTATATTTACAAGCATTATTTAATAGCTCTGTAAATATTCGCTCTAAAAACGCTGAATCAGAAACCAAATCAGGCAAATCAGTAGGTAGTTCCGTCTTTAAAGCTATGTTGCGTTCTTGCGATCGCTTTTGAAAGGGTTCTACTCTTTGAACAATCCAATCCCGCAGTGAAATCGTACTCAGGTTTAATAGATGTTGTCCTGCTTCTAGCCGCTTTAAATCTAGTAAATTATTGATTAAATTAATTTCTCGTTCATATTCAAAACGCAGAATCTGAAGATATTTATCACCTCTGGCATAGTCTGCATCTAAGTTCACTAACTGCCCAAATTTGACTTTAATCCGCATGAGCGTTTGTTCTACCATCTCGATCGCCATCCGCATATTAGCCAAGGGCGATCGCATTTCATGAGTAACGGTACTTAAGAAATCATCTTTTAGTTGAGTCTGTTGCTCTAATTGGGCTAGACGTGTCTGCGTTGCCTCATAAAGATGAGATTGGCGTAGAGCGATCGCACACTGATTTGCTACTTGCTTTACTAAATTAATTTCTAATTCTTCAAATCCATAATCTACCTGATTAAACAACCATAAATCACCCAAAATTCCCTGTTCATCAGAAATGGGACAAACTAAAAAACTATGCCCATAAGTAGCAACAGGACTAAGAACACAAAATTGAAAATGCTGCCTCTGTTGCAGTTGGTAGGAAATTTCCGGTTCATCTGCTAGATCGGGAAAATATCTATAGGTGGGTAAAAAATTCACATCGTCCTCATGGCAATCGGTAGCGACTTGTTCTTGTTTGTCATATAAGGCTATATGCCCACCACCAATACTCAATGCCAAAATAAGTTCTTCTACAGTTGTTTGTAAAATTTGGCCTTCATCCAAAGAATCACGCACTTTGTTCGTAATGCTTTTTAGCTTTTCTTCAAACTCAATAACTTGCTGAAGCTGCTTGATACGCTCTTGCAATTTATTTGTGGAATCAGTGTTTGATTGCTGTACCTGTTGATAGAGATGGGATTGCTGAACAGCGATCGCCATTTGGACTGCAATTTGTTGTAAAAAATCAATCTCCCAAGTCTGCCAATGTCGAGGAGCAGAACATTGATGAGCAATCAACAAACCCCAAAGTTCCTCTCCTTGCAAAATTGGTAATGCCAAATTTGCCTTCACCTCAAACCGAGAGAGTAAACTGCGGTGACAAGAGCTAATTTCTGCAACTTCAATATCAGGCATTACTCTGACTCGTCCCTGTTGATAAAGAGCAACGTATTCTTTAGGGAAACAAGAGTCAGACATCTCAGTATCTAGAACAGCTAAATATCCTTCCCTGGCTGCTTCTACAACAATCTTGCCACTCCAGTCTGGTTCAAATTGATAGATTAGCACGCGATCAGTCAATAATAGCTGCTGCACTTGGGCAACAGTATTGTTGAGAATCGGCATCAAATTACGAGATTGACTAATCTGCTGGCCAATCGTGGCGAGTAATTGTGTTTGCTTTTCCTGAAATTTTAAGGCAATTTTTTCCCTCTTTGCCTGAAGTAAGGATTGCACACGCTGACGCAACAGCGCCATATTTATTGGCTTAGTAATACACTCTGTTGCCCCGGCTGCAAATGCTCGTTCCACCAACTCCGCATCATTCAGGCTTGTGATTATGACAGTAGGAGCTAAATCAAAAAAGCTGGAGTTTAAAGTTTCTTTATAATTTTTAATATTTACTCTTGGTTCATTTAACGCACTTAACCTCTGACAGCAAGTAAACCCATCTATAATTGCGATCGTGGCATCTAGTAGTACTAAATCTGGGTGATAGTGCAAAGCTACTTGTAGACACTCCTCTCCATTGCTCGCTTCAACAACCTGATAACCTTCAGCTTCCATTACCTGCCGTAAAACGGTTCGTATAGCAAGATCATTATCAGCCACCAGAATCAAAGGATTGTTTTGTGATCTGTCGATGGGCAGTTGATGTTGAAGCCTGAAGGTTTTTGCTCGTTTTCGTGTACCCATTTTCAATTTTTGCCCAAGATCAACCATCATGGAGAAAACCCTCGCAACATTCTTGATGAGTGTTTATTACTGCGTAAGTCTTAATAAAGCTACTTATACCAATTCTCCAAAACTCAGCAACCCTTTTGACATCTGGCTTTCCTAATTTTAAATTTTGCGGAAAGTCTGAGCGGAGGTTTCCTCGGTACACCGTTGGGCGTAGCCTTCCCGCAGGCATCAGAACTTTCCAAGACGAATTTTAAATTGGTATTAACCAACTCCTAAGAGACTTTCACTATGGACAGTTTATTAGGGGTGCGTTAAGGTAAATACGATTTAAGCTTGATTCATGACTAATGAGTATTCAATAGTTTTTGCCTTGCTACTTCCAGTGGCGGAGAAATAGCTGCCGAATATTTTGTTCTGTGATTTGATTCAGGCATTTCTTGCCAGCAATGACGACAGAAAAGAAAAACTTGATTTTTACGGATGTGACGCAGTAATTGGTTGGAGCAGCAAAGACAATTTGTCATAAAATTTTACAAATTTGATAATTAAAAAATTTAAATTGGTAGTGGCTTTGATGCACTTGCCACAGTTGAATTTAATTGGTAATTTTGAAGAAATTTTGAAGTTTTGCTAGAAGTTACAAAAGAGCAACAATTAGATACTTTTCTATAAAAAGTGAAAACTTAGCTTTGACAAAAAAACCTCCTAACAACAAGGAGGCTGGGGGCAAAAATATCAAAATAAAAATCTATCTGTTAACAAAGAATTTATGAGCCAAAGTGGGCTATTTGTACTACCATGTCCAGCCGAGGTATTGTGCAACTTGATTCACTAACAATATAGGATCAAAGGGTTTAGCGATCGCTCCTGCTATTCCTAAATTTTGTATATGGCAAGAATCTGTATAATCAACTTTTGCTGTAAGTAGTACCACCGGAATAGATTGAATCATGGGATCTGCTTGCAAAAGCTCAACAAATTTTATTCCATCCATCCCTGGCATCATCATATCCAAAATGATCGCATCTGGTCTTTCTTTGACTGCTTTTACCAAACCTTCATGACCGGAATTGGCAGTTACAACCTCCCAACCGGCTATTTCCTCTAAACACGCTTGCACAACGTATTGAACGCAAGCTTCATCATCAACAACCAAAACGCGTTTGGTGGTCATGGTTACCACCTCCAAATTTTCATATTCAGTTTGAATCATCTCAAAATTTATAGCTGTACGCTCTAAGTTATTTAATATTGAAAAATCTTAAGAAATTCTCAACAATTCAGAATCACTCAATACAATTGAGTGAGCTAAAGTTAGCTCCTACCAAATTTGAACTTGGTTGTTCTAAGGTAGAATAGGGAATTGAAGAAATTTTGAAGTTAAAAAAGTTCATAATTCCCATTGAAATGCTTCCGCCACCCGATCAACCAGTATTAATGGATCAAAGGGTTTCACAATGACACCTGCAACTCCTAAGCGAGAAAACCGCTCTCGATCTGTAGGTTGCACTTTAGCAGTTAATAAAGCAACGGGAATTCCTTGAGTTGCAGAGTTTTGTTGCAAGTGTTGGAGTGTCTCGAAACCATCCATATCTGGCATAGATATATCAAGCAGTATGCCATCTGGCAATTTAGACTCAGCAATCAACAATCCTTCTCTGCCTGATCCTGCTGTAAACACTTGCCATGCCCCTAACTCTTCTAAGCATTCCTGAATTACTTCTTGAATGACTTCTTCATCATCAATTACCAAAATACGTTTGATTGGCATAATAAGAAATTCTCTCCTACGTATATAGGTAAAACCTCTTAAAGGAGTTTGGGATTGAAGATTTACGCCTGATGTGAATTAGAAACGCCTTTTATTTAATCAAGGTCTCTAGATTCTTTCAAAATCATTGTTTTGAAATCAACTACGAAATGACAATAGTTTTAGAAATTAATTCACATTAAATGTGATTTTGGACGAGATAATTTTGTATCTTATGCAATTGCAATGGGCAATGTGAAGTAAAATGTACTGCCTTTACCCAAAATGCTCTCTGCCCAAATGTGACCACCATGTTGCTGAATAATTCGGCGACAAATGGCTAACCCCAAACCTGTACCTCCTTTTTGACGAGAATCGGAAGCATCTACTTGTTGGAAGCGCTCAAATATTGCTTCTATTTTCTCATGGGGTATTCCTCGCCCTTCGTCTTTAATTTGAAAGAGAACATGAGGAATCGATGTTGAAGATTGACCGTTCTCGCATACTTGTTCAGCACTCAACCAGATATGCGTGTTAGGAGGAGAAAACTTGATGGCATTGCTCAGTAAATTGGTTAGAGTTTGAATAATAGAATCAGGATCTGCCCAAACTTGGATAAATGAAGAGCTAACCGATAGAGCAATATGATTTTGTTCAGCATTTGCCCGCATTGCGTCTACAGATTGTTGAATTAATTTAGCTGCATCACAAATTTGCATTTCCAAGCGCACCTTTCCTGATTCAAGTCGTCCCAAGTCGAGAATGTCATTGACTAATCGTACAAGGCGATCAGTTTGATCTGCGGCAATTTGCAACATTCGTTTTCCCTTATCAGGCTTTTTATCGTAGACTCCAGCAGCTAGTAATCCTAGTGAGCCGCGAATAGCAGTCAGAGGAGTACGGAGTTCATGACTCACGATAGAAATGAACTCATTTTTCATTTGCGCGATCGCCCGACTTTCGGTAACATCTTCAATTGTGCCGACATGAGCCAGAAATTGACCTTTAGCTGCCAGAATCGGGGCAGTCTGAACTTTGCCATAGCGGACTGTACCATCCTTGTGAAGATAGCGTAATTCGTCGTGGGCAAATCTTTGTTGGTTAGAGATTGCAGCCGACCACTGAGTATAAATCTGTTCTTGGTCTTCGGGATGAATAGATTGCAACCATCCATATCCCAAAGCCTCTTCAAAGGTATAACCGCCTATTTCTTGGGCGCGAGGATTGGTATAAGTGGTTTTTCCTTGAGCGTCAGTCATGAAAATACCAATCGGCGAATATTCGCTCAAAGAACGAAACTTGGCTTCACTTTCTCGTAATGCTTCCTCTGCCTGTTTGCGTAAGCGAAGCTCGTCGTAGACATCGCTGATATCAACTAAATATCCTAAAATCTCAGTCGGTTTGCCAGATACATCCCGAATTAATCTCATCTGTACCAACAGCCAACAGTAAGTACCATCAGCACGCTGAAAGCGATAGTCGTGAGAGTAAAAGTGTTGTTCATCAACTCTCACCATATCAGTAAATACCCGCTCTACATCCTCTGGATGCACTCGCTCAACCCAGAAATGAGATTTTTCTAAAAATTCCTGTGGTTCGTAGCCTAACAACGAAAAAACATTTTCACTGATGTAAGTAATTCCATAATCCCCGCAAGGTTTGCAACTAAAGATTACAGAAGGGCAAGAACTGACAAGATATTGTAGCCGACTGTTCGCCTGACTTAATTCGGCAGTTCTTTGTGTTACACGCGTTTCCAGTTCTTCTTCAGCTCGTTTTCGCTCTGTAATATCTCGCTGAACTGCGACCCAATGAGTGTACTCACCTTCTTCGTCTGCAACCGGCACAATACTTAAATCCACCCAAAACTCAGAGCCATCCTTGCGGTAATTAATCAGATCGCAGCGGATAGATTGCCAAGTTTCCAGAGCCAAGTTAATTTTCGCTAGTACTGCTTGATCAGTTTTTTTACCTTGGAGAATATGAAAAGTTTTGCCTATCACTTCTTCTAGGGCATATCCCGACATTTTAGTAAAAGCAGGATTGGCGTAGACAATCCGCCGTACAGATGGATCTATGGGTTCGGCTTCCACAATTAACACTGCATCATTGGTTTTTAAAATCACAGATTCCAGCAATCGCAACTGTTCTTCACGTTGTTTGCGTCCGCTAATATCAGTAATTGTCCCTACATAACCTGATACTTCACCACTGACTGCTCGCTCTACCACAGCCTGACCATATACCCAATTGACAACTCCATCAGCTCGCAGAAATCGAAACTCTGAATAAAACATCTGCTGATTTTGGGTAGCGTGATTCCAATCTTGGATAACGCGTTCCCGGTCGGTTGGATGTAAAGTTTGCAACCAACCTGTTTCTTTTGCTTGATCAGGAGTTAATCCGGTAAGTTGACACCAGCGATCGTTAACATAAAGGCAGTTGCCTTCTACATCAATGCGAAAGATACCCACTGGAACAGCAGCAGCTAGACTAGCGTAACGTTGTTCGCTTTCGCGCAGGGCAATATCGGCTTGCTTGCGCTCAGTGATATCACGAGTTACAGCCAGAACCCTATTCCCAGACTCTTTTGGTTCGCGCAGGGGAACAGCATGAGATTCTACCCATCGACGAGTTCCTTTGAGTCCAATGATTTCAAAATCCAAGACGCTGGAATCTCCCTGAGCTACCTGCTGGATAAAATCCCTAAATGCTTGTCGGTGGGAAGGTGCGATGAACGGATACACGCATTGCCCAACCACTTGTGCCAAACTATCTGCTTCAATCATGGCCAAACCAGCTGCATTCATGTTGAGCAAAATACCATCTGCGCTGATCACTTTTACACACTCTGGTTCGGCATCAATAATAGTGCGTAGATGTTGCTCACTCCTAGCCAAAGCTGCTTCTGCTTCTTTGCGTTCGCTGATATCCATCACAGTGCCCATCATTCGCACTGGCTCCCCTGTTTCATCATAAAAAGTCTGTCCTCTACCCTCAATCCAATGCACACTTCCATCTGCCCAGACAATACGATACTCATGCTGGTAAGCAATCTGCTCTTGTATTGCCCGATTTACTGCTTGGTTTAGTGCTTCTCTGTCTTCAGGATGCAAACAACGATCAAAAGTTTCATACCTACCATCAAATGTGCCTGGTGCTAACCCAAATAACCGCTCATGCTCTGGCGACCAGTTGATTTTTCCTGTTTGGATGTTCCAGTTCCACATTCCCATACGAGTTGCGGATAAAGCCAGACTTAGCTGTATTGCGCTTTCTTGTAATAACTGTTGGCTGAGTTGTTCAACTTGGTGTTTGTTTTTCCGTAAGTCGTTACCTAAGAGATTAATGATTGAGGCATTCAAAAAAAATAATCCTAAACGTAAAGCATCACTCCAACTTGCAGGAGTAAAATGATGAACTGGTGTAATTAAGAAATAGTTAATTGCTATTACAGACAGCACTGTTGTGATTAATCCTGGCTTAATACCGCCATACCATGTAGTCAGTGCAACGGCAACGAAAAATAATGAAGCAATACTAGTGGTTAACAGCGGCTGAAGCAGGAGGGTAAGCAGAAGCGCGATCGCTACTGAGCCGACAGCCACTACATAGGCTGAAAATTGTAGGTAAATTTTGGCATTCATTGTGCTGCCCTCATTCGACGTTGAATGTTCTTTCAAAATTGTCAGAATCTTTTTGTGCTATTTAGCTCTCGGCTTCAGGCAAGTGCTTTGTCGCCCCTTGAACTCTTTTGCTTTTGAAAGCCAACTCTTCTAAGACGGCGGATAATTCTGGTGGTTAGTTCCGTTACTTTCGTAGACTTGCAGATATAATCATCAGCGCCGGCTGCAAATGCTTGGTCAATATGCTTTGCTTCTGTATGCGCTGACCAAAATATAATTGGCAGGCTGTGCCATTTGCAGTCACTACGTACAACTTGGCAAAGATCCAATCCATTAAAATCAGGCATCTCCAGGTCTAGTATTAATAAGTTTGGAGCCGAAGCTGTCAGGACTTCCCAAAACTGATGTGGGTTATTTAGCACTGTTACCTCTACTCCCAAAGGTCGTAAGAGAGTAGACAAAATAACTAACATGGCTGAATCATCGTCTACTACCATGACTCGATTGCCAGAGGTAACGTGATTCTTGCTTAAAACTTCGCTTACAGCTTGGAGAATTTCACGAGTTGGCAAGGGTTTTTGTAAGAAGGCATACCCACCCAAACGTGCTATCTCTAACCTGTCAGTTAAGCTATCTCGCCTAGTAAATACCAACACAGGAATCTTAGGACTCTCTTGCATCAGTTGCCTAAGCAGTGTCACCCCATCTTCCGTTGAATTAGAAATATTAGGGTCAAGCAAAATTATATCGGGTGGATCTTGAGCGATCGCTTGGCGGGCAATGTCTAAATCTATGGCAATCTCTACTCGTACTCCCCAAACGCTCGCTTCAATTTTAATTTGCTCCGCCAATTTCAAGTCATTATCCACAATTAGCATCAAAGGCGAGTAGGAGTCAGGCTCTGATTTTACTTCGGGGGACTTATGTACTTCTTGGCGGAGTGAGCTTACTAAGTTGGCAATTTGCTCTACCTGAACTTCCTCCAGCAAGCTTCCCGACTCCAATATGTCCTCTAACTCTTTTGCCAGAAGGGAACCTTTCATCAAGCCAAAAATACCTAACGATCCAGCTAAGTTATGTGCCTGTTGCTTTGCTTGCTGTTGCATTTCAAATGTCACTTCGCCTGCTTTTAGCGCTATTGCTAACTGTTCCAAGACAGCAAACTGTTGTGCAAATTTGCCCTGAAATTTCTCCCAAATCTTGTAAGTGCTTGCCTTTACCTTCTTTTGATATGCTTGTTCTTTGTTCTTGTCACTGCTATATGAGGCTACAGAAGTAGCAGGCTCTTTTGGTTGCGCTGGAGGTCTGAGCCTATAACCTAGCCCGTGAACCGTTTCGATGGGGTCTGAAGCACCGGCGGCCTTGAGCTTTTGACGCAAACACTTGATATGGGTACTGACAGTTTCCTCTCCAGGTGACTCTGCAAAATCCCATAGGCGCTCTAGAATAGCACTGCGGCTAAAAATTCGCTTGGGATTGAGTAAGAAAAGCTCTAATAAACAATACTCCTTGGGAGTCAGACGCAGGAGTTTTTCTCCACAGATTACCTCGCTGTTGATCGGATCAAAACGCACGTTTTCCCAAGTGATGGTAGATGATGGTATCGGTTTGCCTCGCCGCAGTAGGGCACGTACCCGTGCCATCAACTCATCAATGTCAAACGGCTTAACTACATAATCATCTGCTCCTGCATCTAACCCCATAACTCGATCAGTGGTACTATCCTTCGCAGTTAGCAGCAGAATTGGGCTGGGATAGCCTTTAGAGCGGAGGCGTCTGCACAAGCTAATACCATCAATATCTGGAAGCATGATATCCAACAGCACCAGATCATATTCAAATGCCATTGCCAGTTCCAACCCACTTTGCCCATCCACTGCCAGGTTAACTGTATAGTAATGAGCAATGAGAATATCAGTAAGAGCGGAACTGGTAGGCTGGTCATCTTCTACCAACAAAATTTTCACGTTACATACCTTTTAAGTGTTTATAAAGCTACTTAATAAATTCTCGTACTGGAATTACAAAACACCAGTCAAAGAGTAAGTGATTGGACTCATCTGAATGCGATTTATAGTTGTCTTTAAAGGTTCAGAGAAGAGCCTTTTCTGACAAAGAGCGGCAGAATATACATTGATTCATGAGTAATACTTGGTACTGAACGCGAAGTTACACCAAAAGTGTTTCATGAAAAGTTGAGGAAATTATAAAGATATACTAGTAAATTTAAGTAAACTGTTGTGTTTTTAATTTGCACATTGGAATGGCAGGTGGCAGAGCAGAAGGTTTGTAGGTTTTACCTATAAATGATTATGATGCAATTTGTATACACGTCAGCTTATTAAGTAGCTACTTGCTTGTTATCAAAGAAAATTTTCTTCCGTATGCAACTGCACAATAAGTATCATTTGTTATGAAATATAGATACAGTAAGTACGGTGGGAGAGTCAAATATTAATTATGGAGGAACCTTTAAGGCAGCGCAGATGAAATCAAGACAGACAATCATTGTACGTAAGTCCTGAAGGTGTAGAAAGCAAGGAATTTTACTGCCAGCAATCTTTGCAACGAATTGCAAACGCAGTCATAATACAACTCATCAGGTCGAGATGGAGAGACAGGAAACTGGGAAAAAGCCCCGATTCCCAGATTTTTATCTCAATCCTCAATCTCTATTCTCTGTAAATGTTATTCCTGATAGACATTTACTGACACTGTAAGATTAAATCGGAGAATCTGAGCAATTGCAATTGCTTCACCTGGAAACCATGAACAAATTTATACTTAGCTTGCTTTCGACTCCTGTGCTTCTTGGCTCTATCCTATCTATGGGAGTGATAATCAATAATCAAGCCCAAGCAATAGAGCCAGTAACCACAAACGCTGACCGTTTATCTTGTATACGCAATAAACATAAAGTTGGTTTGGTATGTGCTAGAGCTTCTGTATTAGCTCAAATTCCTAACTATCAACCAGAAGCGGAACCGTCTCAAGATGGCGTTCCTATGCTAGAGTTCAACGATCAAGAAAGCGATATGGCGATCGACTTATTTGGCTGTGATTGTCCTGCTTGTATAAATTCTTTACGCCAAATGCGTGGTGCTACACCCTTGGTGTACTAATTTTTTAATCTAAATTCTTTGTTTATGCTTTGCATCAAATAACTTCCAGGTGCTAAACTTGGAAGTTTTTTATTGACTAATTTAACTGGCGTACAATCGGTGATATCGTGTCCGGTGAAAGACTTATCATTAAGACCGCAGGAAGAGAAGTTGCCAGGAGGAGCCACTGACGGGTACGCAGGGGTTTCACGCCACTCCCCTCAAGTCAAGCCAGCCGCTTGCGGGGGTTCCCCCCGTTGTGCGGACTGGCGTGGGGAACCCGCCCACGGGGGTGGCTCCCCAAGTGGAGCAAGTGGCGTTGGTTTCCCTCCAAGCAAACTTCGGGGGCAGGGGGAAAGAGCATTTCGCGGTTTTTGCACAGATGCGAGAATTATAATTAATTAGGCAGACATGATATGAACGGGACGCTTGGAATTTTGCATTTTGAATTTTTAATTAGTTAATAACTACCAGCCCAAGTTACCCATTTATGCGATAAACCAATATGCAAAACGCTTTCAGTTATCTCTTGTTCAGTAATGCTTGCTCCTGTTAAATCTGCTCCAGTAAGTTCTGCTTCATTGAAGTTGCTGCCAGTTAAATTTGCCTGCCTCAGATTAGCACCTCTTAACTCGGCTCCACTCATTTCTGCCTCGCTGAGGTTTGCGTTAAACAAATTTGCCATATTTAAATTTGCACCCCGCAAATCGGCACGACTCAAGTTCGTTTCCTTGAGGCTGGCTTTCATCAAATCTGAGCCTATAAAGTTTACTTCACTTAAGTTTGCACCGTTAAGGTTGGTTCTATTTAAATCTGCATTAGTCAGGTTTGCCCTAGTTAAGTTACATCCACTCAAGTCGGCTCCGCTCAAGTCGGCTCCGCTCAAGTCGGCGTCAGCAAAATTTATACCTCTCAAATCAGCATTAGAAAGGTTAGCCTGATGCAAATTGGCTCCATTAAAATTCTTTTCCCCTGCTGCATATCGACTCAGGAGGTGTTTCGTGTCCATATTGTCACCTCGCAATTTCTACAGGTAAACAAGTCTAGTAGTAAATTAAATACTACTCACATCACACCAGAGATGCTTGGTTGAGTTGTTAGCAACCAAGAATATTAGTTAAGAAAAAACTTTTAATTTTATTTTGCTATATTTTCTAAAATTTTTTAGATTAACTTAATGTAAATATATGAATCAATAGTAAGCTACGTAATATCAATATCTAGCGCTTATATAGAATAGAAGGCAAAGGAGAAAGAGTTTTAATACCTTAAGTTTTCTTTACATAATTATGCAAATTTGTTTATGTAAATTGATGTCTTTTGTGAAAAAAACATTAGCAAGAATCTTAATTTTATTTCCAATAAATGTTGTTTATACTAGTTGAATTTGTAATTTCATCGATAATTAAGTAATTGCTAATAAGTTTAAATGCGGGTCAGAATTGGAGAGCGATCGCCTGGCGGAAAGTCTTGAAAAATCGCTCCCCTGCGAATCAAGTCAAGCTTTATAGCTTCAGAAATTCCTCGGTTATTCCCGAATCGGGCAAATTCTACTTCTACACCGTTTAAGTTGACTCCCACTAGTACAGCACTAACTAAGTTGGCATGGCTGAGATTAGCACTGCTGAGATTAACACCCCTCAAGTTTGCACCTCTGAGATTGGCATGGCTAAGATTGGTATCCCTCAAGTTTGCACGGCTGAGATTGACATGGCTAAGATTAGCACCCCTCAAGTTTGCACGGCTGAGGTTGGCGCGGCTAAGGTTAGCACCGCTGAGGTCGGCATCAATCAAATCGGCCTCAATCAGGTTAGCACCCTTGAGATTAGCACCTTGAAAGTTTGCATCATTGAGGTTAATACTGCTTAGGTCAGATCCAACAAAATCTTCAGCAGGATTTAAACCAGCAATTTTTGCCAGCGCAAAAAAGTTATCAGTTTTTGCCTTGACAACAAGCTCGATCAGATTTTGAAGTTTGTTTAGAGATTCTTTGTCACTCATAATCTACCTCGGCTCGACTGAGATATGGTTGTAACTTTGTTCTCAGCAACTCCTTCTTAATCGCTATGTTTGCAATTGTCTGTTTATTGCGGCTGATATTCGATGCATATAATCCCTCAACAGAAGTTAAACATAGATGTTGCAAAGAGACTTCCACAGTTGCTCTCAGTTGACAAGGTTTACTTCTGACTTGCAAAGTTCCTAAATTCTCTATTTGCAGCGAGCCTTTCAATACTGAACTACTTATTGTGAGTTCAAACATCCAAGCTGGGTCTGAATTAGAACCGTAGGTTGTTACCTGACAAACTACAGGCAAATAGTTTGCGGTGATTTTTTCTGTGTGTTCGTAGGTCGATAGTTCTATTCGCTCAGGCTGATAACGCGAATCGTAAGAAATCTCAGCGTTTTTTAGTTTAAGTTTGAGTTCCATACCTTTCAAACCAAATTGAACACGTCCACCCAGTAGCTGCACCGTTTGTTCGCTGAAATGTATAGTGATAGGCAAGTCAAACTGGTCAGATGTCAATGGCTGTGTATTGAATTCTATGTATAAGCAATGGGGAAACCTGTTTTCATGCTGAGTTTGGGGCATTATTGGAAGGAGTTGTTGCATGGCCAAGACTTGGTAAGTACCCTAACTCATACACAATCCGGTTTTTGTACCAAGGGCAACTTTAGTAGAGACACAGCAAGCGTAAGTCTCTACAATCGTGCTGGAGCAGGTTCATCTTGAGGAAAGATTGCTCCTCGCTGTTTTAGGTCAGATTTAGTATCTTCAGTAAGTCCGGGATTAGCACCAAATTGTGCATTTACTACTATGGCGCTGCTCAAATTGGTCTGGGTTAAGTTAGCACCCCTGAGATCAGTTCCTCTCAGGTCAACATGAATTAAGTCAGCATTGCTTAAATTGGCATTTCTCATATCAGCATGGCTGAGATCCGCATCTATTAACAAAGCATTGTATAAGTTAGCGCCTACTAGATAGGCACGGCTGAGGTTAGCAGACCGTAGGTTGGCATGACTGAGGTTAGCATCACTCAAGTTGGCGCGGCTTAAGTCAGCTTCACCCAACTGAACACCATTAAGGTTGAAGCCGCTGAAATTGCAGCCTACTCCTTTCACACCGACTAAATTAGCTCCCACAAAATCTTCAAGGGGGTTTAATCCAGCAGTTTTGACTAACTCAGACAAGTTCTCTGTATCCGCTTGGAGAAGTTGCTTTACCTGCTCTTGAATTTCCTCGCGTGGGATAGGCATCTCGGTTATTATTCGCTGCTTAGTAAGTCGCTTTTGTTCACTCCAAGTAACAAAACTAATTCCGGCGGCGCAGCTTAACATCATAGTCAAAGCTGGTGGATTACCCCCAGTGAGTAATAACATTGCTAAAAAACCTATGCCAACTTGAGCTGTTTGCTTGAGTAAAGAATTTAATCCGAATTTAGCTTCTTGATCAAGACTCATTTGATAGCGGTTATTTGCTGACATAACTTGTTTCTCCTATGGATTTTTCAAATTCCTTAAATCTGCCCAAAAACGGCCCAGGATTCTTCCAGCAAGCACAATCCATAGCAAGAAATCAGATGTCACAATAATGAAGCAAGCTAAACAGGATACATCTAAATAATTTTCTTGGAAACAAACATCAAAACTAGAGAAATTTTTACCGATAATAAATTCACTTATAAATCCTGGAATTTGCAAGATAATACTTAGGGCGATCGCATCTTGAATTGAAGCATATACTGTTCTCCCAAGTTGCCCCATCAACCCGTAGAATATCTGATCTACAAATTCTAAAATGTTAAATACCAATTTTTTTGTGCTTTTCCCCAATCTTGTACTTGCTGGCGGAGATTCCTCAATGGGTGTAGGAGAAGATGGCAACGAAGAAGGCATCTGACTCATTGCTAAAGGACGAGCATTTAATAATGCCTTGATCCTAAGTTGGGGAAAATGGGCTGATACTAAAATTAAATTTAAAATTTATAATTCTAAAAGTCAAGATTTTAATTAGTTATTATAGTAACTTTTCCAATTTATAATTTTGTATCGTGATATAACATTTCTCTTAGCGATCGCTCTATAACTTGGCTGATTAACTGATTACCTTGGAAGTTGAAATGAATATTGTCTTGGTACACTTCTTGAACATCTTTGATTGAATTTAATATTGGCAACATATCTATATAAGTAATTTGCTGCGTTTTCGTAAATTCACTCAAACGTTGACGTGCTTTAATCTCGTAATCACGCGAGCCTGGTTCACCAATTTCTCGGAATAAAGGAGTCATAATTAACAGAAATTTGCTGTTGCTGTCACGAGTTAATGCCTGAATTTTACTAATAGCTTCTAAGTTAATCCCAACAATATCACCTGCTTCATTTTGTATATTTTCTAATTCGGGAATTGGCTTTTGCTTAAAAATATAACGTTGTAAAAGTTCCACTAAAGCTAGGGGAGGTTTACTATTTGGGTAGTTGCGATCGCGTCCTACTGGTAAAGAAGTTGGAGCTTTTGCAAATAAATCATCAGTATTAATTAATAAAACCACTACTTGAGCTTGAAAATTCCCAAATCGTTGTAAATAAGCTAATTCATTTCTCGGCCCCCAAGAGTTGGCTGACGCATTTAAAACTTCTACTTCTGTGTAATTATCAATGCTGGCTGATTTTAAGGAACGCATCAACAAGTTAGAAATGGTGTTAGCCTGATCTGTCCACCAGCCACCATTAGCAATAGAATCTCCTAAAATTAAAATTCGCAGTGTAGACGGTACAGGTATCATTTGCAGTGGCGCACTCCGCATAGAATACTCATTAATCTCAATGCGATTGCCAAAGCGACGGGTACGCTGGTTAGGCGCTAATAAATAGCCAATCTGCTCATCGCCAATGTAAATTAACGGATTCCCAAAGCCAAAGAGCGATCGCAGTCCTATCTCTATAGCTAACAACAATCCCACCATCACCGCCAAAATTATTATCAGGGCTAATTTCACCTGCAAATACTCTCCAATCATTTTGAGAAAATTATTCTCCAGGAATAAAGTGATAAATTATACTACTGTTTTCTCTGCCGCTGGACTGATTTTGTTAAAATTATGACTCTATTTTTAAAGGTAAATTTACGTAATTTAATTCAATGCTTTAGTATATTTAATAAAATCTAATTTTCAGAAATCCTGATGCTGGATGCCTTATACCCTATGCTCCATACCGTGTAACTGATACTCATGTATATCAGTACTTAGTAAGTCCATAGGAGTAAATAAATTTTCTCTTATAAATGTTGCAAAGCTTAAATAAAATAATCATGGTAATTTGGCATGATCCGTTAACAGAAGGACTACAATCAAAACGGACAAATTAGCACTGTAACAAAGGAGGCTTACAAAGCTATGTCCGATTTAAATCGAGGAATTATGAAATTTAAGGGTGCTGACTCCCCGAAAGCAGTCACTATATCTACCGTCTTGCTTTTAGGGTCGATTGCTGGTTTGATTATCTGGGCCCTACAAGCGGCCTATGCGTTAAACTAAGCAATTATTCGCTTAGTAATTAGTCGTTCGGAAGGGCACTGGCAACAACGGTTTTTGCCGATGCCAAGTGTCCATCGCACAACTGATAAAAGCGCCCATAAAAGCATCAATACAATTTACGCATGATTTTAGATTTGACATTTGAGATGCAAGATGCAATATAAATCTAAAATCCAAAATCCACGATGTTTGAACTTTGGGGTGCCTTAATTACTTTAATTGCCTGCTCACTGTTGGGCGCGTTACCGTTGATTGCCTGGATTACCTATACCTTGAAGGGAAGGCAACTGGCGCAACTTGGTACGGGAAATATAAGCGTCTCAGCTGCTTTTTACCACGGCGGCAAACTGGTAGGAATTCTAGCAGTATTATCGGAAGCTTTGAAGGGAATTGCGGCAGTTTTCATTGCCCGTGCTTTCTTTAAAGAAGGATCGGCTTGGGAATTGATTGCCCTAATTGCTTTGGTAATAGGTAGATACTGGATGGGCAGAGGGGCAGGCACAACAAATGTCGTCTGGGGATTTTTAGTACACGATCCACTGGTAGCAGGATTTGTCGCTTTGTTAGCAGCCGTCAGCTTTACAGTTTTTCAATCTAAAAAACTAGTAAAGTACGGAGTTTTGCTAGTATTTCCTTTATTTGTGGCACTGCTGCACGCTGAAGATTTCCCCAGAATTATTGCTGCTGTGATCCTGGCTGGACTACTTGGCTGGATTTATACAAAAATTCCCGATGATTTGAACTTGCCTACCGCAGGGGCAGAAACGGAGTCAAAAGCAATGCTGGAATTTTTGCGTGGCGAAAAACCGATTGTCTCTCTAGATGAAGATTTAGATGAGGCGAGAGTTGGGCAAAAAGCAGCTACGTTATCTCAAATTAAGCGATGGGGTTACCCAGTGCCGAAGGGATGGGTAATTTCTCCAGTTGATGATGGCGAAGGAGCAAGCGAATTTTTCCAGCCTTCGGAATTATCTCCTTTGGTAGCGCGTTCCTCTGCTATTGGAGAAGACTCAGAACAAGCTTCTGCTGCTGGACAATACCTAACGGTGTTGAACGTTACCAGTAAACAGAAGCTAGAAGAAGCGATCGCCCAAGTGAAAGCTTCTTATAATCATCCCACTGCTGTACAATATCGACGCGATCGCGGTTTGCCAGATCAAGCGATGGCAGTGCTAGTTCAACAACAAGTCCAGAGTGTATATTCTGGTGTGGCTTTCAGCCGCGATCCCATTACCCAACAAGGTGATGCGATCGTCATTGAAGCTTTACCAGGAAGCGCCAGTCAAGTCGTTTCTGGAAGAGTTACACCAGAACAATATCGGGCTTTTGTCGTTGATACAGAAAATTTCGCCTCTGTGCAATTAGAGGGTACAGGGCGAGTTCCACAAGCAATAATCAAACAAGTAGCATATTTAGCCCGTCGGCTAGAAAAACGTTATCACGGTGTTCCTCAAGATATCGAGTGGAGTTACGACGGTCAAACTCTGTGGGTGTTGCAAGCAAGACCCATAACCACCTTACTGCCGATTTGGACACGCAAAATTGCCGCCGAAGTAATCCCTGGAGTTATTCACCCCTTAACTTGGTCGATTAATCGTCCCTTAACTTGTGGGGTGTGGGGAGAAATTTTTACTTTAGTGTTGGGCGATCGCGTTTTAGGGTTAAGTTTTATCGACACTGCCACACTGCATTATTCAAGAGCATACTTTAATGCATCTTTGTTAGGGCAGATTTTCTTACGCATGGGTTTGCCACCAGAAAGTCTGGAGTTTTTAACTAGAGGAGAAAAACTCAGTAAACCGCCGTTGATTTCCACCTTACGGAATGTACCAGGACTGTTGCGGTTGCTGAAACGAGAATTAAATCTCGAACAGGATTTCAAGCAAGATTACCGCGAAAAATTTATTCCAGGTTTGTCGCAGTTGGCTCACGAACCTATACATGAACTAGAACCACGCCAAATATTAGAACGAATTGATTGGATCTTAGACTTGCTGCGCCTGGCGACGTACTACAGTATTTTAGCTCCCTTGAGTGCTGCCATCCGGCAGGGGATTTTCCGGGTCAAAGATGCCAAAATTGATAACAGCATCGCGCCAGAAGTAGCGGTGTTGCGATCGCTGAGTGCTTTAGCCGCAGAAGCCAAACAAGTATTACCTGAGTTTGAACCTGAACAGGTGTTTGAGCAGTTGGGAAAAACTCCACAGGGGCAGAACATTTTATACGACTTTCAAGAATTACTTGAGGATTACGGCTATTTAAGTGAAGTCGGTACTGATATTGCCGTTCCCACTTGGAAAGAAAACCCTCAGTATGTCAAGCAGTTGTTTGTGCAGTTAATGCAGGGAGACAACCCGCCAGCAGGCGAAAAAGACGCGATCAATCAAGCGCTTTCCGAAAAAGAGCAGCAACGGGGGCCTGTGCAACGACGGGTGGATCTCAAAGGACGAGTTACCGAAGTTTATTCTCGGCTGTTAGCTGAATTGCGTTGGAGTTTTGTCGCTATAGAGCAGATTTGGTTAAAGTCCGGCTTGCTTAGAGAAACAGGAGATATCTTTTTTCTCAAATTAGAAGAAATAGAAAATTTGGTTGACGCTGCTGATTCAGAATTCAGCCATCAGTTGGACATATTAGTGCAAAAGAGGCGATCGCAATTTGTCCAAGATAGCGAAATCAATCAAATACCTCTATTAGTTTACGGCAATGCACCTCCTCACCCCCTACCCCCCTCTGAGCTATATTCTGACCAAATTTTACAAGGCATTCCCGCCAGCCACGGACAAGCTGAAGGACGGGTGAAGGTGTTGCGAAATTTACAAGCATTGCCGCAGATTGACCGAGACACAATTCTCGTAGTGCCTTACACAGATTCCGGCTGGGCCCCTCTGTTAGTCAGGGCTGGAGGAGTAATTGCCGAGGCAGGAGGCAGGCTTTCTCACGGTGCGATCGTGGCTCGTGAGTATGGTATTCCGGCGGTGATGGATGTTCGAGGCGCTACTTGGCTGCTGCAAGATGGGCAACGAGTACGGATAGATGGGTCTAGGGGTATTGTGGAATTATCTAACGACTTAAGACCAGAATGATTACCACCTCCCTCAACGATTTACCAGAAGAATCCGTTTCTCACAACCCCGAAATCAAGAAAAAGGTGATGCTGCGTTTTGGCGATTTGCCTCACCTAACTAACTTTTCTCAAGCACGTTTTGCTCCCGGACAAACAGCACCAGCACACGCCCATCAAGATATGTCGGAAGTGTTTTTTGTCGAAGCTGGTTCGGGGGTAATTCGCATTGATGGTAAAGAATATCCTTTACTTCCTGGTAACTGCGTGGCTATAGAACCGGGAGAAGTCCACGAAGTAGTAAATAACGGTGCGACTGAACTTGTTCTCACCTATTTTGGTTTGCGGGTGGAAAAACAAGCCTAAATAATTCGTAATCAGCGGCCTGTGATGGTCGCTTTCTCTAACTTGTTCTGTTGTATTCTTTCTTGCTTGAGGTAGAGGTTACAAGAAAACAAAAATAGATACTCTTTGATGAGTTCAAGTTGACTCACCAAGCTTTAGTATGATCGCGCAGAGCGCAGTGCAATCATGCGATCGCTACCTAAAAGCTAACAAGCAGATTTATTTCAAATTTTTATTTAGTGATTTTGAATCAGCTACGCCATTTAAATTAGCAGCAATTTACTCCCACTTTGGTTGATATGGTTCAGACTGGACAACTCGATCCAGAACAAATCCTGACGCAGGTTGAACCTCTAAGCTCAGTCATTGATGCTTACAAAGCTTTTGACACACGGCAACCCGGTTGGATTAAGGTGGAACTATTGCCTAGACCTGCAAACCGAGAAGATAAAGACGGGGTAGTATCGGCTGCACGAAATTAAAAAGACCTTACCAAAAACCGTCTTAGCCTATGGCAAGGCTTACAGCACTTTTCTAAATTATTGTAAGGGCACAACATTGTTGTGCCCTTACTGTGGCCTAAACTGCAAGTCGCTGTAAATAACAGTTAGCGGATTAAACGCGATTTTTCCGTAGCAGAAAAACTTGAGATAAACATCAGACGCCAGCCTTTGAACTCTGTTAATGAGGCTTTGAACTGGATTAATGAGTTTTTGAACTCCGTTAATGAGTATTAGAACCTTGCTTACTAGTAAAACTAGTAAGCGATTGCCTCCGGGAGAGAGATGCTCGAAATATTGGCGCTCAAGCATATTTTGGGTGTTTAGTTGCGCTGCTTGAGAGAGTAAAGGATCTTCTCGTAAAGGTTTGAGATTATTTAGGGTGCGGCGCTTTACTAGTCTAATCCTATTCTCTAAGAACTAACTACGGATAAAGTTACCAAAATATGCTGTAAGACAGCATATATACAATAATTGGTTTTGATAATTTCCCAAAGGTAGGTTTATAGTTTTTGGCTTTTAGATACGATTAAACTTTAAAAAGAAGATAACTTATTTTTAACATTATTCACATATCCTAAGGATGGAAAGATTCCAAATACTACTCTTAACTCAGGATTCTTGAACAACTAATAAATGTGATAGCCTGAAGTCAAGTTATTCTAGTCTTTTAGAAGTAGAAGTTTTCGCTGCATTAATTTTTGCCAATATAGCTAGCAAATAGAATTTATAGCCGTACAAGCGAAGTAAGATAACGCAGACTAATTTGAATTTAAGTCTGCAAAAGTCTGCTTTCTGTAAATTCAAAGTTGCAACCGAAAATTTCCAAATTTGGAATGCTTTTAAAACTGTACAAATTTAAATGTGGAGAAAATTTTCATGGCTCTTTACGGTTATACAGTAGGAGACACGGATGTTTCTAGCGCACCTGGAAACCAATTCCAGGTTTATCGCTTTCTTATCCCTCCTGCCTCTACAACTGCACCAAAAACTATTACTCCTGGGCTAGTAGGCACAGTTACTGTCGCTAGTATTAATAACCCAGATCTAGAAGGGCTGGGAACTAACCCCAGCACGAACAGGATAAGTGCCGTTAACGAACCACGCAAAAGTGGCAGCCCAACAATTGATCCAACTGTTATTCGGATTAATAATATCGATCAGCCTTTTGCTCCAGCCAGTGCCTCGCCAACACGTTCACCATCTGATCTGCGTCGTTTTGGGTTTGACTCAGGTGCTGACTTTGGACGTGATTTTTCATCAACAGGTCAGATACTGTCAACTAATGTTCTATACACCATTGGAGGAAGCTCTACTGGAACAGTCGGTAGTTCTCTTTACAAAATTACTGTACCTGGCACTGGAGCAGGTACTCTTACTCTTGTAGACAAATTTGGTGCAGCTACTACTGTTGCCCAAAGACAAGGAACTCAACCTACCAATCCTGGAAAATTTGTCGATTCATTAGCCATCGACAATCTTAATCCTGGTCGTACTCGAGCTATTGCTGGCGATTTCAGTACCGCAGATAAAGATGGGGCGCAGCTTTACAAAGTCGATTTGTTTACTGGTCAGTTATCTGCACCGATTAGTGTTAAAACACCTTCAGGACAAGCTCTTAATGTCAATGCAGATTCTGGGTTGGCATTTACTAACCTTAGCGGATCTACTCAAAGACTGTTGGCTTTTTTGGAGACTGGCGCTATCTACGAGATTACAGGCTTCCAAGACGAACTCAACGCAACAGGTTTAAGTTTAGGTAGTGCCACAGGTAGTAATGGTGCAGGCTTTGCAACCGCTAGATTAATTGGTCAAGTCAATTTGCCAAATGCTTCAACTGGAGCTACCGATTATGAAGGTTTTACGATTGTTAATGAATAACAATCATCAGTACGCTCTTGTACTAAGCCTCTTGTTAAAAGTCTTTTTGTAAGAGGATGTCTCAAAAGTATTAAATATTTTGTCTGATCCCCTATAGCCCTCCTTAAAAAGGAGAGAAAACTTTTAAAAATCTCCCTTTTTAATGGGGATTTCGGGGATCTACTATTGAATACAACACCAAAAACTTTTCAGTCATCCTCTAAGCTCGACTTTATCCAAAATTAAGAACTTGGCTTCCTTTTGAAAATTACTTAATAAAATTACTTAGTAGGCTTGGCATTGCCCACATATTTTTGTTTTAGTGGGCAATGCCAAGCCTACATAATTATTAAAAAATAAAGGTGGACAAATAGCCCACCTGATTATCTGTTTTTTCTATTTTTAAAAAGTTGTGGCGAGGAGTCCCCAATTCCAGCATTAAGCTATAGTCACATCTGGTGAAAGGTAAACATCCTGAATAGCGTGAAACAGTTTTACCCCTTCCTCAAACGGACGCTGGAAAGCCTTTCGCCCAGAAATTAATCCTGTACCACCGGCGCGTTTATTAATCACAGCTGTGCGAACTGCTTCTAAATAATCATTTTTACCAGAAGCCCCACCAGAATTAATCAATCCTGCGCGTCCACAGTAGCAATTCAGCACTTGGTAACGAGTCAAGTCAATTGGGTGGTCGGTTGTCAACTCTGTGTAAACCCGCTCATCGGTTTTACCATAACTCTTACCAGATGCCTTGGCTACGGCTCCGTAACCATTATTATTTTCTGGTAACTTCTGTTTAATGATGTCGGCTTCAATCGTTACACCCAAATGATTCGCCTGGGCAGTGAGGTCAGCGGCAACGTGATAGTCTTTATCTTGTTTAAAAGCGTTGTTACGCAGATAGCACCAGAGAATTGTTACTAATCCCAGCTCATGAGCATATTTAAAAGCTTGGCTGATTTCCTGAATTTGCCTAGTAGAATGCTCTGAACCAAAGTAAATTGTCGCACCTACCGCTGCTGCACCCAAATTCCAAGCTTGTTCGACATCGGCAAACAATATTTGGTCATATTGATTGGGAAAAGTCAGCAGTTCGTTATGATTAATTTTGACTATAAAGGGGATTTTATGGGCATATTTACGCGAAACATTGCCCAATACTCCTAAAGTCGAAGCAACAGCGTTGCAGCCTCCTGCTATTGCCAATCTAACAATATTTTCTGGATCAAAGTAAATCGGGTTGGGTGCAAAAGAAGCCGCTGCTGAGTGTTCAATACCTTGGTCTACCGGTAGAATGGAGAGATAACCCGTATGTGCAAGACGACCAGTAGAATAAATTTGCTGGAGATTACGTAAGACTTGAGGATTGCGATCGCTATTTATCCAAACTCGATCTATAAAGTCCGGCCCCGGCAAGTGTAGTAAATCTTGAGCAACTTTTGCTTTATATGTAAGCAGGTCTTCTGCCTCTTTACCTAATAAAGACTCGATAGAATCACCTGCTAAGAGCGTTGCAGTCATAGTATTTTCCTCAAAAATTGAGTAAATTACCTTGCTTTTAAGATAACACTTCTACTATTTATAACGCAGTTCAACTTGCAGTCATAAACTACATTTTCGTTAATAATTTTTTTCAAGCAAAAAGGCATTTAATTTATTAATAGCTAAGTAAATTTAAACAATATATCTATAGGTATAAATTTGGATTTTCACAGACTAAATAATTAAGTGTAAATATTTTAATTAAAAGCTCGGATTAAATAAAAAAGCTAGAGGCGATCGCAAATTATTATTGTAGTAAGCACTTCAGCGCTTATTGCAAAGAAATTTATCTAACTGGGGCTATGTTTAATATTTCCCAATTAAGTTAACAAACTTGCGTAGTTAGGACTTTATTCATCAAAATCAGGGCTGAAGTCCTCATTACAGCCCCACGAGTGGTAGTATGTTGAAGTAGCTGCTTGACTCCTTCCCATCGATGAATAAACCATTGGATGAAGCACTTTCAGTTGAGATTGCTCAACGCATCAAAAGCAAGGCAAAGAAGCCGTTTGATAATGCTTATAAAGCAGCACTGGCAACTGACAAAGCAAAGTATGTCCAGGGATTTTTAGTTTTTCCTGGCAAGCCATACCAACCCATTGAACACGGTTGGATTGAGTTAGGCGAATCTATTGTCGATCCCAACCTACCGCATCTGCAAAAAAATCCCCAGCAGCTTTACTACTTTGCCGCACAAAGCCTAACTGTTAAGCAGCTAAAAGCAATCATCGAAGAATCGCAAGAAGATTATCCTGAAGATGACCCCCTACCCATCTACGGTGATGCACCTTATGCATATTATGGTGATGTGATGTTAGGCGGTCAGGATTACTTGGACGCATATCAAGCCGCAGTAGCTAAATCCCAAGAAATCAATCAACCAAAGCTTGAGAATAACTAAGTAGATACTTCTTCTACCCCATCGCCTCAATTAATAAGATTTCCCATCGCTGCCAAAGTATTCCCGATAACTGCAAATTTTGTCTCCCCGCACATCAAAGGAAACTGCTACCCGATTTTTGTAAGGCTGTCCTAATAAGAGTCCTTCATCCCGAAATTCAAAAACAACCGTCGTTTCATTGCTAGTAACACGGTCTAGGGAAGCCAGCTTAATTCCCGGATTGAAACATTCAGTAACGTATTCAAAAAACTCTCTAGCTCGTTCTTTTCCTTCATTCAAACCGTGGAATTTCCCCATAGGAAACCAAAAAGTAAAATCTTCCGTGAGCATATCTAAAAAGGCTTGCCACTCTCCTGTTGCCAAACCATGCGTAAAATGCTCAAATCCCTGCTGGGCAACTTTTAAAGTATTTTCTAACTCTTGTGTCATGGTTGTCGATAGCTACAATCTGACAACTACTTTGCCACAATTTTGACCACTAAGCAGATATTCAACAGCCGCAGGAATAGATTCTATGCCTTGAAAATGATTTGGGTCTACGGCAACTTTGAGTTTGCCTGTGTAGAAAAGATTTAACAGGCGATCGCGTGCCTCTGGCATATATTCTTTATAATGAGGCATGAGAAAGCCGCGAACAGAAGCAGCTTTCCAAAATAACTGGTGGTAAATGCGGGGTTGGGTAATTTGTTCTACATCCTTTGCATATTCTGAGATGAACCCAACTACTACTAACCGTCCTCGTACTGCTAAGTTTTCCACGCAAGTATCAAAAACCTGTTTTCCCACACAATCAAAAATCAAATTAATGCCGTTGGGGTATTCTTGCTTAAGGATTTGGTTGAGATTTTCGGTGCGATAGTTGATAATGCGATCGCACCCGAATTCTTTAAGTAAGTTTGCCTTCGCCTCAGAACTACAAGTACCAATGACATGATTACCTGCTAACTTCGCCAATTGCACCGCAATATGACCGGTTCCCCCTGCTGCTGCTGTTACTAAAACCACTTCATTACTTTTCATCTCCCCCACTTGTTCCAAGGCGACCAAAGCTGATACACCTGTAGGCATTAGAGTTAACACTTCTGGCGTAACTTCACGCACCTTAAATGCTAAGTTTGCATTTACAACCTGATATTCACGATAACCGCCACCACGATTAGTAGTGACTACAGCATCACTCACTTGGAAATCTTGAACATTTTCTCCGACTGCTACAACTTCTCCCACCACCTCCACACCCAAATCAAAGGGAGGAGTTAAATTAACATAAGGAACATCACCACGACAAAGTAATGTGTCAAAGCCACCATTAACGCCAGCAAATTTATTTTTAATTAAAACTTCACTAGCAGCAGGTTTAGGAATAGGAAATTCGACAATTTCCACAGCAAATTTAAAATCTTGATTCAGTTGTTTTGCTATTAATTTTTTATATGTTTTTGCGTTCATTTTTAAATCTTATATTTATCTAAAAATTAAATTATTCAATTCAAAATAATACCAATTCAAATAATGTTTGCGACACATAAATTCTTCGTAGGGGCACGGCAATGCCGTGCGACGCCACTTCCTTCAAGTCGGCAAAGCCGCCCAACGGAGTGGCTCCCCTACCCATTTGTTGCATTCTTTTTTCAAATTGTTATAATTTATCAATTATAAAATATTTCTAAAAATATCTACTAATTCTCTCTGCGTTCTCTGCGTCTCGGCGGTAGCCTGCGGCAAGCCGCTACGCGTCTACGTTAGTAAATTTTAACTTTGTAGGGGTGCGTTGTTATAAAAAAGGGCAACGCACCGCTCATCTCCAAGAAGAATACTTTTAAGAGAAGCTGGGAAGTTTCCATCCAAATATTTTTCCCAAATAGTGGGGAGATAATATTAAGCTCCTAAAGCTTTATCCCACTCTAACTGATGAGCTAAACCATACTTGATAAAATCTTCTTCTTTAGCTTTATCACTCTTCCCAAATACACCTAAGCTGTAAGGATTATCTTGCATACGTTCTGCAACTTGCTCTTTTTCAAATTGAATTACTTCCTCTCTAGGCTTATCCGGTTTAAAAAAGTCTACAACCAAAACTGTTCTGTCATAATTAGTGTAATTATGCGGGCAATGTGGATAGCTATGATCTAAAACCATGAATTCTCCTTCATGCCAATAAAGCTGTTCATGGCATATCTTCATAGCTACATCCCCCTCTGGCACAATTAATCCTAGATAGCCACGATTCATGTGTGGGTTGTAGTTGACATGAAGTTTAATATCTAAACCTGGATGGAATGTCCCAAAATAGGCATTTCTGATAATACTATCGTCGCTAAAGTTTACTTTTTCGATTACATTAGCCAAATTGGAAAAATACTTTTCTCTTAAGGCAAGCGCTTTTTCTGATGCCTCATCTATCCCATAATCTGGGTACTGTATTTGATGTACTTTAATATATTCTTCAATAAATAAACCTTGAAATAAAATACCAAAAGCACTATATTTTGAATTTCCCTTGGTTTTAATCGTTTTACTTTTAGGCCCTAAAACATCGTAAGTAAATTTTAACTCCTCATTAGATGCCTGATTAAGAAAGTGTGTAAACTCATCTCTAATCACTCGCCAGTTATCTTGAAGACTTTTGAGAAAAGGAAATTCTTTTGGATTTAGATGATACTCATTAAAATTTTCCATTGGCTTTTATCCTGAAAATGATTGAATAAAAAACTGTTACATAATAATGGGTTTTAGCTTGCATTCCGGTACTATGTTGAAATTCCTGATTAAACCAGAACTGAAGCTTCTTTACTCATTTTAGTGTGAGGTCTACTGTGTCTGAACCTCCTGTATTAGATAAAATTATCAAAAATGTGCGCGTAGTTCGTCCCCATGATGATGCTGTCGAACTAGTTGATTTAGGAATTAAGGATGGGAAATTTGCTAAAATTGCCCCTAATATTAGTGCAAACCAAGCTATAGAAGTATTCGATGGCAAAAATTTGCTAGGCTTTCCTGGGGTCGTGGATGCTCACATGCACATCGGTATTTATCAACCCCTAGATAAAGATGCTGTGACAGAAAGCAAAGCTGCGGCGATGGGAGGCGTGACTACCAGCCTGAACTACATTCGTACAGGACAGTATTATCTCAACAAAGGCGGTTCCTACCGCGATTTTTTTCCAGAGGTATTGACCTTATCCGCAGGTAATTTTTTTGTAGATTATAGCTATCATGTCGCACCCATAGCTAGCCAGCATATTGACGAAATACCTCTGCTGTTTGAGGAACATGGTGTATCTTCGTTTAAAATCTTCATGTTTTATGGCGGTTATGGGTTGCATGGTTTGTCAGATCAGCAAAACCTGTTTTTGATGATTAATAAAGAGGAACGCTACGACTTCGCTCATTTTGAATTTATTATGCGCGGTCTAACTCGCTTAATAGAAGCGCATCCAGAAGCACGAGATACTATTAGCTTGAGTTTGCACTGTGAAGTTGCGGAAATTCTTAACGCCTATACCAAAATAGTTGAAAACGATTCTAGCCTTAGCGGACTGCACGCTTACAGTGCAGCGCGTCCTCCTCATTCCGAAGGTTTAGCAATTTGTATTGCTTCCTATTTGGCACATGAGACTAACTGTGCAAATATTAATTTGTTGCACCTAAGTTCGCGTAAAGCAATGGAAGCAGCTTTGACTATGCAAACTGCTTTTCCCCATATCAATTTTCGGCGTGAAGTTACTGTTGGACATTTGCTATTAGATGTTGATACTCCTAATGGTACTTGGGCAAAAGTCAACCCCCCTATCCGTCCCCGTGCTGATGTGGAATACTTATGGCAAGCAGTACTCAACAATCAAGTAGATTGGATAGTTAGTGACCATGCTTGCTGTTCTGCTGAACAAAAAAGAAGTACTAAAGACCCGAATAATATTTGGTTAGCAAAGTCTGGTTTTGGTGGTACAGAATATTTACTTTCTGGTGTATTAAGTGAAGGTAGTAAGCGGGGAATGTCTTACAACCATATCGCTAAGTTGCTATCTTGGAACCCATCGCAGCGTTTTGGTTTATTAGAAAAAGGTGATATTGCCATTGGCTATGATGCTGATTTAGTGCTGGTAGACCCCAATGAAAGCTTTGTGGTACGTGCTGCTGAGTCGGAATCGCAACAAGGTTATACACCCTTTGAAGGAGTCGAGTTAACCGGACGGGTGAAGAGTACCTTTTTGCGGGGAAATCTGATTTATAACAAAGGACAAGTTCTAGGTTCACCTACTGGACGTTATTTAAAACGCTCCCACTATTCGTAAGGACACAATAATTGACGTGAAAAATACTGTAGAAGACTCCGGTTTTTTATGATCGCTTAACTTTTAACACAGTTGCTACTAGGGAAATACTGTTTCTGTCTACCCTGTAGCAACTTCCGTCTTCCCTGTAGCAGCTTCCGCCTTCACATTTCCCTGTTACGCGCAGTCTGTAGCAACTTCCGTCTTCACTGTAAGAGCTTCCGTCTTCACATTTCCGTGTTACGCGCAGTCTGTAGCAACTTCTGCCTTCCCTGTAGCAGCTTCCGCCTTCACGTTTCCGTGTTACGCGCAGTCTGTAGCAACTTCCGCCTTCACGTTTCCGTGTTACGCGCAGTCTGTAGCAACTTCCGTCTTCACGTTTCCGTGTTACGCCCAGACAGTCGCTACATTTTGATCTAAAATTATTTGCGATCGTCTAGCATGACATCAAAGTGTTTAACTGTAGTTTCTGGTTTTATCAGATATTCCTTATCTCTAGGAAGAAATCTGACTTTTTCAATATCATTACCAGCAAAGTTGCGAATTGCATCTCGTGATTCCCAGTAAGAGATCACAGTAAATTCTGTGTTATTTCCATTAGTGCGGCGAAGTACTTGCGCTCCCAAATTACCAGGAATTGACTTAATTTTGTTAATTCCAGCTTCTACCAAATAAGCATAGTATTCATCGGCTTTTGATGTTAGCGTTGTACCATGCCAAATACGTGCGACTACTTTCTTTGATTCGGTGGTAGCAGTATTATTTGGTAGAGGTTGTGCTGAAACTGTAAGAGTTTCAACCTGTGCAAATGAAGCCAGTGGCAAAATCAAAACTGAAACTGCCAATCCACAAAGAATACCCGAAAAATTATTTGGTCTAATCATTAGGCATCTCCAGGTGCATAGAATAATACTATACTTACTTGTGATAAATCTCTATCAACTCTGATAAAAAACAAGCCGCCATCATCTTTTATCTGTCTTGGAAGGGTGCTAAACGTGGGGTCATACTAATAATGGTCTTTGACAATGCGGTAATAGTTAAGTAATATCACTCTTCATTGTAAGATTGTATCATTTGATATTTATTATTAATCTCTCTGTTACTATATTTCCTAAGCTACTTCTTGCCTCACCGTTGTATTTTTGATTAAGTGCCCTACTATAATTTTGTCCGGGAAAAGGGGTTAGAAGGATTGTTAGCTCTGGGAAATAATTTTTGATAGCCAAAGGGTTGAACTCGAAGGTGGAACTGTTTGGATGATAAATCAAATACTAGAAGAAGTATTAAAAGTAGTAGTTGATTTTTTGGAAAAGTAATAAGTACTTGTACAAAATTAATTAGGTATTTTTCTATAGAGGGAGAGCAGGAAAGAAAAAATATAACTGCTTAGTAAATATACAAATAAATTAAATTTACCTACCTATTTAGGAGGAAGACAATGAACAACGAATTACCACTGATTATCGAGTGTCGTTGTAACGAAATAGCCTATCGCCAGGACAATCCTGCTTTACCCTACTCTCCAAAAGAGATCATCCGCGAAGCAGTTCGTGCCTGGGAAGCAGGGGCTTCGATTTTCCATTGGCACGGGCGAGACCCAGATAGTGGGAAACCGCGCAACGAAGTTGAACTCTATCTCGAAGTGATACAGGGAATTCGTGAACAGACGGATCTCCTAATCCATCCGACGCTTGGCTACATTACACAGAATCAGGTAGAGGATCGCGTCCGGCACATCTTGGCAGTGAATGACGATCCAGTGCTGCGGGTGGACATGGCTCCAGTGGATTTTGGGTCGCTCAACGTGGACTTCTGGAATCCCCAGGCGAAACAGTTCACGACCTACGATCAAGTGTATGTTAATACCCGCGCTAACCTCAGGGCAGTACTGGAAGTATTCAAGGAACACAATATCTACGTCAGTTCAGTCTGTTGGGACGTAGGGCAAATGCGAACAGCGCGTTGCTTCCAGGAAATGGGACTTCTGCCACGGGACACGTTTTGGGAGTTTGTCTTTACCGGGGAAGTAATGCCGGCTGGAGCTGCGGCGACTATATCGGGTTTGCAGGCGTTTATAGCTGAGGTTCCTATGGGGAACCAGTGGCTGGCGCTTTGCTGGAATGGAGACGTGATGAAGGTAGCAGCCTGGGCAATCACCCTTGGCGGACACGTCGCAATTGGGCTGGGAGATTATGCTTACACTCGCTTTGGCAAGCCACACAACGGCGAGTTAGTAGACAAGGTTGCAAAGATGGCGCATACGCTCGGTCGGGAAGTTGCAACGCCAGCGCAAACCCGCGAGATTCTGAAGATGTCGCCGCGAGCTTCCCGAAGCAAAGAACTACAAGCAACTGCCAACTAAGTAGGTGGCATAAGTATATCAGCAAATTTTGGTAATGAGTTGGGATCTAAAATGTAGGGTGGGCAATGCCCACCTACAGGGAAATCTAACTGCGATCGCTCTAAGGAAATGAAACAAAAGATTAAACGAGCTTTTTTAGACACAGAAGATGGACAGATTCTGTATCGCATCGGTGGCGAGGGTGAACCCATACTTTTGCTGCACATGAACCCCCGCAGTAGTGATGAATACCGAGAACTTATGCCTATCCTTGCTGAACACAGACGAGTCATAGCAATGGATTTGATGGGGTTTGGTGATTCGGATAAACCACCAAGAATGTATACAGTCGCCGACTATGCGAAAACAGCGATCGCACTTTTAGATGAATTAGGTATAGAAAAAACTAGCGTTATGGGAAACCATACAGGTGCTTTTGTGTCCGGAGAAATAGCAGCAACTTATGGCGATCGCATTGAAAAACTGATCTTAGGTAATGTAGCTGGTTTCGGTGAAGGAGGACAAGCAGAGCTATTCAGAAGATTTGAGGAAGGTTTTAACATCAAAGAAGATGGCTCTCATCTCATGGAAAGATGGTTAGCCCGTTCTCGATACGTAGGTTCTGCCGAATTAAATCACCGTTGGGTTTTAGACGATTTAAAATGTTTTGGTCATCCTTTGTACGCAGTTTGGGCTGTCGGCAACTACTGTCTAGATGCACCAGAAAGATTTCGTTCTATCAAGTGTCCAACTCTGATTATCTGGGGAATGGATGATGTCAAAGAATTTGAAAGACTGAGTTTAGCAAAAGCAGGCGATCGCTATTTTCTTTCTCAAGCAATTCCTCATGGCAAAGTCGTTGAATTTGACCAAGGAACAATTTGCATGATGAATCAGATACCTGAAGAAGTAGCGCAGGCAGTAATCGAATTTCTAAAAGATTCAGAATAGTTCAGCTTCTAATTTTCTAGGACTGCTGTACACTTAATCTCTACAATTAGTCCTGGTGTAGACAAAGCAGTTATACCAACGCCTGTCCAAGTAGGGAAGTTATTAGTGAAATAGCGATCTTTTACTTGCATAAATAGTGGCAGGTGTGGAATGGTAAACTGCTGTTCTGAAGCATTAGCAGGCAGCACTTGCAAATTACCGAGATTTACCCCTGTCACATGGTAAGTAATCATCTCTACCACATTGTCAAAAGTGGCTCCTGCTGTTGAAAGTACCTTTTTGACATTCTCGAAAGTCTGGACAAATTGGGCTTCTATTCCCTCCACTACATGTAAATTTTCATCACGTCCCACCTGTCCTGAGATATATAATGTATTGCCTACCTTAATCCCAGGGCAATAGTGATACTTTTCGTATAAAATTTCCATTCCTTTGGGAATAATGACTTCACGAGTCTTCGCCATCTAAGTAGCTCCACACTTTATCAACTGAAAATTTTAACCTCTCATAGCACTGACAACTGAACGCGCCGCATCGGACAACAACCAGCCATCAGCAGCAGGTAGCACGAAATCATAGCCCTTAGCGAACAGTGCGCGACCTCCGACGGCATTGCGACTGACACCCCCAAGCCAACAATCAGGGGTGGAGCGAACTATGGCTTCAGCTTCCGCCATCAATCGTTCAAGTTCTGAATTATTGTAAGTTCCTAATTTAGTCAGCGCAGCAAAATCGTCCACGATGTCTGCCATCAGATCGCCTGCTCCTAAAACTACCATATCGATACCGTCAACTGCGGCAATTTCCTTAACATTCTCGAAACCCTGACGGGTTTCGACGATAACGGCTAGAAGTAGGTTCTCCCGATAATTGGCAGGATACTCTAGCTCTGCTAAACCCCAGTTGGCTGCTCGGCTTTCCGGATAACCGACACCTCGGTGTCCGCCATGAGGTCGATAGCGGGTTGCGGCGACAATGGCTCGCGCTTCATCTGCTGATTCTACGGTCGGAACGACTATACCTTCCACGCCCATGTCTAAGGCTCGCTTGATATAAACTGGATCGTTTGAAGGCACGCGTAAAATACAGGTAACATCTGTTGCTTGGGCGGCGCGGAGTTGCTCTACTAAAACGCCCATTTCCATCGCGCCATGTTCGTGGTCGATGATAAAGGCATCGAACCCACACATAGAAAGAAGTTCGATTGAGTCACCATCTGAGAAAAAAATCCAGCAACCGATTGGTTGGGAACTGGTTTGGAGCATTTTCTTCAGTCTATTAGGTCTGAACATAATTCTTTGTACTCTCGTTACGCCAACCTACTTACTGGTCAATAAATCGACGCTTGCTAAAAATTAGACAATATGTAGATATTCGCATTAGCGAGTAACAATCCGAGGATGCGATCGCTTTTCTTTTATTTTCATGCAACCAAAGTTAAAATTTTATAGTTTAGCGTCAAACATTAGGCGATCGCTAAAGTTAAAAGATAAACATATTTTCAAAAAACTTATTAACCTGAGTGTTGGTTTTTGGGGAAAAGACGCTCTATCCCCTTATTTTCCAAATCAACTGAATTACTGAAGCCTCCGTTTCACTTCTTCAGCCAAATTAGCCAATCCTACTTCTACTTGTTCGCCTGTTTTCAAATCTTTAAGCGATGACTTTTGTGCTGCTGCTTCATCTGCACCAATAATTACACAGAATTGAATTCCTTGTTTATCAGCTAACTGGAATTGTTTACCTAAAGGACGCTTATCAAAGTTAGTTATAACATTAATGCCCGACTTACGCAGATTTTGTGACACTTTTAAATAAGTGGGCATTAAATCTTCTTGCATATTCACAACCATCACCTGTGCAGGTGTGGCAGCTAAGGTATTGAGAATACCAGCTTTTAATAAGCGACTAATTAAGCGAGTTAAGCCGATAGAAATTCCTACTCCGGGCATTTTTTCGCCTAAGAACATCCCTACTAATTCTTCATATCTACCGCCAGAACAGATACTACCTAAAGCTTCATGTCCTATTAGCGTTGTTTCGTAAACTGTGCCAGTATAGTAATTCAAACCACGCGCAATAGATAAATCTATACAGTAACGATTTTCGGCAACTCCGAGATTGCGGACACCTGCAATCACTGTTGATAATTCGGAAACTCCCAAGCCAAATTGCTCGGATTCTGGAAGATTTTGTGATAGATGATTAAGTTTATCTAATACCTCATCAACTGTACCATCAATCTTAATAAAATCAATAATTTTCTGTGTTTGCTCTAAATTTATACCTTCTTTTTCTAATTCTTGTTTGGCTTTTGATTCACCAATTTTCTCTAGGTTGTCAATGATGCCAATACACGACTTAATTTGATTTTCGACAATTCCTAATGATTGAAAAAAACCTGTAAGAATTTTGCGATTATTGATGCGAATTACAAAATCACCGATATTAACTGCTTCAAATATTTCAGTAATAATTGCAGGCATTTGAGCATCATAAAGTAAACTCAATTCTCGACGAGCTACTACGTCAATATCGCACTGACGAAATTGGCGGAATCTTCCATCTTTTGCTCTTTCACCACGAAAAACAGCATCCATCTGGTAACGAGCAAAAGGAAAGGTTAATTCATTGAGGTGACGAGCTATATACGCCGCTAAAGGAACTGTTTGGTCAAATTTTAAAGCTCTAGCTTCTGAACCTGTTTCACCTGCTTTATCTTTTTCTGCTTGCCGATTGGGTGGTAAGATGGGGTCGATACCATAAATAATATTGTCACCCTGATTTCCCTTTGCCTGTAATACTTCTAAACGCTCAACTGCGGGAGTTTCAATCGGTGTAAATCCGTAACTTTCAAAAACTCTCCGAATGGTATCTAGCAAGTATAATTCTAAACGTTTTTCACTAGGAAGAAATTCAGGAAAGCCACTGGGTGTGGAAAAGTTTATTTTGTCACCTTTTGTCATGTTTTGTCCTTTAGCTATTTTAGAAAATAGAGGTTGTTTGAAAAGTGGTTGGCTGTGATTTTAGGCACTTATTGATCCCCCCTAGCCCCCCTTAAAAAGGGGGGAAGAATCAAAGTCCTCCTTTTTAAGGGGGATTTAGGGGGATCTAGAACGTTTTGCTACCGACAAAAAGACTTTTAAAACATCCTCTTAGATTTTAAATTTTAAATTATAATGAGCTCCTTGATATAAAACTTGAGTCTATTTGCTCAAATAAGGGTGCGTTATACTTCGTTAACGCACCCTACAAATTAATAATTTATTAACTAAATCATCTTGAAAGTTTTAAATTGCTATCGTACTCGTTCTTCTTGGATTAAGGTACGTTGGTAAATTTGATGATTTTTAAACCAGTGCCATGTACGAGCGCGATAGTTGTTGTCAGGACTAATTTGGATCATTTCATATAAGTACATTTCTGGTACTGTCTTATAAGAAAACCACAAAATTACTGTGGAATCGTCAACTTCCCAAGCTTTTCCTTGAATGCGATCGGTGTCAAATAAAAGAGTTTTATCTTGATAGGTTCCAGGAAATCTATGCTCCTCTTGTTTCTCATCAGACCATTTGTAACGATTAATTTGATAGTAGGCATAGGGGCTATTTTCTGGAAATTGGCAGGTTAAATGAGATTCATGCCTATCAAGAATTTTTCCAGTTGTATCGACAAGTGTATACGTACCTACCCAGTCTCCTTCATGACGGGCTAGCACGGGCATTCCTTCTCTAATATTAGGCATAACAAAACTCCTTTTAATCTGATAACTGGCTAATAAACTATTACCCATTATCAAACCACCAAGGGTCGCTTGCAGAGTTGGTTTTAATTAAGAAAGCTTTTTTGCGCGTGAACCGTTTGATAGCTGCTGGCCCCATGCGCGAACCGCCCAAGCCGGAGAACTTGAAGGCGTTTTTTTCGCCTTCGTGCATGATAGCAGTGAGCGCAGCATCATTGATACTAATGCCACCTGCATCGATTTGCTGGGCAACTTCTAAGGCTAATTGTTCTGAACCTGCAAACACAGCCGCACTCAGTCCATAAATAGTGTCATTGGCTAAGTGAATCGCTTCTTCAACTTGAGAAAATGGCATTACTGGCATAATTGGGCCAAAAGTCTCTTCAGTCATCACTTTCATTGAATGGTCAACCTGGGTGAGAACGGTGGGACGACACCACCAACCCCCGCCTAATTCTTCAACTTGACCGCCGCAGTGAACTACTGCTTTTTTTTGGACTGCATCTAAGAGATGATCGCTAATAATTGCTGCCTGTCTTTGGGCAATGATCGGGCCAATTCCGCCATCTTCAACTGTAGGGTGAGCTAATTTTAGTTGTTGGGCTTTGGCTGTCAGTTGTGTAACAAATTTATCAAATATCGATTCTGCAACGTAAATTCGCTCAATTGAGAGGCATGATTGCCCAGTGTTAACAACTGAACCCCACAAAATTGCTGAGGTGGCTAAGTTTAAATCAGCTGATTCTAAGACGATCGCCGGGTCTTTACCTCCTAATTCTAAAAAAGCTGGAATAAATCTTTTCGCTGCGACCTCAGCAACTTTTCGCCCTGTTGCTACACTGCCTGTAAAACAGACTAAATCTACATTTTCAATTAAAGCGGCTCCTGTTTCACCTGCGCCTTCAATAAAAGTGAATACGTCGCGCAACTTGGGAACGGCATTCAGTGCTGTTATGAGTGGTGCTACAAATCGAGGAGCAATTTCACTGGGTTTGACAACAACAGCGCAACCTGCTATCAATGCCGGAATTGCATCAATTGTAGACAGTAAAAGTGGAAAATTCCACGGGCTAATTACCCCGACTAACGGGTAAGGCACAGATGTTTGCTGCAAGGCGATAAACGGGATGGCTGTGTTTTTTGCGGTTTCTTGCAGTAATTCTGGCCCTAACCGACACCAGCGATCTATGCTAGCGAGGAAGGAGTCAATTTCCATGATTGAGATTGACAATCTACCTGTATCGTTGACCAAAGCCTCAGTCAACCGATCGCGCCTGGACAATAAAGCTTCCTTCCATTCCTGTAATGCTTCAATTCTTCCTTCTACACCCAACTCTTGCCAACGAACTTGCGCCCTCCGCAGACGATTACATAGCTGCGCCAGCAGTTTCGGAGGCGGCGGTATAATCACATAATCAAATTTTCCAGTCCGGGGATTGCGGACTTCTATAGATTTACTCATTATTTATTTGTCATTAGTCGTTAGTTATTAGTTACAGCAGATTGCAACTTTAATTTTTATTCAGTCAGTAGTTAGGATACTTGCCGAAGCGAGGTTTTTGATTTTAAATTCTGAATTTTTTAATCCCCATTCCCCAATTAAAAAATCTGTCTGTCAAATTACTCCCAGCTTGGCTAGGCGTTCAATGGTCGCTTGCTGGGTTTGGATAAAGTGTTTGCGATCTACTTCTGTTTCCAGCATAGTATTTGCTGGGTAAAAATGCGACTGACGATAACTGTCTGCATATAGCTCAAATCGCTGGCGTGAAAGTAAATTATTTAACCCTGGTCTGCGGCGATCACGGCGTAAGGCAGCTAAGTCAATCTCTGCAAAAGCTGACATACTTTCGCCTGTAGCTGTCTGTGCTAATACTATTCCGCGATAGTCAATGATTTTAGAACCGCCATCAGCCGAAGCTTCAGGAATAGGGATATTAGCGATGCCTGCTGTATTAGCGGAAACTACATATGCTGTATTTTCCACGGCACGAGAGATTTTGGCTGCGTCTTTGGGTGTGAAATTGCCATAAATTTCTGATGTCGAGTGCAGAAAAATTTCTGCTCCGCGCATTGCCAAACACCTTGCCACTTCAGGATATAAGATTTCTTCGGATGCCAATGCTGCCAAATTACCGATCGCAGTTTTCGCAACCGGAAAAACTCCATCCAATCCGTAGCAGTCAAGGTACTTATCCCAAACATCGTGCGGTGTCGGAGCAAACATTGAATTTAACCGTCGATACCGCAAGACAACTTCTCCCGATGGATCGATGACAAAGCAGGTTTGAAAGTACAAACCCGGAAAATTAGGATCGAGTTCGTAAGCATTGCCAGCTAAAAAAATCCGATGTTTTTGGGCAATATTACCTAAAGCTTCATACTCAGCCCCATCTATTTCCAGACAAGCTTTTTCTGCCCACATCGCCAGCGATTCTCCGCGAGGGAAACCTGTAAGGAAATATTCTGGCAGCACAATTAAACGGCAGTCCAAACCAATAAAAGCGATACTGGCAGCAATTTGTTGTGCCAAGCGATTGATACTATTGTGCATCAGAGAACGAGCCTCTTGGCGATCGCCTGCCTGATTGACTGCATGACACGTAACTTGCAGCGCCAAAGCTCGGAATGACTCGATATTATCGGGGTAGACTGCCATGTATTTACTTTGTGGAAATTTTAACTGCCACTTTTAAGGATACGATCGCTGTGGGGTGGCGATCGCATAGCATATTGTTGATAGTTACCTACAACTATGATGGCTATTAAAAAAATTAAAGTGAAGTTGACACAGCTCGCTAACATTAAAATGAAGTTGTAGGCTTGTTGAAGAAATCAAAATTCTCTTGAAATTTTTTTTATAGCTCCCAAACACGACGAAAATATTACTCTTGAGTCTTATCCATGTCGGAAAATAACCCAAGCGAATTTCCAGTAGCATCGCCGTGGAAAGTTGCCATCATTGGTGCTGGTCTTGGAGGTTTGACAGCTGCGTTAGCGCTACGAAAACAAGGCATTGACGCGCAAATCTATGAAAAAGCACGGGAATTGCGACCAGTGGGTGCTGGTCTTACCCTTTTTCCCAACGGCTTGAATAGTCTCCATGCCATTGATGCAGGTATAGTCGAGTCGCTGAAACGCGCAGGCAGCCAAACCCGCATGTTGAACTTGAAGAAAAGCACCGGAGAAGTAATAACACAAAGCCCAATTCTTCTGATGGAGAAATACGGGCAACCGATGCTAAACATTCGGTGGTCGCGCTTGCAGGAAATACTCGCTGCTGCACTGCCAACGGATGCCATCCACCTCAATTCTCGGTGCATAGGCTTTCAACAAAATGACCAAGCTGTAGAGGTTTACTTTGAAGATGGCAAAAAAGTTCAGGCAGACTTACTGATAGGAGCTGATGGGATAAACTCCGCAGTCAGGCAGACACTTATTGGAGACGGTTCTCCTCACTATTCTGGGCGCTTGTCTTGGCGTGGTGTAGTTCAATATCGCCACGAACTTCTACATTCTGATGAATCAACTTTTACGCTTGGAACTGATGGCAAAAACTTCAACCTGATTGATGTGGGTAGTGGATACATATATTGGGTTGCTGGAGCATTATGGGCGGATGATAATTGCCTCCAAAATGCCGCAGAAGTAAAATCTCGCGTTTTAGAGGTATTTGCTGAATGGGCAGAACCCGTACAGGCGCTCGTAGAAGCAACAAATGCCAAGGACATTGTGGAAAGACCAATATACGACAGACCGCCATTGCAGAGTTGGAGCCAAGGTAGGGTAACGCTTTTGGGTGATGCAGCACATCCAGTAGTGCCAGTGTTAGGACAGGGAGCAAATATGGCTTTTGAAGATGCATCAGATTTGCAAGAGTGCCTTTGTTATGCACCCAGTATTGAAACAGCCCTTGCTAGCTATGAAAATAGTCGCATACACCGCACCCAAGTCATTCAAGCTCGCAGTGCATTCCAGGGCGCTCGTTCTTATGACGCTGACAGCGATACATTTCTGCGCGGTGTTGCAGAACAAGCACAGATGAGTCAGTCAGAGTTTGAAGATTGGCTTTATAGCTATAAGGGAACAAAGCTTTAATAATTTATTGTTAATTTTAATACTCTTGGCTCCAGTGGAAGGTAAAAAATGAACAAAGTTCTGCTGATTGGCGTTACTGGCGGTACTGGTGGAAATGCCGTCAAAGGATTTCTCGAACAGGGAGTCACCAACCTGCGTGCCATTACAAGGAAGATTGACCTGAATCGTCCTTCCCTGTCAAAGTTAAATGATGCTGGAGTCGAGCTGGTTGAAGCCAATCTTGATGATGTAAACTCCCTCACAGCAGCTTTTACAGGAGTTTCGGCTGTTTACTGCCATGCTACTTCCGCCGATTCTAGTAAGCCCGATCCCCTAGAGGTGGAAAGAGCCAAGCAAGTTGCACAAGCTGCAAAGCAAGCCCAAATTACTCACTTTGTCTACAATTCCGCAGGCGGCGCGGATAGAAATTCTGGCATTTCTCACATTGAGCAAAAGTACAAAGTCGAGCAAATTCTGAAAGCAGCAGGCTTACCAACAACTATGTTACGGGCTTGCTTGTTTATGGAGGAGTTTTGGAAAAAGTACACGCGACCGTCTATCCTCAAAGGTAGTTTTCCCTTTTCCATTCAGCCTGATAGACCTCTACATTTGATTGCAACCAAAGACATGGGACGTGTGGCAGCTTATGTGATTAAACATCCTTCCCAGTACATCGGTAAAGAAATTGAGTTAGCTGGGGATGTACTGACTCCCAAACAAATGGCAGAGGTCTTTTCCGAGGCGCAGGGAATGAAAGTTGTCCACAAAGAAACACCCGCTTGGATTTTCTTACTGCTTTGGCAAAAAGAACTGTTTACTTTGATTCAGTGGTATCGCAACAAAGGTTATCAAGCTGATGTTGAGCGTTTGCGAGCAGAATTTCCGGGACTTTTGACTACATTTAAGGAATTTCTGGAAGAAACTCATTGGGCAAACCCAGAATTAACTTATGAAAGTTTGTGATCTTGTCGCTGGCGATCGCATAATTATTGTTAGCACAAAAATTTGGAGTTATTTTTTTACTTTCTGCTCAAATATTACATATTTAAAGTTAGATTTTCAGCCTGGGAGATTTAATTGCGATTTCTGATGGGGAAACTTGTGGCTTGTAAGTTGGATGATAGTAATATAAGAGCCATTGAACATTTAAATATTAGATTATAGGACTCATATTTGATTTTTGAACAAAATTCAGTACACCTTTATTCCTTCTTCCCAGTCCCCAGTCCCCAATCCCCAGTTTCTTACCTCTACGAGTGATTCAGAAATCAAATCGGATTGCTATATAATCAATAGTTAAAGAAATTGCTAATTATCAGTACAGCATTTATAACTATTCAAAAAAGTTAAGAAAAGATGTGATTCAAAAAAAAATAATTTGGAATTTGATAAATAAAGGAGTCAGATATGTGTTATTGTTTTTATAGGAATCAAAAACGTAGAAATGCAAAAGACTTCAAGGTAAGATTGAGGTAAACTCAACAAAGTCCTTTTGCTCTGGTAAGTCCACTTCAATATCGTTACAATTTTTTGTAGCGGAAAGACAGAGCTAAACAAGCAGGATAGTAACCTTAGTCAAAACTTGAAGTAAATCATCAATTGTCAAGGTTAGAGACAGTAAAACTTGGCTAACCTAGCTAGTATTACCTGGCAGATACAATTAATCTAGGAGCCTGGGAAGAAAGACTCTTAGTAGAGCCTGGTAAATATTTAGAAATCAGAATATTGCAAACTTATTCGTGTGCATTAACTACGCTCCGAATTAGTGATTTTTGAGGAATATTTGGAAGCACCAGCATAGCGATCGCATAGTAATTTGGGATATTAGCTGGTTTAATTACAATTAGAAGTCTTTAGTAGCTATAACACAAGCAACATCGAGTAAGTTGTAGCGACCATGGAGAGTGGATTGCAATTCTGGTTGGTTGGGTTCAGGGGAAATCCCTGTATAAATTTGAATTGCCGCTGTAACCACTCTTAAGGTCTGAGCAGCCGCATGGAATCTTGCTGCAACAAACTTGCAATGCTTTAGTCAAGGTTTTTAAAGCTTCATCATCAGGAAATATCAATTTTTCCTAGATGAAAAACTAGCACCCATAAGTAGAAAAATTATCTGGCTTTGCGTCTGGTAGCACTTCCAATCATATTCCTTGTGCGATGTCTGACAACAAGGTGCTTTGCATCTACGCAAATTCTTATCGCTGTTTACTCTAGAACCTTATATTCAAGGTAATTTGGTCATTGGTTAATAGTCATTAGCCATTCTTCAAATACAGGACTAATGACTAAATGATCAACGCAAACTTAGCAACACTTGAATATTTTCTGGAGTTTAAATGTTTTGGCCCTGGTGTGTTCGTCGGCAAATGTTAATGCTAACAACGACCAAGCTTGAACGCCTCAGGTAAACCTTCAGACCCATCAACCAACTAATTGCAGGAAAACACAAATCATGGCTATTGACCAAAAAATCAGACAGATAGCTTTCTACGGTAAAGGCGGTATTGGTAAATCTACTACTTCTCAAAACACCCTAGCTGCTATGGCAGAAATGGGTCAACGGATTTTGATTGTAGGTTGCGACCCCAAAGCAGACTCCACCCGTTTGATGCTGCACAGTAAAGCTCAAACAACCGTTCTGCATTTAGCTGCTGAACGCGGTGCTGTAGAAGATTTAGAACTCCACGAAGTGATGCTGACCGGTTTCCGGGGTGTGCGTTGCGTGGAATCTGGTGGCCCAGAACCAGGTGTAGGTTGCGCTGGTCGTGGTATTATCACCGCCATTAACTTCTTGGAAGAAAACGGTGCTTACCAAGATGTTGACTTTGTATCTTACGACGTACTAGGTGACGTTGTGTGCGGTGGGTTTGCTATGCCTATTCGTGAAAACAAAGCGCAAGAAATCTACATCGTTACCTCTGGTGAAATGATGGCGATGTACGCTGCAAACAACATCGCTCGCGGTATTCTTAAGTATGCTCACACTGGTGGCGTGCGCTTGGCTGGTTTGATTTGTAACAGCCGGAACGTTGACAGAGAAATCGAATTAATCGAAACTCTGGCAAAACGCTTGAACACCCACATGATTCACTATGTACCCCGTGACAACATAGTTCAACACGCTGAGTTGCGCCGGATGACAGTGAACGAGTACGCACCTGATAGCGATCAAGGTAACGAGTACCGCACATTGGCTAATAAGATCGTCAACAACAAAAATCTCACAATTCCTACACCTATTGAGATGGAAGAATTAGAAGAGTTGCTGATTGAATTCGGTATTCTCGAAAGTGAAGAAAATGCTGCCAAGTTGATTGGCGCGCCTGCTGAAAGTACTGCTAAGTAAGAAATTTTATAGGGTTGCGAACCAATATATTTACTTTGGTTAGCTAGTTGCTCCCACAAATATTTACTCAACCCTCCTGATTAAGGGGGGTTGTTTTTGTTAAAATTATCCGTTATTTTTCAGCAGGCGATCGCGTAGCGCGTAGCGCACCCATAATTAATTAAGCAGGCAAGATTTAACAATACTGAAATCTGCCTTTGCTGAAACTAGTTCAGTAACCAAGCGCCAACTTCAGATTGATTCATTTCGTATCTGTTGGTAGCTGGGTTTGAGTTTCACTAATTGTTTAACCCTTTTGCCAGTAAGTTATATCTCTTGTAACCCAAATTTTCAGCTTTTTGCTCGGCACTTTGACATCCGAAGTTCGATATTCGAGTTCTGAAGGGGAAGTTTGAGGTTTTGAAGTCGAACTTTTGAGTTCACAGGTGCAACGTTGGTGTTCTGAAGGTGAAACTTCGAGTTCAGAAGGAGAAGTTTCGAGCTTTTTGCTCGGATGTTGGTGTTCTGAAGGTGAAACTTCGTGTTCAGAACAGGAATTTTCCTGTTTTTTACTTGAATATTGGTGTTTTGAGGACGATACTTCGTGTTCTGACGTGCAACTTTCGAGTTCAAAGGCTGAATGATGGTGATGCGAACACCTAGTTTTCTACTTTTTATCACAATTTTTTTGCGAAAAAGACCGATAACGGCATGATTTATTCATTAGCCCAACCCACAAACCTGTAAATCTACAGTGAAAACAGTATCCAGTGCTATTTACAAAGCGGGTATCTTCTTTGCACCTTGGTCAATAGTGGTTGCAATGACAACAGGGATACTACTTAGTATTCCAACTGCAAGTATAGCGCAACAACAAACCAATCCTTCTTCAGGTGAGCAACAAGCAGGACTAAAGGAAGCTGAACAACTTAATCAACAGATAAAAAATTTAGACCATGCATGAGCCTGAATAATTTGGCACACCTGTACCAGGTACAGGGAAAATATCAACAGGCTGAACCTCTGTTGCAACGCTCTTTGGTTATCTATGAGAAGGCACTGGGTAACGAACATCCTGATGTTGCCCGTAGCCTGAATAATTTGGCGCTACTGTACCAGGCACAGGGAAAATATCAACAGGCTGAACCTCTATATCTACGCGCACTAAATATCTTTGAGAAATTAGTCGGTAAGGAACATCCTAACGTCGCCATTAACCTGAATAATTTAGCATACCTGTACCAGTTACAGGGAAAATATCAACAAGCTGAACCTCTGTATCTACGCGCACTAAATATCTTTGAGAAATTATTGGGTAAGGAACATCCCAATGTCGCCATGAATCTAAGTAATTTGGCGCTACTGTACCAGGCTCAGGGTGATATTACTCGTGCGATTGAATTTTCACATCGTGGGCTAGAAGTTGAAGAACGCAATCTGAATCTGATTTTTGCTGTCGGTTCAGAACAAAGAAAACAAAGCTACGTGAGAACTTTTACAGGGAGAACTGATTCAGCTATTTCCCTATCCCTGCAAGAAGCTCGCAATCAAAAAGCAGCAGCTTCCTTAGCATTAACTACTGTCCTTCGTCGTAAAGGACTGGTGTTAGATGCGATGGCTGACAGTATCCAAATACTACGCACTCAAGTTGATAAAAACCCCGAAACTCAAAAGTTATTTGCTCAATGGTTGCAAGTACAACAGCAACTATCAGCATTAGTATTCTCTCAACCAGAAAAACAAACTGCTAACTCTAAAACTCAGTTAGAACAACTCGAAACAAAAAAAACAGAATTGGAAGCAGCGATTAGTCTTAAAAGTGCTGAATTTCGCACACAAACTCAACCACTAGAATTAACGACAATTCAAGCCAAAATACCTCAAGATGCAGCTTTAGTAGAAATTGTCCAGTATCAACCATTTAATGCTAAAGCCAAAACAGATGCCCAAAAGTGGGGTAAACCGCGTTATGCAGCGGCGGTATTACATTCAGAAGGTGAACCAAAGTGGCTTGATTTAGGAGAAGCCGCAGCAATTGATCAATTGGCTGTGAATTTACGAGCAGAGTTAGCAACAGGAAGACCATTTAAAAAACTTGCCCGCACTTTTGACCAACAGATAATGGAACCAATTCGTCCTTTGTTGGGTAATGCGCGTCATATTTTAATTTCTCCAGATGGGCAATTAACAGTCATTCCTTTTGAAGCATTAAAGGATGAGCAAGATAAATTTTTGATTCAGCGTTACACTTTTTCTTATCTCACCAGTGGGCGGGATTTGTTACGGTTTCAGCCAAATATAAACAAAACTTCTGCTCCCGTGGTGCTAGCAGATATTGACTATGACAACCAAGTACAAACTGTAGCCGCAGCGAAAGCAACTGCTGTGCGAGGTGAGCAGAATTTACGCTCAACTGACTTAGCAAACCTGGTATTTGACCCTTTAAGCGCGACTAAAGATGAAGCCGCAGCCATCAAAAAAGTCTTGCCTGATGCCAAGGTTCTCTTAGGTCAAGATGCCACAGAAACCGCTATCAAAGAACTTCAAAGTCCCAGTATTTTACATCTGGCTACCCACGGTTTTTTTATTACTGATATTGAACAAAATCTGAATGCTTCACGAGAATTGGAATTAACACCACGCCCAACCAATATTTTACAAATTGAAAACCCTCTGTTACGTTCTGGTTTAGCCTTGGCTGGGTTTAACCAACGTAAAGAAGCACCAGCAGGTAGCGATGATGGTGTGCTGACGGCGCTAGAAGTAGCTGGTTTAGATTTGCGTGGTAATCAATTAGCGGTGCTTTCTGCTTGTGATACTGGCAGTGGTGATGTCAAAGTTGGCGATGGTGTTTATGGTTTGCGCCGTGCTTTGGTAATTGCCGGTTCTCAAACTCAGATTTTAAGTTTGTGGCAAGTGGATGATGCAGCAACTAAAGATTTGATGGTGAAGTATTATCAGAACTTGAAGGCTGGTCAAGGCAGACATGAAGCTTTACGTTCTGCACAGCTAGAATTGCTCAATAGCTCCAATTATCAGCATCCCATGTACTGGGCTGCCTTTGTTCCCTCTGGTAATTGGACACCTTTAAGCAGCAAATAGTTTTGAGACGATGCTCAATCCTCCTGTTGCTGAAACTGACTCAGTAACCAAGCTCCAACTTGAGATTGATTCATTTCTCGACTACGGCGTAAAGCTTCTTCTAATAAGGCGATCGCCAATCCTGGCAAAACCTGCGATACTTGAATACGTTTACTACCCTGGTCTGCAATAGTATATGCAATGATTTGGGCATTTTGCACATCTACTACCCAATATTCAGCAACGTCTAACTCTTCGTAGAGACTTCGCTTTGTACCCAAGTCATCAAGTAAAGAAGTTTTCGCAATCTCAATCACTAAATCTGGTGCAGGATAGCGATCGCAGTTGACAATTCCTGTACCAGTAGGGATAGATTGGGCACGTTCTCTGAGGTAATAAGCTACATCAGGCTGACAGTCCTGAATTCCAGTTTTACGAAAGGTAGTTGTGTCTAAACCTGTAGCTGGAATTCCTTGGAGTGTTGCAAATAGAGTCACCGCAAAGATAATTACAACATGGTTTTGACCATGATCAAAACTAACTGGTGGCATCTCCAGCCTCATGTGTCCTTTGTAGTAGTAGCTTTTTCCCTTCTCGTTGAGCAAGTTGGCGATCGCTTGCTCATACTCATCCCATGAAGCGTAAATCCATGTATCCGTTGGTAACTGGGTTTGAGTTTCACTCATTACCTAACCCTTATGCCAGTAAGCTATATATCTTGTAACTCAAGTTCTCAGTTATTTGCTTGCTTATTTGATATTTGTACTCAAAGATTTAAGTTTTACAAGATAAGTTTCAGATTTTGAACTCGAAATTTTCAGTTCAAAGGCTGAATGATGGTAATGGAGACACCTAGTTTTCTACTTATTATCACAAAATCTTTGCAAAAAAGACCGATAACGGCATGATTTAATCAATAGCCAAACCCGTAAATCTGTAAGTTGACAGTGAAAAAATTACTCAGTGCTATGAATGCAGTAAGTATCTTGTTCGCACCTTTGCCAATAGTTGTGGCAATGACAACAGGGCTACTGTTAAGTACTCCAGTTAAAGGTATAGCCCAACAGCAACCTACTACATACTCAGCAGAGCAGCATGCAGTTTTAAAAGAAGCTGATCAGCTCAATGAACAGGTGTTAAAGTTATACCAAGAAGGCAAATATACTACTGCCATACCCCTAGCAGAACGCGCATTAGCTCTCAGAGAGAAAATATTAGGTAAGTTACATCCAGATGTCGCCACAAGTCTGAATAATTTGGCACTACTGTACGATGCACAAGGAAACTATCAACAGGCTGAACAGCTTTATCAACGCTCTCTGGCTATCTTAGAGAAAATACTGGGTAAAGAACATAGAAATATCGCTACGAGCCTGAATAATTTGGCTACGCTTTACCGAGCACAGGGAAAGTATTCACAGGTTGAACCCCTGTTGCAACGCTCTTTAGCTATTTTAGAGAAAGTACTGGGCAACGAACATAGAGATGTTGCCAATATTCTCAATAGCTTGGCACTAATGTACGATGCACAGGGGAAATATCCACAAGCTGAACCTTTGTATCTACGTTCTTTAGCTATTTATGAGAAACTACTAGGCAGGCAACATCCATCTGTGGCCAATAGCTTGAATAATTTGGCTGCACTTTACCAAGCACAGGGAAAGTATCAACAGGCAGAACCTCTATATCAAAGGGCATTATCTATCTATGAGAAAGCGCTGGGTAAAGAACATCCAGATATCGCCCTCAGCCTGAGTAATTTAGCTGCATTATATCAAGCACAGGGGAAGTATCAACAAGCTGAACCTCTATTTAAGCGCTCCATAGCTATTAGAGAAAAGGTACTGGGCAAAGAACATCCTGATGTTTCCACTAGCCTGAATAATTTAGCTGGACTGTATCAAGAACAAGGAAAATATCAACAGGCAGAACCTCTGTTTCAACGTGCTTTAGCTCTCAGAGAGAAAGTACTGGATAAGGAACATCCATCTGTCGCCACTAGCTTAAATAATTTAGCCGCGCTATATCGATTACAAGGAAACTATCAACAGGCAGAACCGCTGTTTCAACGCTCTTTGGCTATTAGAGAAAAAGTATTAGGCAATGAACATCTATCTGTCGCCCAAAGCCTGAATAATTTAGCTGGATTGTATCAAGACCAAGAGAAATATCAACAGGCAGAACCTCTGTTCCAACGCTCTTTGGCTATTAGAGAGAAAGTACTAGGCAATGAACATCCATCTGTCGCCACTGGCTTAAATAATTTAGCACTACTATACAGGGATGAGGGCAAATATCAACAGGCAGAACCTCTGTTTCAGCGCGCTCTAGTTATCTTAGAAAAGTTACTGGGCAAGGAACATCCATTAGTTGCCAGTAGCTTAAATAATTTAGCCGGATTGTATCAAGATCAGGGGAAATTTCAACAAGCAGAACCTCTGTATCAACGCTCTTTGGCTATTTATGAAAAGTTACTCAGTAAAGAACATCCAGATATTGCCCTCAGTTTAAATAATCTAGCTACATTTTACCTAGCACAGGATGATAGCAATCGTGCTACTGATTTTTTACGCCGTGGGCTAGAAGTTGAACAACGTAATCTGAATCTGATTTTTGCTGTAGGCTCAGAACAAAGAAAACAAAGGTACGTAAAAACGTTTTCAGGGACAACTGATATTTCTGTTTCCCTTTCCCTGCAAAAAGCTGGCAAAAATCCAACAGCCGCATCTTTAGCGCTAACTACCGTGCTACGTCGCAAAGGGCTGGTGTTGGATGCGGTAGCTGATAGCATTCAAATACTACGCAGCCAACTTGAAAGTAACCCAGAAACAAAAAAATTATTTGCTCAGTGGTTGCAAGTTCAACAGCAACTCTCATCACTAGTATTTTCTGAATCAGAAAAACAAACTGCTAACTCTAAAACTCAGTTAGAACAACTAGAAGCAAAAAAAGCACAATTAGAAGCAGCGATTAGTACTAAAAGTGCTGAATTCCGTACACAAACCCAACCAGTCGAATTAGCAGCGATTCAAGCCAAAATACCCAAAGATGCTGCTTTGATAGAAATTGTCCAGTATAAACCATACAATGCCAAAGCTAAGACATATGCCCAAAAGTGGGGTAAAGCGCGTTATGTAGCGGCGGTATTGCGCTCACAAGGTGAACCAAAGTGGGTTGAATTGGGAGAAGCCGCAGTAATTGATCAATTAGCTGTGAATTTTCGCGCTGAGTTAGCAACAAAAAGACCATTTAAAGAAAATGCTCGCAAATTATACCAACAAGTAATGGAGCAAATTCGTCCTTTATTGGGAAATGCGCGTCATATTTTAATTTCTCCAGATGGACAATTAACAGTTATTCCTTTTGAAGCCCTAAGAGATGAAAAAAATCAATTCCTGATTCAGAATTATGCTTTTTCTTATCTCACCAGTGGGCGGGATTTGTTGCGTTTTCAGTCTGGTGTTAACAAAGCTTCTGCGCCTGTAGTGCTGGCAGATATTGACTATGACAACCAAGTGCAGGCTGTTGCAGTAGCGAAAACAACTGGTGTGCGAGGGGAGCAAAATTTACGCTCTGGTGACTTGGCTCAGTTGGCATTTGACCCTTTAAACGCGACTAAAGATGAAGCCGCGGCAATAAAAAAAGTCTTACCTAATGCCAAGGTTCTCTTAGGTCAAGATGCCTCAGAAACCGCTGTCAAACAACTTCAAAATCCCAGTATTTTACATCTGGCTACCCACGGTTTTTTTATTACTGATATCGAACAAAATCTAAATGCTTCACGGGAAATACAACTAACACCGCCCCCACAAAACATTGTACAAATAGAAAACCCTCTGTTGCGCTCTGGTTTAGCCTTGGCTGGGTTTAATCAACGTAAAAAAGTACCAGCAGGTAGTGATGATGGTGTGTTGACAGCGCTGGAAGTCGCTGGTTTAGATTTGCGTTCCACTGAATTAGTGGTGCTGTCTGCTTGTGATACTGGCAGTGGTGATGTCAAAGTTGGCGATGGTGTTTATGGTTTGCGCCGTGCTTTGGTAATTGCCGGTTCTCAAACTCAGATTTTAAGTTTGTGGCAAGTGGATGATGCAGCAACTAAAGATTTGATGGTGAAGTATTATCAGAACTTGAAGGCTGGTCAAGGCAGACATGAAGCTTTACGTTCTGCACAGCTAGAATTGCTCAATAGCTCCAATTATCAGCATCCCATGTACTGGGCTGCCTTTGTTCCCTCTGGTAATTGGACACCTTTAAGCAGCAAGTAATCTCAGAACTTGGAGTTTCAACCTTTTTGCTCGGACATTCGACCTCAAAGCTCGGAGTTTCGACCTTTTTACTCGGATGTTTGACTTCAGAACTCGAAATTTCGGCCTTTTTGCTTGAACGTTTGACTTCAGAACTCGGAACGTTGACCTTTTTACTTAAATGTTCGAGTTCTGAGCCTCAAAGATGCACTTCAAAGGTGCAATCACCGAGCTATTTTCTACAACGCTGCTTCTTTAGACTTCACTTTTTTAGACTTACGGACGAAACGTTGTCCCATTGCCTCGACTACTGCATCTAATCCTGCCCCCTGTCCACTGGCTTTGGCGTAGTTATACACTTGTAAGGCAGAGGCAAATGCTTCACTACCAACTGCCAGAGATGTATCATCTACCAATTCTTGCAATTGCGTCAGCGACAATAACAAAGGATACAACGCTTCAAATAATTCTACGTCCTTCCGCATCTCATCCAGGTCAAACGATCGCGGTAAAAACTCTGGGTTCTGTGTGGCTACCTCTAATGCTTTGCTAACAAAGGCGCGGCTTTTATCTCCCATCTTGGGTAAAGCTTTACGCTCATCTGCACTCAAATCAACTAAAAATGGTAGCTTTTGTTTAATGGTGGTAATCGCTTGCAACACGGCTTCTCTCTCTTTTTGGGCCAAGGTTGCACTAATGGGGCTTCTGGACATGGAAATTACTCTCAAGTATGTTTGTCTAATTTAGAGTGCCCAGATATACAACATAAATATTAGTGTTGTATTCCCTAATGTAGAGAATTACGGTTTGATTTGAATGGAATACACGCTTTGAAGAATCAATTGTTATGAGGGCACAACATTGTTGTGCCCCTACGATTGTCTGATTAGGTTAGTTTTGTGCGATCGCCCGTATATTGCCAAGCCTGTTCTAGAAGAACAGGCTCCCTCAAAGCGGAGCTTTGAGGCAACCGCACTCTGTGCGGTTGGGCAACAGGGCGCGCTACGTGATCGCCAGAATAAATAAATTTTTTAACGAACCGCAAAGGACACGAAGGACACGAAGGGAAGAATAAAAAGGTATTGTTTCAATGTACTAGTGAGAATCGGGCTAGTGTTTCTTTCGCGCCAAACTCATACAATCGGCGTAAATGGTTGGTAACTGCATCAATAAAAGGCGGTGACTGGGATAAATCGCCAAAAATCTCCGTGAGGTTGAGCATTGGTTTGGCATCGGAACCACTGGTACGAGCAAGTTGCGTGAGAGTTCCTGCTATTGGATCATCAATGGGAATGGCGTTACCTTGGTCATCGTTGGCGTTGAGGTAACGGAACCAAGCTGCTACTGTTAAGCTCATGTATTCAATTGCTCCTTTTTGCCGCAGTGCGTCACGGACTGAGCCTAAAACAAATTTTGGCATTTTGGCGGAGCTATTGAGGCAAAGACGCGGCAGTTGATCGCGTATCTTGGGATTGGCAAAGCGTTCTATTAAGGTTTTTTTGTAATTATCTAAATTAATCCCCGGTACAGGTTGGAGTGTGGGCGTAACTTCTGCCATTAATTGCTCAACGGCTTGCCTAATTAAGGGGTCAGCCATGACTTCATGGACGTAGGTGTAGCCTGCTAAAGTGCCGAGATAGCCAATTAACAGATGACTGGCGTTGAGTAACCGAATTTTCATCATCTCGTAGGGATGAACATCGCTGGTCATCTGCACGCCCACGTCTTCCCAATCTGGTCTACCTGCACAGAAATTGTCTTCGACTACCCACTGAAGAAACGGTTCGGCAACAACAGGAAAAGCATCATTGATGTTAAATTGTTCCGCCACCATTTTGATATCTGCTGGAGTTGTGGCGGGAGTAATGCGATCGACCATACAGTTGGGGAAGGCTACCTGTTCAGCAATCCAACGTCCTAATTCCGGGTTCTGCATTTGGGCAAATGCAGTCAACATTTTGCGGGCAATGTTGCCGTTACCTTGCAGGTTGTCGCAAGACAACACAGTAAACGGTGCTATTCCCTGTTGACGGCGGCGATCGAGGGCTGCTGTCAAAAAGCCATATACTCCAATTGGCTGGTCGGGATTCTGTAAATCGTACTGAATTGTTGTATGATTGCCATCAAATTCACCGCTACCTTCAATATAGTAGTAGCCGCCTTCGGTAATGGTGAGGGTGACGATGCGGCATTGGGGATCTGCTAAGGTGTCAATTACTGCTTGGCGGTTATCTGGGGCAAAGAGATATTTTGTAATAGCACCAATCACACGGGCGTTCTCACTTTCTGGTGACCTTTCAACTAAGGTATATAAACAATCTTGAGATTTCAGCGCATCCCGCATCCGTTTGTCGAATTCTAGTAGCCCCACCCCGCAGATTCCCCAATCACTGCCGGGATGATGATGAAGGTAGTTATCGAGATATAATGCCTGGTGTGCCCGATGAAACCCGCCCACACCGATATGGACAATGCCGTTAGTAATTTGGTGGCGATCGTACTGAGGTATGCGGACGTTATTTCCTAAACGAGACAAAGATGCTTCATTCAGCTTGATTGCTGAACCTGTGCTGATATTGCTGTTCATGGGATTGATTCATGGTTAGGTGATGACGATGAGCTTTGGGAATAGCTTCACCGCTTTGATCGAACAAATGGCAAAGCTCGCCGTTAATGTAGATAGGAACGAAATCGTGCAATTGAACGGGATCATCTCCATCTGTTTGCACGACTATGGTGTCACCACCCGCAATTTTGATGTAGAGATAGGTTTCCCCGCCCAGTCTTTCTACAACTAGTACTTCACCATTGATGCTGGGGTTATTGCGATCGAGCCGCAGATGTTCGGGACGAATTCCTAATGTTGCGCGATCGCCAGCCGAGAGGGTCTTGGGCTTCACCGGAATCATTACAGTTGCGTCACCAGGAAGTCTAACTGTTGTCCCAGAATCAGTAACCGTTGATACCGTGACCGGGATAAAGTTCATTTTCGGTGAACCAATAAATCCAGCAACGAATAAATTGCGGGGATGGTGGTACAGTTCTAGGGGCGAACCCATTTGTTCGATGATGCCGCCTTGCAATACCACAATCTTGTCGGCAAGGGTCATTGCTTCAACCTGGTCGTGGGTGACGTAAATCATCGTGGCTTGCAGGCTGTCGTGTAAGCTGGCAAGTTCAATCCGCATCTGCACCCGCAAAGAAGCATCCAGGTTAGATAGTGGCTCATCAAACAAAAATACTTTGGGATTCCGCACCAAAGCACGACCAATCGCCACCCGTTGGCGTTGTCCTCCCGATAGTTCTTTGGGCTTGCGGTTCAAGAGTGGTTCTAGTTGCAGAATGCGGGCGACTTCACGCGCCCTTTCAAAGCGTTGGGCTTTCGGCATACCTGCAAGCCGGAGACTAAAGGCCATATTCTCCGCCACAGTCATGTGGGGATATAAGGCATAGGTTTGAAACACCATTGCCAAACCGCGTTTATCGGGGGGTATATCATTAACTTTCTGTCCATCAATGAACAAATCGCCGGAGGAAATTTCCTCAAGTCCAGCAATCATGCGGAGTAAAGTAGATTTTCCGCAGCCGGATGGGCCGACGAAGACAACAAACTCGCGATCGTTTATGTCGAGGTCTATGCCTTTGATGATTTCTGTGTCGGCGTAGGTTTTATGGATATGTCTTAAAGCAACTGTTGACATAAAATTTTTCTATTAAGGGGGTTGAAGAAAAGAAATTCTCACGCAAAGGCGCAAAGGCGCAAACAAGAGTGCAAGAGTTTTTTCTAATACCTTCTGCCATCTGCCTTCTACTTCACTGCACCGAAGGTAAGGCCTCGGACTAGTTGTCTTTGACTTAGCCAACCGAAGATGAGGATGGGTGCGATCGCTAGTGTTGATGCTGCTGAAAGTTTTGCCCAAAATAATCCTTGGGGGCTGGAGAATGAAGCAATAAATGCTGTAAGTGGGGCGGCGTCTGCTGTTGTTAAGTTCAGGCTCCAAAATGCTTCGTTCCAGGACAAGATAATTGAGAGTAAGGCAGTGGAGGCAATTCCAGGCAGTGCTAGTGGTAGCAAGACGTGCAGGAGTTCTTGCTGTGTGGTTGCTCCATCCATGCGATCGGCTTCGAGAATATCTTTAGGAACTTCTTTGAAGAAGCTGTAAATCATCCAGACGACAATCGGCAAATTAATTAAGGTATAAATGATGATTAAACCGATGCGGGTATCTAGTAATCCAAAGTTGCGACACAAAATGTAGATGGGGACTAGTACGCCAACAGGGGGCAGCATTTTCGTAGATAGCATCCACAGCAGAGTTCCCTTAGTGCGTTTCGTGGGGAAGAACGCCATCGCATAAGCGGCAGGTACGGCAAGCAGTAGTGCAAGTATAGTTGAGCCGAGGGAAACTGCTACGCTGTTAAATGCATAATTGAAATAATTTGCCCGGTCTTGGATGGCAACATAATTTTCTAATGTTGGGCGGAAAAATAACTGCGGGGGAGTGGAAACTGCCGCGACTTCGGTTTTAAAACTGGTGAGAAACATCCAGAAGATGGGGAAAAATAAGAGGACAGCAGCAAGCCAACCCAGTAATGTCCATAGCCAGCGCTTTGAGGTTTTACGTGCCATAATGCTAATTCATAATTCGTAATTAGGTTGCGTTGGTAGCTTGATTTGGAAGCTTGGTGTTAGGTATCCAAATTACGAGCAACACTACGCATCAAGAAGATTGCCACAATATTGGCAAGGATGACGGCAATTAATCCACCGGCTGATGCACCACCGACATCGAATTCCAGCAAGGCTTTGAGGAAGATGTAATAAGCTAGGTTGGTGGTTGCAAGTCCCGGCCCGCCGCCTGTGGTAACAAAGATTTCGGCAAAGATGGTGAGGAAGAAAATTGTCTCGATCATGGCGACCACAGAAATGGCGCGGCTCAGATGCGGTAGCATGACGAAACGAAATAGAGCGATCGCATTTGCACCATCCATTCGCGCTGCTTCTAACTGATCGCGATCGAGTGATTGAATTGCAGTTAGCAAAATCAGCAAAGCAAAGGGCAACCATTCCCAAGAAACAATGATAATGATCGCCAGCAGAGGAACGCTGGCAAACCAATCAATTGCCCCCAAACCCAGACCCCTGGTAATTTGCGCGAACAGCCCATTTACTGGATGCATCAGCATATTTTTCCAGATCAGGGCGCTAACCGTGGGCATCACGAAAAACGGCGAGATTGCCAGCACCCGTGCCACCCCGCGACCATAAAAGTCCTGGTCAAATAGCACTGCTAAGAGTGTGCCCAGACCGATTGTGATTACCAGAACCGAGACAACCAGAATAATTGTGATGGTGATCGATGTCCATAAAGCTGAGTCAGTCAGGATGAAGGTGAAATTTTCAATCCCGATAAATTTGCGTGCATCTGGATTCAGCAGGTTATACCGCTGAAAGGAAAACCATAGAGTCATCACCAGAGGCACAATCATCCACAGCAGCAGGACAACGACCGAAGGCGCAACCAAAGGCAAGGTTGAAGCTTGCCGCTTAGTTCTTTGCCTCGCGGGTGGTGGCGTTTCCTGTTGAGGTTTTACCGCTAATGAAGAAGACATAATATCAATTCAAAATTCAAAATTCAAAATGACAGCACTTACGCAAAATCTCTCTAAAACTCTCTTACCTTCGTGCCCTTTGTGCCCTTCGTGGTTCGTTTCTTCCTAAAGGTGGGCAATGCCCACCCTACTATGCTTTTTCACCACAGAGACATAGACAGAAAAGTCAAAATTTTACTCGATGTAACCTGTATGTTTCATGAAGCGTTCAGTAGATCTCTGCGATTGCTGCAACGCTTGGTCTACCGAAGTACGATTAGTTAATGCCGCTGCTAAAGTTTGCCCAACCGAAGACCCGATCGCCTGAAATTCGGGAATATCCACATATTGAACTCCCTTATACGGAGTTGGTTCTGCAGATGGGCGGGTAACATCGGCAGATTGAATTGCTCTCAGCACGATTTCCGCAAAGGGTGCAGCTTTGCGATAGTTGGGATTTTGATATGTGGAAGTCCGAGTTCCTGGTGGTACAGCAACCCAGCTATTTTCCTTAGCAACTAGTTGGATATATTCTTTTGATGTTGCCCAAGCAACAAACCTTTGTGCAGCTTCCGGTGATTTTGATGTTTTTGGAACTGCTAACGCCCAAGCCCAAAGCCAGTTTGAGCCGTTAGGATATTGTTCAATTGGCGCACGGGCAAAGCCAACTTGATCATGTACTTGGGATTCTTTGGGATTGGATAATAATCCTGCTGCAACGGTTGCATCTACCCACATCCCGCATTTGCCAGTTGAGAATAACGCTAGATTCTCATTGAAACCATTGGAACTTGCTCCCGGCGGCCCATACTTTTGGAGCAAATCAACATAAAAGGCGATCGCATCTTTCCAAGCTGGAGTATTAATCGTTGGTTGCCACTTCATGTCAAACCAGCGTCCGCCATAGGTGTTGACTAATGTGGAAACAAATGCCATGTTTTCACCCCAACCGGGTTTTCCCCGCAAGCAAACTCCGTAAACTCCATTGGCTGGATTATGGATTTTGCTTGCCCATTCTCTCATCTGAGGATACGTTGGCTGTTCGGGAACCGTAATCCCGGCTTTATCAAACAAGTCTTTTCGGTAGTACAGCATGGAACTTTCCCCATAGAATGGCACGGCATAAAGTTTGCCGTTGTGGGAAAGTCCTTCGCGGATGGGGTTGAGCAAATCATCTACGTCGTAGTTTGCGCCTAGATCCAAGGGTCTCAACCAATCCCGCCTAGCCCAGATTGGCGTTTCATAAGAACCGATTGTTAGCACATCAAATTGACCGCCTTGGCTAGCAACATCTGTGGTTGTGCGTTGGCGCAAGACATTTTCTTCTAGCACCACCCACCGCAGTTGAATATCACGGTTAGCTTCCTCGAACTTCCGGGAAAGCCCCTGCATAACTACCATGTCGCCGTTGTTGACTGTAGCGATCGTCAGTGTAGTTTTCCCTGCGGCTTGAGATCGCGGTGCACAAGCGTGTAGCAATTGCGCCAGCATCACTCCTGCGAGAAATGCCACCAGTACTTTAGCGAAGCGGGGGATACGCATCGCATTACTCCTTTGATGTAAAATATCGAACGGAGAAAATTTTTGATTTTATGCTCTAAATTTGAGTAAAAGCTCAATAATAGAATCATACCAACCCCACTTCAATGACGGGCATTTGCAACAATTCTTCAATAAGAGGTTGAAACTATGGCAGCGAAAGCAACCTATGAGTTTGCAGGTAAAACCATCCTAATTACAGGCGGTGCAGGCGATATTGGTAAGGCAACTGCACAACGTTTTGCTGCTAATGGCGCAGGTGTAGCCTTACTAGATTTGAATGAACCGAAAATGGCAGATGTGGCTGAGGAATTAAAAAGTTACAACGTTCCCGTCGGTTCGTTTCGCTGTGATGTTACATCTGCTGATGATGTTGCCAAAGCTTTTACTGACGCAGTGAAACAGCTTGGGCGGATTGACTATATATTTAATAACGCTGGTTATCAAGGAGCATTTGCCAAAACAGAAGAATATCCTGAAGATGATTTTGAAAAGGTGATTAATATTAACGTTGTCGGCGTTTTCCACGTTCTCAAGACAGCTGCACAGTATTTGCGTTCTGGCGGTGGAGGTGCGATCGTGAACATGGCGAGCTATGCAGGTGTAGTTGGGCCGCCAAATATGTTAGCTTATGGTGCTTCAAAATTTGCGGTGATTGGAATGACTCAAACAGCAGCGAAAGACTTGGCTCCTTACGGCATCCGGGTAAATGCGCTTTCGCCTGCGCTCATCGGCCCCGGTTTTATGTGGACGCGGCAAACAGAATTGCAAGCCGCAGTTGGTTCCCAGTACTTTGATACCGACCCCAAGGTGGTTGAGCAACAGATGATTAATTCAGTACCGATGAGGCGTTTGGGGAGTTTGGCAGAGGTGGCGAATGGGGTAGCATTTCTCATGAGTGATGAGGCAAGCTACATTACTGGGTTTAACTTGGAGGTTACTGGTGGTGAATAGAAATTTCCAGATATTGAGCAAAATTTATTTCCTTGGGCATATACTCAAAATAATGCAATCATTCCTTTGATAGGGACATAGTTTTTAAAGGTGGGATATGGGAGAACCTTTCTTAGATCGGCGCGATGCCAGCAAGGCTGGCTTGCCCCCTAGGGCGCGCAAGCTCGATCTAGCTGCTCATGCTGCTTGGCTGTATTACATTGCTGGCAATACACAAGAGGAGATTGCAGCAAAACTTAATGTATCCCGGCAAGCTGCACAACGCTTGGTGGCACTGGCAGTCAGTGAAAAATTGATCAAATTTCGCCTCGATCATCCTCTGAGTGAATGCATTGCTCTGGCTGAGTCGTTACGTGATAAGTTTGGTCTGTCGCTTTGTGAAGTCGTACCAACTGACGCAGGCAGCGGTGATACATTATACGGGCTTGGCATGTGTGCTGCCACCCATCTAGAGGGTTACCTGATGGCGAAAACCCCGACTATACTGGCGTTGTCTTCAGGTCGCACATTGCGAGCAATGGTGGAGCAAATCCCCTCAATGAACCAACCCCAGCATAAAATTGTTTCAATTATTGGGAATATGTCTCACTTTGGGCGTGCAGGTCGCCACGAAGTGGTCATGCATTTATCCGATCGCGTCGGTTCTCAAGCCTACCCAGTGCCGACTCCGGTTGTGGCGACTAGCATTGAAGAACGGGAACTTTTGCAGACACAGCGATCGTTTATCGCCGTCAAAACTCTTGCAGAGCAAGCCAAGGTAACGTTTGTCGGCATCAGTCACATTGCTTGGAATGCCCCATTACATCAAGACGGCTTCATCAATGACGATGAGGTGGCTGAATTAATTGAACTAAGCGCAGTAGGAGAAATTGCGGGTTGGGCTTATGATCATCAGGGAGTGTTACTGCAACAGGGAACCAACAGCCGAGTTGCCAGCGTACCTCTTGAACAACCAGCTCGTCGGCTGATCATTGGTGTGGCAGGTGGAGTGAAAAAGGCAGAAGCAATTCTGGCTGCTCTGCATGGCAAGTTAATTACCGGACTGATTACCGATGAAGCGGCTGCTCAAGCGATTCTTGCTAAAATTTAAGCGTTGCATATTTGCAGGATATTTTTTCATGGCGGCTAGTAAAAAAACTGATTCTCTTCGCGCACTTCGCATCTACGCCAAATAAAATTGAGTCCCGACAATTCCAATTAAATTGGAATGGCAACAGCTCAAAAAAGATGAACTAGCTAAAGTGAAAAATGTTTGATGGCGGCTTATAACTTGCTTATGCCGTAATTGATGCTGTTCAAGCTAGCGCAGAAAGAGGAAGTTACAGTACAGAACGTATTAAATCTGCCTTGAAATCCCATTATTAAATTCTTGTTATATATGTATAATTTTCCCATAAAATTATTTACTGAATATATTTTTAGTAGTAAAAGCTGTATAACTAATAACTAATACTTTGTTGACGTTGGCATTGGGTAAAATATTACTTAAGCCCCACTGAACGCCATCATAGAACAATAATCGGTAAGGTAAACTCAATTCCAATTACCTTGAATCGAAAATACTTAGTAATTTTTATTATCGTTATTTTCAGTTAATTTAAATTTATGAGCATTATATTATTTGTACGAACAATTCTTACTTCTAAGGTTAGATTTTATGGATAACAAAATGATATAAATCTTTATGTAACCTATTTAGCATAAAACAAACAAAACAAATTTATGAAAATAAATTACAACCAATTTCTGCTCAGTTTGGCAGGTATAGTGGGAGCCACCGGCTTTAGCTTCTTGGTTACTTTACCATCTGGAGCAAAAGAAGCAGTCAATCCCAACCCCAGCATTTTTAACGAGGCCCCCTATAACCGGAGTCAACGCATTGAGGTAAACGCTGAATATACATCGGCTGAGTCTGTATCAGAAACAGCAAAAGAAAGAACTTCTAACAGAAATTTGGTAGCTCAAAAACCCAAGAAAAGGACGCTCAATCCCAGACCAAGTATTTTCAATGAGCCTCCCTATAACCGTGGTGATAGTGCTGCACCCTCCCCAAGTAGTAGCCCTGCAACTACACCTACCACGCAACCAAGACAAACACCTTCAACTACTATACCTACTCAAACCCCAGGAAGAACGACCAACACTCAAGGCAAGAACTTGGTAGTGCTGGCAGAATCCAACGGTTCTTTTACAACACTCACTAAAGCTTTGAAAGCAGCTGGATTGGCAGAAGCGTTGCAAGGAAACAATAATTTCACCATCTTTGCGCCTACTGATGCTGCATTTTCTAAATTGCCACAAGATGCAGTACAAGATTTGTTGAAGCCTGAGAATAAAGAAGTATTAGTAAAAATATTAACTTACCATGTAGTACCTGGTAGGGTATTAGCGAGCGATTTGAAATCTGGCGAAGTCAAGAGTATTGAGGGTGGTGCAATCAACATCAAAGTTGACCCTACTACAGGAGTGAAGGTAAATGAAGCGAATGTCACTCAGCCAGATATTACAGGCAGCAATGGTGTCATCCATGCTATTGATCAAGTAATTTTGCCACCTGACTTGTAGGAATTGAGCAGAGGTCAGATTTGTTTCAAGGCACTGCATTATGCAGGTTTACCGACTTGTAGCAAGTGCTGTATATTTAGAGAAATCTCTAAGCTATTGCATTTATGACGCTATCACGGCTATGAAAACGAGCGATCGCAATATTTTCATAGCCGTGGGATTCTTGGAGCAACTAGCCCACTTATCATAATCAGTTTCCGTTATAAAAATAACTTTTTTAACGTTGACGCGTACCTTGTTAGAAGCCACAGGCTAGTGGTTTAGCACAGGGTAGAAAATCAAGGATGAGAAGAGAAGATTGCACGAATCATTTAAGACTGCTATATATTAATTTCATGGCCAATGGCGACAAGGAAGGATTGATGTTCATCAATTAATTCAGTATAGCCATCAGCCCGTAAATTATGGATTTCTTTTTCTGCTTTATTTAGCGAAAAAGTTGTCGTATAAAATTACGAATTGTTATAAATATATTTACTCACAATCGACAGTGTTATAGCCTCCTTTGTAACAGTTATATGCCAATTGTATTAGTCCTTGTATTCAAGGAAAATCATCTATTTGTTATAAATACTAATGCTAAATAATCTGGAAACTGTCGTGACAAATACAGTGAATTCTATTAAACCAAGAGCTGAAGATAGCTTTGCTATTTCCTTTGCGCCATTGTCTGTTGAGGAAATCTACGCTAAAGCTGATGATCCAGCTAATGGCGCGGTGGTTGTGATGAGTGGAATGGTTCGCAATCAAACTGAAGGTAAGCCTGTGGTTTGTTTGGAGTATCAAGCTTACGAACCAATGGCAATGCGGGTATTTTTACAAATAGCAGATGATATTCGCTCTTTGTGGGCTAATGTGAATCGGGTAGTGATTCATCATCGTATTGGGCGTTTACAAGTTGGAGAAATTAGTGTTTTAGTCGCCGTGGGTTGTCCCCATCGTGGTGAGGCTTTTGAAGCTTGTCGCTATGCTATTGATACCCTTAAACACAATGCACCGATTTGGAAAAAAGAATGGTTTAGCGAGCTAGATGGTAAACAATCTAGCAGTTGGGTAAGCATTGGTGCTTGTGAACAGTCAGGAGAAAATTGTTAAATTTCTCACAGCTATTGTTTATAAACACTCAATGAATTCATCTTTACAAGTTTCAATACGCGAGAACAGAGTAACGCACAATTCCCACCAAGCAGCTGTTGCGATCGCACTATGCCATTCCCAAATACCTAATAGTTTGACACGCCAAACTTGTTCAAAAAAACCAACATAAGGTAGATGTCCGATGGGGGCTTCTCCTTGCCAGATGAGAGCGTCATAATTAACCCAAGAGTCTTTCAGACGCCAACCAACGCGATTGGCAAAATCAATGCAGCTTTCTGAGGCGGCGACTTTAGCGCTACCAATCATCAAGGACAGCACGGGGTCTGTGGCAGAATTATTTTTAATACTTTGCCAGATACGGTGCTGGATGCTAAAACCAAAGCGCCCATGACTATAATTTATCCAAAGTTTGTTGATAGTATTAAGGTCTTTACAGGGAAAGCTTTCTAAGCTTTGAGCATCAAGGTATTGCTGTTCATTGTGTCCGGCTACCTTCAGCATGAGAGTTGTAGTTTCTCGATCCGCTTCCAACCATCTCTTAGCTTGGAGTAAATCCCGCAGATGAGTGTAATCTATCCCTACGGCAGAACTCAAATCATCAGGAAGACTGCCAATATCTTCAGCCTTTTGCTCTATACTTTCACCTGAAAATAGGGTTTTTCCTGGTAATACTTCAATAATTCCTTGAGAACCAGATAGCCAAAAATATAATTGAATGTCGGTTTTGGCTAATTCGATTTGCAATTGTGTAATCAAACCTGCTGCGGTTAGTCCAGATAACTGATTTGCTTGATTCAGGGTTTCTAATAAACAACAAGCAAATCGTTCATTCTCGTGAGGTGGTGCAGCAGCAACAATTAAGCATTGTCCTTCATCTAAGCTCAGTTGCAGTTCTTCCAGCCAATCGCGTACAGAAACTATCCCTTCTTGTAAGGGACAATCTAAAATGATGATTTGTTGCGATCGGCATCTACGTAGCTGTTTTCTCAACCATGAGCGATAAAGTACAACATCGTCAGATAATAGTAATACCGCTTCTCCTTGTTCTATCTCTTGAATTTGCCCTCGCAGATATAAAAAGACCGTTGCGGCTTCTTCTGAGGTAGTAGAGGTAGTGGTTGATTCGGCAAAAGATTGAGATAACAAACACTTTTGGATCGCTTTGCGTACATCTGACTGGGGGTTTTTGTCTTTTACAGTCCAATAATCTGTTTCAAAATCACCAGCAGTGCTGAGTATTTTACTCAAAGCCGAGGAATGACTTTTGGGGAGTCCTTCTACAATTAATGCCTGTCGTGGATGCTGTGAAGCAACTGTTTTTTCAGGTTTGAGTCCTAAAATAACTTCTCCTACCCCTTCTACAATTCGCTTAGGCGTTTGTGCTGGATATTCGGAATGAATGGAAGTGTCGCCTCGTCCTTTTTTGAGCTGATTAATCACTCGTAACTGCTGATTTGCTTTATCTATGTATGCCAGTGTTTGATGATAAACATATCGGTAAAGTCCATCGACCTCAATTACTCCTTGGGAGTCCGCAGCCTCTCCTCTTAATCCTCGAATTAAGTAATAAGTAAATACTCCGTGTCCTAATTGGGGAAATTCCCAAGATTGCTGTTCGCGATCGCAAGATAAGAGGGCGTAAAATCCTTTTCTTTGGGCGGCTCGTTGTCGCAGAACTTCTACTAACTCTTGTGTAGGGTTGCGTTGGGGGTCTTCTCCTTTAGCACCCAACAGTGTCATACTACCGCTATGACAAGCATCGAGTAACAGTAATTGCTGCTGGGCAGAACAATTCTCCAACAGTTGCAACAGTTCTTGTAATTTTAAACCAGTGTCTATTAGGTTTTCTTTTTGAGTATCTTGAAGACACAACACCACTTGCTGACTCAAGGAGTCTAGCATCCCATGTCCTGAAAAATAAAATACAACAGTATCAATGGGTTTAGTGGCGGCTGCTATATGTCTAAGACTGGCACGTACATTTTCTAACTGCGGCTGCTGGTGAGAAAAATCGTGGTGAATTATCACCTCTTTCTGGGGAAATCCTTGCGTTGCTGCGTTTAATGCTTCTCCTAATCCCTGACAATCTAATGCTGAGTAACGCAAACAAGGTATTTGCTCATCTTCGTATTGGTTCACTCCCACCAGCAGCAGCCAAAGTTTTGCTAAACCGGTTTCTAAGGCATGAGTTGAGTGACTAGTACGAACACCGATTGGACACATCTAAGCAATTCAATATCCAAAGTAAAAAACCCAGTATTGGCAGCCATGCTAATAGTGTTGATTGAACCGACGTGGTAGCAGTAGTGTTGGTTCCAGTCAAAATTAAACTTTGGTTCTATGGAAAGTCCGGCGCTGACGTTGATTTTGAGGTTCAGGCGATCGCAACGGTACTATTTCTGCTTCGCTACTCTCCCGTGCTACCCTAATCAGCAACCCAGCTGCTACTAAACTTGAAATCATCGAATTCCCACCATAACTAAACATAGGTAAAGGTAAGCCAGTAGTTGGCATAGCACCTGTAGCCACAGCAATATGAAGTAATGATTGCCCTACCATCACTATGGTTACACCAATCGCTACGAGTCGATACACTGGACTTTTAGCCTTGAGTGCTACGATTAATCCGAGAGTGGCGAATAACGCTAATAATACCAACAGCACTATACTGCCAACAAAGCCAAATTCTTCGGCGAACACTGCAAAAATAAAATCGGTGTCCTGAATTGGTAGATAAAATAATTTTTGTTGGGAAAGTCCATACCCAGAACCCCAAATTCCCCCAGAACCGACTGCTAGCAAACTCTGCACTAACTGATACCCATCTCCTGTAGCATCAGCCCAAGGGTTGAGGAAGGACATCACCCGCTTGCGCTGATACTCTTTGATGCTAATACTGAGTAGGGCTAACATTACTCCACCAATTGCCGTTCCTCCTAAGTACTTGTAAGGTAACCCAGCTGCTAGAGCTATCAGCCAAATAGTTGTACCGCACAATGCTGTTGTACTCAAGTTAGGCTGGGCAATAATTCCTAGCAGTACAAGACAGAAAATTCCTAGCCAAGTGAAGCGAACCCGCCAACTTAGTTTATCCCATTGCCCAAATAGTCGCGCACTTTGTAGTACTAAAAAGGGTTTAATTAATTCTGAGGGTTGAATTGGGACTGGCCCGATAGCTATCCAGCGTGCTGCGTCAAAAGCTTTCTTTCCCAATCCTGGAACTAGGGTGACGAAAATTAGAGTTAAAAATACAAAGAAAAACCAGTGAGATACCCCCAAAATTTTCTTTAAGGGCGTATTGACGATAAAGTTGAATCCAATTAAGGAAGCTATTACCCAAAGGACTTGACGCTTAAAGTAATACAGCCCATCATCATGACGAGCATCAGCAACAACATAAGATGCTGAAAACAGGATAATCAAACCGACAAATAGCCAAGTAAATGTCAACCAACGCAACAGCCGCGCCTCTAAAGCCCAGCTGGAGACAGAACTATCAAAAATTGGAATCAGACGGCGTAGATTCACGATGAGTACAGGTATGATATTTTAAGATTTTAGATTCGGGAATGGAAAATAGTTCAGTTATAAGTTTATGTAATATACAAGTCCGCTTTGTTTCTTGAATTTATCTGCGTAGGCAGGGAATAAGGAACAGAGGAGTGTACGAAATTTTTTTCAAAAATTGAATAGGAGTCCTATAGTTATGATTACCAATCTCGAAGACTTTTTAGCTATCGAGTTTGCTCAATCTGATGCACTGCTTCTATAGCACCGTTAATATAAGATGGCACAGACAGCTTTGTTTCTGGTTCTACTTGTTCTAAGAGTGTCTTAACGGTTGTGTAGATGCGTAGCAGTTGGTTGTCAGATATTGCATCTTCGATATCACCTACCCATTCAACCTTGCAAGCTCTTTTTTTTTGGCGATCGTATAGTCGCTCCAAAGCTAATGCTACTAAGGGTACACCGACAGCGGCACATTCGTAAACTGTGTTGTAACCTGCTCCGCCAATGACGACATCAGCTGCTGCTACACATTCAATACCTGGATGATGAGACACGCATAAACCCTCTGGGCATTCTGTTGGGCAAGTTGCAGCTAAAATTCTGACTGCACATTCAGGAAAATTTTGATGTAGTTGCAGCGCTAATTGCCCAAATAAAGCTAACTCTGATGTTTGCCCAGATGCACAAACAAGGATAGTTTTTATAGATTTGTCAACTTTTAGGATATGCGATCGCGTAGTGATTCTATCTGGTAACTCCCAAGAGTTGCGAATCAACCAAGGTGCTGTATGCTGCACGTTAGGTAATGCACAAAAAGGTAAATCTTTCCCCTCTCCAGGTACAATTACCTTATCAAAGTTTTCTATGACAAAAGACTCTAATTTCTTGGCTGCAACATAGCGTGGGTTAATATCCCGATGAATTAAAATCCGCGGGATGTGATGCAAATTGGGTAAGACATCTGCTAACTCACCCCCTAAGCCTCTGGGGAAAGTATCGATAATTAAGCGATCGTAACAAGTACAGGATAAAAGTTCTCGTACTCGCAAACAAGCTTCCGAAAAACCTGCATTATGAGGAATGCGCTGCACTAAGCAACCCTCATCATCTATATGTTGTGCATAAGGGCTATTGGTAATAATCTTTACTTTTCTTTGAGTCGCAGCAATTCTCCCCAAGGATAAAGCACGATTCAGATGTCCCCAACCGCCACCCAAGGCGTAAATTAACCAAGTCTTACTCAAGATTCGGTTGCTTCTCTCCAATTAAAATTAAGAAATTATATTGTTATTTGAATTTTGAATTATTTAACTTGCACCCATATTACTTTCAAAATCATCATATCTCTCATTTTCTAAACTCACAGAATCGGCTTCTGTAAATTCTACGTTGCCAGTTTGGGGGTCATAGGAGTACGCATCACGGTTATCATAATAATCGCTACCCCAAGCTCCAGACCGATAATAACCATATTCAGAGTAATAGGCATAGTCATTTTCGTATGAATCATTGCAGTGAGGACAGCCTGTCCTATCAGTACGTCCACAACGCCGTTTGAAAAGAAAACCCACTTGGCGATCGCACTCCCATGTCGTTTGTGCCGCAAAGTTTACTACAATTTCACAAGCACCAATTGTGATGCGATCGCCATCTCTGAGGCTACCAGTCTTCACCTGTACGTCATTAATCTTAATGCCACTATTAGTATCTTGGTCGGTAATAATTAATTCTTGATTTTGCCAGTCAATCAAAACATGGTAATCTGCAACCAAGTCATCTTCAATGACTAATCTAGAAACTCTTTGCTCATTATATTGTTGTGGCATTATTTGAAATTGCCGTCCAATTGCTACGGGAGTTTCTAGTAACGGTTCTCGACGTTCTTCTGTATTGGGGTCTATCCAAGTTAGCTGAATCTGCAAAGTTATTTTCCTTCTGTTAAATTTACAGCATAAGCTAGAGCCGCTTGTTGTTCGCGGGTAAGAACATCAAATCCAAAGCAAGCAAATGCAATATTTGACAAACCAGATTTAGTATAAAAAATTGTTTTATCTGAAGCTTTTCTTAAAGATGTTTTACCATTCTTAACTTTTACTTGATAAACTAAGCTATTATCTGGAGTTATAATGTCAACACCATTTTTGCCCACTTTAATTCGATAAATTTCTTTTTTAGACGCATCTTCTAACTTATAATCGCTATCATTCTGTCGTCTGAGAATATATAAATCTTGAGTTTGCTCTGGGTTCTTCAGCTTCCAATGACCTTGTTGATTTACTACATAACCCAAAACTTTTTCTGAGGCATTTTTAATTTTAATTTTTCCTGATTTATCTGCTTTGATTCTTGCTAGTTCTTGGTTATTGCCATCTACTAATTTAGCTCCATCTGCTTCTTGTTTAAGGGCAAATAATTCAGAACCTCCCTCAGTTTTAAACTGAATTTTAGCAGAAGTCGCTGCAACATTAGTGGTAATCGGTGCTGTTTGTGGAATGCTTTGAGTAGATGCATCGTTTACAGGTTTATTACCACTAACACAGCTAGAAATCAAAGCAGTTAAAACAAATGACAGTAAAGTTTGGAAAATTATTTTCATCTTACTAATTACTTAGCCAATATTTTTGCTAGATTTAACACTTGATACAGGCTCAAAAACATCATAGTAATTGTTTGATATATCTCTTCTTGATTAGTTGCCACTTGTGGAGCAATTCTGACAGCCATATGTATTGCCTTTTCTGTCACTTTCAACCCTTTCATATAAGATAATTTAGGAAGTTTGACTGCATCAGTAACTTCATTTTGTAAAACTTTAACTGCTCCATAACGGCGCTGGGGATAGTTTAATGTTAAAACTACATCTAATCCTACAGAATTTGTTTTTGATTTATACTTACTCTTGCCACTTCTGCTACGTTTCCAACCGTATTGGGTTTTAGATAGTTCAGTAGCACTTAAGGCAAAGCGAGTTTTATCTAAAAACTGTCCTTTAAGTTGCAACCATTCATGCTGATGTTTATCTATCTTCCAGTTTTCTTTATATGGATGAGCTATAGTTTCTATTTTATTTTCTGGGATAACAATAGGTTTAAAAGATAGTTTTAGTTCAATTTCTTTATCTTCCTCCATATCTCTCGATAACATCTGCAAAACTCTATTTGTTAGCTCATAGCGATAATTACTAATATTCAGATTGCTGAATTTTGAGCTTTTTACTAAGTTATAAATACAAGCGATCGCCAAACCATTACCAGTCAAAAATAGCACAATTTTTACTAAGGCTAATCCTCCAGCATCAACTTGGAAGGTAGATACAATCACAAATAGTATAATTACAGCAACTACTGCCAAAAAATAATAAAGCGCTAATTTGTTAAATTTGTTTTGTTGTAGTTCTGCAAAATTATCCAGTGCTGCTAATTCTTGCAAATCAGCCATTACAATGGCAGTTTTTGCTTTCGTTGCATAAATTAAATTTTCTCGAAATTGTTTTAATTCAATAGGCATTTTATCAAAACCTCATAATTGCAATTTAACCAGATATTTATTTGGTTAGAGTTTCCCACTATATGCAATTTTATTAACTTTATTTAAGTTATTTGAGAATTAAGCTATAAAAAAAATATATTAGCTAAAACATATATAAATTTGCCGCCAGTATATCAAACACAAAATTAAGTGTCAACGGAATTTATAGACATTGATGAATAAATCAAAAATAGCTTACATCGCCTTTGATACGGTTCCCGCACCGAAGGGCGCAGCAATTCATATTGCGGCTTTTTCTGTTGCTTTAGGGGCAGCTTTTGGTGATGTCCAGTTAGTAACAGTTTCTCCAACAGCGGCAAGTATAGATTATTATGAGATTTATCCGCAAGTTATGCAAACAGCTTTGCCAGCTATCGGTGATAACTTGATTCAAAGAATTTTATATTTTCGTCGGGTTTTAAAATCATGGTTGCAACGGCAGAGATTTGAGGTAATCCATATTCGTTCGATTTACGAAGGCTTTGCGATCGCACTCAATAAACAGCAATACTGCGATCGCTTAATCTTTGAAGTAAACGGTCTACCTTCAATAGAATTAAAATATCGCTATCCTGATGTTGCCGATGATCAAGAACTGCTACATAAATTGCAATCCCAAGAACAAATTTGTTTAGAAGCAGCCGATTTAATTATCACGCCCAGTAATGTTACTAACGAATATTTGCAAGCTAGAGGTATACCTGCAACAAAAATTCGTGTAATTCCCAATGGTGTAGATTTAAATGTATTTACCTATAATTTAAATTCTGCAAATTTCCACCATTCTTCATGGAGGGATGGCAACTTTCCCAGCCCTAAAAGGAAGCTAAGAATATTATATTTTGGTACACTTTCATCTTGGCAAGGTGTAAATCTCGCAATTGAGGCCTTGGCCTTAGTAAGCCGAGATTTACCTGCTTGTTTAACAGTGATAGGGCAAGCTAGAGACTACCAGGTTAAAAAACTCAACCAACTGGCATTAAAGTTGGGAGTAACAGATGAGTTAACTATTTTAGAACCAATGTCGCAAACACAATTGGTTGAACATATCCATGCTTCAGATATAATTTTGGCCCCGCTAACGCCTAACGATCGCAACTTAATTCAAGGTTGCTGTCCTCTAAAGATTTTAGAAGGAATGGCAACGGGAAAACCTGTGATTGCTAGCGATTTGCCCGTGGTAAGAGAATTAGGAGAAGATGGAAGACATTTTTTATTAGTCAAATCAGGTTCAGCAAAGGCAATCAGAGATGCTGTGTTACAGTTGCAAAACAATCCAGAATTAGCAACCCAAATAGCGGTAAATGCTCGCCAACGGATTGAGGAGTGTTACACTTGGCAACGTGCTGGCGAAGCTTTAATTGCTGCTTATGCAGAATTGGGAATTAAGCGGTCGATTAAAGTTTGAAGTTGTAGTTTTTCCTGAGCTATGGAATATTCAGTTAAAATGCGATCGCGTGCAGCTTGCGTAATTTGATGTTTCTCCTCTAGGGGTATTGCCAAACATTCCAGCACCGCCTCACCCAGCTTGTGCAGATGCGAACGAGGTAGCAAAAAGCCATTTTGGCCATGTACAATCACCTCAGCAATACCCCCCGCATCACTGGCGATACAGCAACAGCCACAAGCCATAGCCTCTAATAGTGCATTTGGCATTCCTTCCCATAGTGAAGGCTGAAGGTAAACATCGCACAGTCGCAGATATTCAGCAACCATTTTAGGATTAGGTAAATGTCCAGTAATTACAATTCGCTGGGCATTTTCTGGTTCGTGAGTTTTATACAAATGTAATATAGATTCCTGGGAAGTCCTTACCTCACCAATAATCAACAGACAAGCAGGACGCACTTGACGAACTGTTGTCAAAGCATTTAGCAGAAACTTTTGCCCTTTCTTTTCTCTTAATTCTCCACAAAATCCTAGTACTACTTCATCAGGCGCAATTCCTAAAGCCTCTCTAGTTGCAGGTGGGTTTTGCTTGTCTAAACCCAAGCTTGTAGCCTGTAGAGAAAGAGAAAATATTTCTGTATCAACCGCATTTTTCAGTACCAATACATCATTCCGTCCACTAAGTAGTTGAATTTTGCGAGACATATCAGCACTTACAGCAGTGACTACCTTGGTATGTTGCAGTGTCCATTGCAGGCGGGCAAAATCTCCTGGCGGAAACATTTCGCGATCAATATCATTACCACGGGCACTAACTGTGCTGGCTAATCCCTTAAGTCCAGCAAACCAAGTAGCCAAAAAACCACTTGGAAACAAGTAATGGCCCCACACAGCATCATAAGCATGAGACGGGTGTAACCAGTCGAGAACATTTAGGGTATGAGGCATCGTCATATCCCAATGACGATATAACCCTATACGATAGATGCAAACATTTTGTTCTAAAGTTTCTGGTGGCAATACTTCACCTGGTTGTAAATAACGACTCCAGGTGACAACATCAATTGCTATACCTAATTGAGAGAGTGTTGTCACCAGACGTGTTGCACTACTAGCCAAGCCCCCTAAATCTGGTGCAAATCGTTCTGTAATGAAAAGAAGACGTTTCATAAAATGGTAAAGCTGCTTTCTAGACAGCAGCCTGAGAATGAAATATAAAATTTAGACTATTGCAGCTTTTTTTGGTAAACAAAAAATTTAACCGTATATTTTTAAATGGTAGTTATGAACAGCTAAGTAAAAAAATTGTAAAAAACTTGGTTATTGCTGTATACAACTATTCCACTTTAATTAAATTCGTAATTTAAAATTGCAGATGTTACTAAGCAACTACAAAAATTAATAAATAGTTTAAATATTTTTAATAAAGTTTTATTGATTAAATTATTCATTTAATACGGCTTACTAAGCCCGCATCATCTACTAGCTGACTGTTTATTGATAAAGGAATTTCAATCCAGAATTCAGATCCTTTATCGGGTTCCGAGATACAGCTAAGTTTTCCCCTGTGTTTTTCAACCACAATCTGATAGCTGATTGATAATCCCAAACCCGTACCTTTTCCTACAGGCTTAGTTGTGAAAAATGGATCAAACAGCTTTTTCTTAACTGATTCCGCCATTCCTGGGCCATTGTCAGCAATTCTTATAGTAATATAATTTGTCTTTATACATTCTGTAGTAATTGTAATTTGACAAGGTTTAGCTTTAATTTCTGATCTAGCACTTTTACTATCGTAAATATCGAACACATCAATCGCATTACTGATAATATTCATAAATACTTGATTTAGCTGCCCAGCATAGCAATTTATCAAAGGTAAGTTACCATAGTTTTTAATAACTTCAATCTTGGGTCTATTAAGAGTTTCTTTTAAGCGATTTTGTAAAATTAACAGAGTACTATCAAGCCCTTCGTGAATATTAACCTTTTTCAGCCCAGCTTCATCAAGTCGAGAGAAGTTTCGTAAAGAAAGTACAATTTCAGTGATCCGCTCTGCACCTACCTTCATTGACTTTAATATTTTAGGTAAATCCTCAACTAAATAATTGAAATCAAGTTCTTCAAGATAATCTTTAATTGCTGGTGCAGGTTCGACATAAATTTGTTTATAAAGCTGTAAAAGCTTTATTAAATATTCAGTGTATTCTTGAGCATAATTTAAATTACCATAGATAAAGTTGATTGGATTATTAATCTCATGAGCTACTCCGGCAACCAACAGTCCTAAACTTGACATCTTCTCAGCCTGAACTAATTGGGATTGGGTTTGCTGTAGTTCTCTTAAAGAATTTTCTAATTTTTTCGCCTGCGCCTCAGCAATGTCAGCTAAATTCTCTTTGATTTGAACAGCAATTTGTAGTTGTGCCTTCTGCTGAGTCAGTTCTACCGTTAACTTTTGAGTATCAGCCAAAGCAGCATTCTGAGCTTCTAGTAGAAAAAGAAAATCAACAATTGGATCGTGAATAGCAAAGTCTTTTAGTTTTATTCCAAAAGGAGCAAGGTTAGCCGTGTCAGTAATCCAGGGAGAACCCAAGAAAAACATGATTTCCTGCTCTTGTTGATACATCATTTGACCCTTCATCTGCATTTTATTGTGCAGAAACTCTAATATGAAAAAAGAGCGGGAATTCTTATTAATAGCATCAAAATCAGCTTGAATTTTGGGACGATTAATATGAAAATGTTGTTCAATTTGGCTACCAACTAGCTGCTTAGGGCTAATACGCTCTAGTACGCTACCGACTTGTAAAATTTCGCAATTTTTATTAAATACAAAGTGAAATGGGAAAGCTTTTGCAAACAATTCTGGTGAAAGGCTCAGGTAAGGAGGAAGCATACTGCATTCAATTAGGCTTATATTTAACTAAAAATTCATCATGTTCAGCACCCTCATCCCGATTCTGAGTTTGTAGAATATCAACTTCTGTATCAAACCTTTTTCCTAATCCTTTAACTAGACCAATAACCATTGAACCAAGCCCATCTCTGGTGGAACGATAGTGTAAGCTCAGAGAATTCTCTTCCATTTCAGTACACTCAAATGATGGCGGACTCAGCTTAGGAAAGCTAATTCCTACACGAGCATGAAGATTGTCAAGATTTTCTAAAAATTCAGGTAGTGTATCCCCACTCATATCCATCATTTCGCCATAGCCTTCTTCAGATGTATACTGAACCCAAAATTCTCCAAAGGCTTGCATGATTTCTGAAGGAGATAAACCGAGAACAACACTAGCAGCTTTCACTAACCTGTGAGTCATATCGTCAGGATAGCCTTCCATGCTGATGAAAACATCTACTTCTATTTCAGCTTTAAGCTTAATTTCTTGCCAAGTATCCTTACCAAAGCGAGTGCAAACCATATCTTGAATCGCTTTGTTTACTAATCCATACATAAAAGTTTCCTCTTGATACGCCAAGGTTTACTGAATAAATTTAATCAAAGCTTGACAAACTCATGCCGAACAGTGGTTATTTAAATGTAAAACTTTGCTTGAGTCAAACCTTAAATCCTGTCTTCTGGTATACAAGGTGAGTTCAGGGAAAACCAGGACAGGACTGCTGCTATTGTAATACTGCAAACTAGCATGATTGCAACCGCATTTTTACGATTTCAAGTTTGCTATGTTTATGATCTGGCAAGGAAGTATATTGGCGGTGTTGAAGGCGATATGAGCGTGCCCTATGAAGACTGGCTAAAGGTTGGTAAGGAGACGCTAATCGTTTTTGATAAAACTGTTGAGCAGGCTAGTCCTATACAGAATACTAGTAATTATGTTGCGCTTTATACTAAGCGCTGTTGCCTTGTAAAGATGTTTGATGGAATCTAGATGTCAGCAAGACGATATTTATTGGCTGTTAGTGTTAACCTACCCATACTAGAATTGATAAGCCAATACGCTTCAGATAAGCCTGCGATCGCAGGCTTAGTTTGTTTAGGCGTACCTTGTAGGGTGACATCAGCAAGTCAAACTCTATAAGCAACAAAAAAGAGGTCTTCTTCGACCTCTTTACAACTCCCTATAATAATCTTCTGTTTATAGCAATTACAGCAACCCAGTATTAGTACCTTGCTTACCAGTTGCCAGTTCAACCTTAACGATTTTTCCGCCCATTTTCATAATGCGTTGTTGTTCCCGGAACCAGTTTTCATAGGGAACTAATTTTGTGAAATAAGTATTTTGTAGTTCGCGTTGGGTACGAATTCTGGTTTGGCTGGGAACACAAGCAGTAACTTTAAATAACCGGGCCATGCTTTGTAATCTCCTGTAGTGATGATGAAAACTTTTTTATCTCAAAATCTTGAGTGCAAATCTTTAAATTATTCAATCCAAGGCTGGAAATCAAGCATCAATACTAGACCAATATCACTCATCACTATTCTCTTCAACAGCATAAGCAATAAACGTTCTAGCACTCACGATTGATTTCCAGACCTTAATAAAGCTGCACCTAAATTATTAAGTGCAAACTAGCTTTTAGCTCAAGCCAGAGGAGATATAGTCTAAGTAAACGCCCATTTCTTTACCGGCATCAGAACCTACCAAGCTGGCGGTTACTTCCTTGATTGCTTGGATAGCTTGCACGGTAGCACCTACGGGAACGCCCAAGGAGTTGTAGGTTTCCTTCAAGCCATTCAGTACGCGCTCATCCAGGATGGAAGGATCGCCAGCTAACATAGCATAGGTAGCATAGCGGAGGTAGTAGTCCAAATCGCGGATGCAAGCAGCATAGCGGCGAGTGGTGTACATGTTGCCGCCGGGACGGGTGATGTCAGAGTACAATAGAGCTTTTGCTACAGCTTCTTTAACGATCGCAGCAGCGTTGGCACTGATGGTGCTAGCAGCACGTACCCGCAGGTCACCAGTTGAAAAATAGCCTTTTAGCTTTTCTAGAGCAGCAGTATCAAGGTATTTACCTTGAACGTCCGAAGAGTTAATGACAGCGGTAATTGCGTCTTGCATGTTGTTAATTCCTTATTTCCAACCGTATTGCAATACTTCTGTTTCAGTAGAGAAACAGTTTCACCCTACGATAGGGCACCGACAACGTAGTCGAAGTAAGAGCTAGCTTCAGCAGCGTCTTCAGAAGATAGCAAAGAAGCAGCAACATTCTTCAGTCCACGTACACCTTCAGCAACACCTTCGATAGGTGTACCCAAGGACTTGTACATTTCGCGAACACCCACAACACCAATTTCTTCGATGGGGGTAACGTCACCTGCAACGATTCCGTAGGTAACCAGACGTAGATAGTAATCCAAGTCGCGCAGGCAAGTAGCGGTCAATTCTTGACCGTAAGCATTGCCACCAGGAGAAACAACATCAGGACGCTTTTGGAACAGTTGCTCACCAGCTTGCTTAACAAGACGCTCGCGGTTGTCTGTTAAAACTTGAGCAATCCGCAGGCGGCGCTCACCACTGCTAACAAAGCTCTTGATCCGATCCAGCTCACCAGGGCTAAGGTAGCGGGCTTCTGCATCAGCATTCACGATGGACTTCGTGACGATACTCATTAATGGATTCCTCCAGTACTAATGAAACCAGAATTTAATTAAACTGGTGCGACTTTAATTGGTTTGAGAGTAACTTGGTTTTTTCGTTTTTCATCAAACAACACTTGACAAATTGTCATAGTTAATGAATTACGAAATGCTTGAGTCTATCTCTAGTACAAAAGCTTTTAAAACTCAGCTACCTTCAGGAGAATATTTTCCGGCATTATGTTGAGCATTTATGACTGCTCTTAACAGTTTGTAATATTCCTTTTCAGATTTACGTTATTTCTGCAATCTGAAAACTGTGTTACGAAAGGTAAAAAAGGTTATTAGGGCTGGGTATTGGGGACTAGGAAGACTCTTCCCTAATCCCTAATCCTTAGCCCTAATCCCTATCTCTTATGCGTAGCACCTTAGCGATCGCTAGACCGTCCTGTTAGTACAGAGGGAGACAGACTAGACCATGATTGTTTCACCAAGTCAGCGGCTGCTTGTACACTGCCGAGGTAGTTGCCTGCTGGCAGGGATGGGAAGCGCTGGTAAGGCACTACATCTTCACCAAAGTAACGGGCATACTCTGGGCTATCTACAATTGCCTCTACAGCGGCTCTTAAACCACCATCAGCCAGCAACTTGTTGTAGGCGCGAATTTCGCCTTGAGTTGCCGGTGCACGCCCCAACAGGTGGCGGAATAGGAATTCAATCACCTTGGTGTTGGGATAAGGCGTATAGAAGCGTTTGCGATAGATTTCCGAACTGGCTAGCTCACGGACAAACTCGCGGACGGAAATTTCCCCGTTCCGTAGTTTGCTATCTAGTTCAGTACGACGGAAGTAATCAGGGATTTGACCACTAAATATGTCTAAAACCTGAGCGTAGATAGCATTGATTACCAGTTGCCTTTCTGGTTGGTTTGTACCATCAGTCAAGCGGTAAATCCGGGCTGGCTTGCGGCGGCTTGTACCTACACCTACTTCCACCGACTGTCCGCGACCGTCGTTGAAGGAACGACCCAGTTCAATGAACAAGGGCTTGGTCTTGTCGATTTGCTTGGCTTGTGCTGCCAAGTCTGCGATCGCCTTCGCTAAAATTGGTGTCTTACTAGACTCCATGCGGGATTGTACTGGCTTAAAGCTAGGTATAACCACATCATCATTTTGCTTAGTCAGCTGGTTATACAGCTTTTGCGTATTCGGGAAATTCGCTGCAGGTAGGGTCGGGAAGCGACGGTAAGGTACTGTATCTTCACCAAACACTTGGCCGTATTCCGCACTATTTACCAAAGTCCCAATAAAGGCACGAATACCTTGAGTAGCTAGAATCTGGTTGTACTTGCGGATTTCTGCCTGATCTATGGGTGCGCGTCCCAGGAAGTGTTTCGTTCCTAGTTCAATGACCTTGGTGTTGGGATAAGGTGTGTAGAACTCTTTGAGGTAGAGGTTCGAGTAACCCAAACTTTCAATAAATTCTTTAACAGTGATTTCACCATTCCCCAATTTGCTTTCTAACGCTGTAAATTCGTTTTGAGCAATGTAGGGTGCAATATCGCGCTCAAAAATCTGGCGATAGGCAGCGCTGATCAAAGTTTGCACAGCAACTTTATCATTGATAGCTGCTACCTGCTTGAAGATTTTTGTTTGTTCGCGTTGCTTGGTAACACCTTGGTTGATACGGAACTGAATATCTGGTTCCGTCCGGCTTTCTTTAACTGTACCCAGTTCCACAAAGCGCGGTGTCTCTTGCTTCTGGACTTTCGCGCTGACATCTTCACGAATACTGCCAACCCGCAGTTGTCGCAACGCCACACCACTAGGAGTCAGATACCGTTCGTAAGGAACTGTATCTTCACCAAATGCTTCACTGTATTCTGGACTGTCAATAATCGCGTCAACTACGGCATAAAAGCCTTTTTTGGAGGCAATGTCAAAATATTTATTATTTTCTTGACGACCGTAAGTTGGACGACCTAACAAGCGACGGTGGATATATTCGATCGCTTTACAAACATACAGCGATGTCCAGTACAGCTTACGGAATAAATCCGACTTAGCCAAAGCACGGACAAACTCCCGTACAGAAATTTCGCCGTTTTCCAGCTTAATTTCTTGCACTTTCAGGCGCTGGCCTTCGTAGACATCACGACCGAAAACTTGCAGGTAAGTAGCTTTAATTACTGCTTGTGTGGAGCTTTCAGAGAACTTCACGCTTGCACCTTTGGCAGCTTTTTTGCCAATAGTGCCGGGAAGTTGATCCAACCGGAACACCTTGGGCCCAAGGCTACCAGGAAACTCGCCCCTTGCTTGGGGATTGCTATTTTGGTTATTAATACCAGGCCCTTGGTGAATCAGGATGCGCTTAGTATCTTTACCAAAAGGAGCCGGACTGCTGCTGGGGTTGCGGGTTTCTTTCGGGAAAATCGCCCCAAATTGAATTTCCAACGGATCGTTACCAGAACCGTAGGGATGCTGATCTGGTAGTGGGCGATCATAAGCAGCGAATGTGGTAATAAACTGAGGTACTTTGCGGAAAGGCGCACTGTAATTCAGTAGGTCTTGTTGTGGCCCCCAGTTACGGCATTCTTGTGCTTCTTGACCCAGCCCCCGAAGGTAGGGTACTGTTTCTTCACCAAAGTAGTCACTGTATTCTTCAGAATCTACTAAGGCATCAACTAAAGCTGGCAGACCACCATTAGAAACAATTGCAAAGTACTTTTGTACTTCTTCGCGGCTACTTGGCCCCCGTCCCAAAATGTGACGGAAAGCCAGTTCAATCACTCGGCTGTTAATAAAAGGCTGGTAAAACTGTTTTTGGTATAGGGGAGATTTGGCTAGACGACGAACAAACTCTTTAACTGAGATGTCGCCGTTTTTCACCTTGGATTCGAGGTCAGATATCGACAAGCTGTAAGCACGGGTAATGTCGCGCTCAAAGATTTGCCGATATGCGGCTTTAATTACTTCATTTTTTTCACTGGATGATAATCCAGGCTTCATCACATACTTGGGACGCCGTTCTGCCGAAACAAAGTAAATTTGGGGCAGTTGCAACCCTTGCTGGTCACCAGAAGGACGTTGGCGTAGTTTGCTTGAAGGTGTTGGTGCTTGGAATTCTGTCAACAACACATCCATATACTGAGACACAATATCTGTAGCCTCAGTATCCTGGCGAAAATAAGAAAGTGACGCTGCTTTGATTTCCTGTAAAGCTACAAGCGTAGCTTCACCAGAGCAGGCATTTTCAATAATTTCCCGCAAACCACGTGTATTCACAGCGATGATATTGGGGTCACCAGCGACGATCGCATAAGTCGCATAGCGTAAAAACCAAGATAAGTCCCGCAAGCTCTTAGCCATATTGCTAGGACCATAACGGGCAATATTGATTGGTCTAAAGCCTGGAGGAGTCGGGCCACTGGGTGAGCTGTTAAAGATTGAGCGCAAATTTTCTAAGAACCCACCTCGACTTTCAACGTAGGTTACAGTTCCCAGCTTCATCGCTTCTCTAACATCTCCACCAGCACTGGCCATTGCCAATTCTGGTTCTCTGGGCTTTTCTAAAAAAGCCATTGGCGAACCGCCGACAAAAATCCGGTTGGCAGCCCGAGATACAATAATCTCGGAATTTTCCGTGAGCATCTGGGCAATTTCTAGACGCTTTGCACCAGATGCAAAATAGCTTGCCAGTTCATTCAGTTCACCACTTCCCAAGAAACGGTCTTGCTGCTCCGCTTGGGAAATTGTCGCCACTGCTAGGGTTTGATATAGTTGCGGACGCGCAACTGAGCTTCCACCACTTGCCTTAACACTCATCGGATTTGTAAAACTCCCATCATAATTATTTATGTGTTAAGTCTGGGTCGCTTTGAGGCTTGACACATCGGTCGTTGTAGTCATGCCTTAAGAGTACCGCCTTCAAAACTGCCAGTAAATTAACCCAGTCAGCTTTTAGATTAGAACGTTTTGCGGCTTCCCTGTTGATTTATTAAGAAGTATGTAGATCCTGTTGCCCTAGTGCGTCAGTTTGAAAGAGTCGATATCTCAAAGAAGCTGAGATGACAACTAAGTTTTGTATCGTATAGTTACAAAACCCCATACGGTTATATTTGGTTTGAAATTCAATACAGATTTTTTTGACAAATCAACAATCTATTGATAAAAAATTTTTTAAGAAATTGAGAATTTATAAAAGAGATGATGTTACAAATTTATAGCTATTTTTTGATTATGACTAATATTATATACTTAGATTTATTTATAATTATTTTATTGAACTTTTTCAAACTGAATCAAGCCGTTGTGAGCCATAGTAGCTTTTTTCTTTTATTTCTTATTATCGCTCACTTCAGTAAATCCCTAAATAATACAGCAGTTTGTAACTCATCAAAGTACAAAATATAGATATCAAAGCCAGATATAAAGCCTATTTTATTTATGCCTTCTGCCCTCTGCCATCTCCCTTCTACTGTATAACTTTCTTCACGTGACTTAGAAATAAAGGTGAGTTAAGCTGTGGCTGTCAGCATTCACCTAGCCAAGAAATAGTATGAGCAAAATTCACAGGTTTTATTCTATAATTTCTGCTGCTTTGTCTGGTCTAGCTCTGGTATTAACAGTAGCTCCAGCTAATGCCTTACCAGGACAACACATTAATACCGTCGTAAATTGGACAAAGGCCAAAGCCCAATTACCAACCTTGAAATATAACAGCGAAGCGCATGGTTATGACGGCAGGAAAGGAAAATTATATTTTTATGTTAATGTAACTTCTCAGAATGGGACAGTAACTAAAGAAGGGATAACTATTAGTGGTGATTCCAATGTCAAATTTACTAAGAAAAATGCCAGGACAGTGCAATTAATTCAAGATATTTATAATTCCAACGTTGCTAATGACTTTAGCAAGTCTCGCTCTATTACAAAAGTTGGTCGAGATCAGTTTTATGCAGGTAATAAGTTTGCCTATATCGCTGCTGAGGTGCAAGGTGGTTCAGCATTTCAGATAATTAATTTAAGTAGTTTACAAGGAGAAATAGATAATGCCAGATATTGTCAAACCAATCAATGCGACCTTTGAAGGTTATCAATCTAAGATGATTGTTTAACGTAAGCATTATTAGTGAACAAAGGTACGCAATTACTAATGTTGTAGGCGGCGGCGAGTTCAACATCTGGCTCAAACCCACCTGCAACCAACTCTTTGCCCGAACTACACTTTTTCAAGTAGGATAATAAATCCTGCCGGAAAGCCTGAAATGCTTCCACAGCCATTGCTGCTTCTGGTGATAGATTACCATGCAAGTAACTAATAATTGCCCCAGCACCAACTAAGTCTTCAAATGCAGGTCTTAGGCCACCATCGTTTTTCCACCTTTCCCCAGCCGGAATCACTGCAATTTTATTGCCATACTTTTGAGCAAACCCTGCCACAGCTTCACAATTTCGCAAGCAGCCAGCCAAGGTTGGTGTAGTTCCAGTCTGTAAGGTTAGGAAGGAACCATTAGGTGAGGGTAAAACTAGCTTAGTTCCAGCAGGAATCTTAGTAAGCGATTTTGGAGAAAGAGAATATTCTGTTGTAGAACTTTGTCTATGACTTGCCAATTCTGCCTGCGCTGATTTGGCATAATTTATGACTGATTCATCTCTTTTGGCGTAGGGAAAAATTATTGCGCCATTGTTTGTGGCAATTTCTACACAAGTTGAAAAAGACAGAATATCAACTATTACAATGACATCGCTAATAGGCGCAAGTTGAGCAACTCCTTGTGCGCCCCACTCACAGCGTAAGTCAAACTCTAACTGGTCGTAAATCATGAGAGCGATCGCCAAAGATAATATTATAAAAATATGAAAGGTTAGATAGTAAGTAGGTCAGCATTTAGAAATCATTCTGATGTAAAGTTATAATTATCAATACTAAATATAAAAAAATAAAACAGTAGCGTTTTTACTGAAAGGCTACCCACGCCCACCTCAATCGCAATAATCCAACGCCGCATTTTCAGATAGAGCTGATACCGATCATAATTATCTGTCTACCTTAAGTACCCAGCATTCGCTAAACTCAGAATTGCTGCAATGTAGCTTCAGAAATGTCAGATCCTCAAACCGTTAGCACTGCTGTTGCCAAACTCTACGATACTTATCCATTTCCCCCAGAACCTATGCTGGATGAACCACCGCCTGGATACAATTGGCGTTGGAATTGGCTAGCAGCTTACAATTTTTGCACCGGACAGAAACCACAAAAGCAGAATATTCGGATTTTAGATGCAGGATGTGGCTCTGGGGTAGGTACTGAATATTTGGTACATCTCAACCCACAAGCGCAGGTAGTCGGAATTGACTTGAGTGCAGGTACTCTGGAAGTTGCTAAGGAACGCTGCAAACGTTCTGGGGCAAACCGTGTTGAGTTTCATCACCTCAGTTTGTACGATGTCGAACAGTTACCGGGTGAGTTTGATTTAATTAACTGTGTGGGAGTTTTGCACCATACTCCTGACCCAATTCGGGGTATTCAAGCTTTGGCGAAAAAGTTAGCTCCAGGCGGCTTGATGCACATTTTTGTGTATGGAGAGTTGGGACGTTGGGAAATTCAACTCATGCAAAAAGCGATCGCCCTCCTCCAAGGTGACAAACGCGGCGACTACCGTGATGGTGTCCAAGTCGGGCGGCAGATATTCGCATCTTTGCCAGAAAATAATCGTCTTGCCAAGCGGGAAAAAGAACGTTGGTCATTGGAAAATCAGAAAGATGAATGTTTTGCCGATATGTACGTTCATCCCCAGGAAATTGACTATAACGTTGAAACTCTGTTTGAATTAATTGATGCTTCTGGCTTGGAGTTTATTGGCTTTTCAAATCCTAGTTTTTGGCAGTTAGAAAGACTATTGGGTAAAGCCCCAGATTTGATAGAACGGGCAAATGGATTGAGCGAGCGCCAGCGTTACCGTTTAATAGAATTACTAGATCCAGAAGTTACCCATTACGAGTTTTTCCTCGGTCGTCCTCCTCTTGCCAAAGCTGACTGGTCAAATGATCAGATTTTATTAACAGCTATTCCCGAACTTAATCCTTGTATTGACGGATTTCCCAGTCAATGTGTATTTAATTACGATTATCAACTGGTGAATTTATCATTACCAGAGTTTGATTTTTTGCAAAAGTGTAATGGTCAATCAACAGTGGCTGAAATTCTAACAAATGTGCAATTAAATGTAGATAATGTCAGAAATCTTCTCAACCAACAATTAATTCTGTTAACACCTGCTTAGAAGCAAGTAAGCGAGGTAACAGCAAGATTTATAACTCTATCCACTCAGCGCTAATTATTTGTAGTGCTGGGCGATCGCTCATAACGTTTTGTAGTAAATCTAAGTTAAAGTAAACACAAACAAACTAATGTAACATTTGGACACTACAAAGCCAAAAATTAGGGATTTTTGGGAATTTGCCAAGGCTGCGATCGCTAGATTCCTTGCTAGACCAATTATTTTACATACAGCAGCTTATTTGCTTGACATAATTTAACAAAACTGACAAGGTGCAAATAACAACAAGATAGAGGGTAATTCTAGATTTGTTTGGGAATCTCTCCAACTCGCTATTGCTCCTCCTAGCTCCATCTATCTCTTGATAGCTCCTTATAGGCTTGTCGCTGTTAAACGACAAGAAGTTAATTGTTTTTTTCTAAAGTATTGTTACCGGATCGTGATATGATTCAGCTGACTGAATGTGCAGTCATCATAGTTAGCTGTACTGGTTTCAAGTCCCGTGAGCTTGTCAGAAGAACCGATCGACCCCACGCCAACAACACGACAAGATGCTCAATCTGGTTTTGAGGACACAGAACCAGTAGACTCTTCGATGCAGGAGTTCTATCAACTCTACCAGGAGTTGTTAGTAATCACACTTGTCTTAACAGGGATTATTTTTGTCTCTGTGTGGATTTTTTATTCCTTAAACATTGCTCTGAATTATCTATTAGGGGCGTGTACAGGTGTGCTTTACTTGAGGATGTTGGCGAAAGATGTTGAGCGTTTAGGTAGAGGAAAACAACAGCTGAGTAAAACTCGGTTAGCTTTATTAATAATTTTGATTTTGCTAGCATCGCGGTGGAATCAGCTGCAAATACTGCCCATATTTTTGGGATTCCTCACTTATAAAGCCACGCTCATAATCTACGTAGTTAGGGTGGCGTTTATCTCTGACTCGTCAAAGCTCCGGCAACCTTAAAAGGCTCCTCTTCTCCAGTTAATATTGGAGAAATGATTGATATGGAAAGAAAATGCTGAATTTTCTGAACTTGTTCTCTGTTCCACTTGCCGAATTGGAAGTGGGAAAACATCTGTACTGGCAAATAGGCAACTTGAAGCTGCATGGCCAGGTGTTTCTCACCTCATGGTTTGTTATTGGTGTGCTAGTGCTGACTTCCGTGGCAGCAAGCAGTAACATTAAACGAATTCCTAGTGGGCTACAGAACCTTTTGGAGTACGCCTTGGAATTCATTCGGGATTTGGCTAAAAACCAGATTGGCGAAAAAGAATATCGCCCTTGGGTGCCTTTTGTTGGCACTTTGTTTTTGTTCATTTTTGTGTCAAATTGGTCAGGGGCACTTGTTCCTTTCAAGCTGATTCATCTGCCAGAAGGCGAACTAGCAGCTCCCACAAGCGATATCAATACAACTGTTGCTTTAGCTTTGTTGACATCATTAGCGTATTTTTACGCTGGGTTCAGCAAAAAAGGTTTAGGGTATTTTGGCAACTACGTCCAACCAGTGTCGTTCATGTTGCCTTTCAAAATTATTGAAGACTTCACCAAACCCCTTTCCTTGAGCTTCCGTTTATTCGGTAACATTTTAGCTGATGAACTAGTCGTGGGAGTTCTGGTACTTTTGGTGCCCTTGTTTGTACCATTACCGGTAATGGCTCTGGGACTATTTACCAGCGCCATTCAGGCACTAATTTTTGCCACTTTAGCAGCTGCTTACATCGGCGAAGCGATGGAAGAGCATCATGGTGGCGAGGAGCATGAGGGACATTAATACCCTCAGATGATAGTCATTAGTCATGAGTCATTAGTCATTAGTCATTAGTTTCTAAACAATGACAAAAGTCAAATGACAAATAACCAGTGACAGACAACAACTTCAAGACCCATTCGATTCAGTAAAGTAAGGAAAGAATATCATGGATCCATTGATTTCTGCTGCTTCCGTTTTAGCTGCTGCTCTAGCTGTGGGTTTGGCTGCTATTGGCCCTGGCATTGGTCAAGGAAACGCAGCAGGACAAGCTGTAGAAGGTATTGCACGTCAGCCAGAAGCAGAAGGCAAAATTCGCGGTACATTGCTGTTAAGCTTGGCATTCATGGAAGCGCTAACCATCTATGGTCTAGTAGTTGCCCTAGTGCTATTGTTTGCTAACCCCTTCGCATAAACAGTACAGAGTGCTGAGTGCTGAGTGCTGAGTGAAAACAAAGTTAAGAGTTAGGAGTTAAGAGTTTAGCTCATAACTCATAACTCATAACTCAGGACTCAGGACTAATATAGTAGATAGGAATAAGCAACCATGACACATTGGATCACTTTATTAGCTGTAGAAGAGGTTGCTAAAGAAGGGGGGCTATTTGATCTAGATGCTACCCTGCCTTTAATGGCAATCCAGTTTCTAGTATTAGCCTTGGTGTTGAATGCGACTCTTTACAAACCACTGGGTAACGCCATTGATGGGCGGAATGAAGAAATCCGCAACAAACAATTACAAGCCCAGGAACGCTTGAGCAAAGCAGAAAAATTGGCGCAGCAATACGAGCAAGATCTAGCAGGAGCTAGACGGCAAGCACAAAATATTATTGCTGTAGCTCAAGCCGAAGCTCAAAAAATCGCTGCTCAAAAAATAGCAGCAGCGCAACAAGAAGCCCAGGCTCAAAGAGAACAAGCGGCTAGTGAAATTGAGCAGCAAAAACAACAGGCTTTTGCCTCCTTAGAGCAACAAGTGGATGCCCTCAGTCGCCAAATACTAGAAAAGCTTTTAGGAGCAGATTTAGTAAGTCGGCGCTAACTAACAAAAATCTAGGTCGAAATCGTTAAGGGACATTTTAAAGACGCCTCCGCTATATATTAGTTGGCAGCGTCGAAAATGTGAAGCTTTGGCAGCGCAGTTGTGGATGAAAAATCATGGGGACTATTTTACTGTTGGTGGCGGAAGCCAGCGCCGTTGGAGGTGAATTGGCAGAAGGCGCGGGACATGGTGGTTTTGGTTTAAATACCAATCTCTTAGAGACCAACCTGATTAACCTGGCCATTATTATTACTGTGCTGTTTGTCTTTGGGCGGAAAGTTCTGGGTAATACGCTCAAAACTCGCCGAGAAAATATTGAAACAGCAATAAAGAATGCAGAGCAACGAGCCTCGGAAGCTGAAAAGCAACTGAAAGAGGCGCAGCAAAAGCTGGAACAAGCTCAAGCAGAAGCCGAAAGAATTAAAAAGTCGGCCGAAGAAAACGCCCAAGCAGCAAGAGAAGCAATCCTGGCACAAGCTGCTGTAGACATTGAACGCTTGCAGGAAGCAGGGGCAGCCGACTTGAGTGCAGACCTAGATAAAGCGATCGCCCAACTGCGGCAACGAGTAGTTGCTCAAGCATTGCAAAAAGTCGAGTCAGAACTCAGAGGTGGGATTGCCGATGATGCTCAACAAATTTTCATTGACCGCAGCATCGCACAACTGGGAGGCGAGGTATGACAAGTAAGGTAGCAACAGCCGAAGTAGCCCAGCCTTATGCACAGGCATTGTTGTCGATCGCGCAATCGAAAAATCTGGCAGAAGAATTCGGCGAAGATGCGCGTACTTTGCTGAATTTGCTCTCAGAAAACAAGCAGCTACAGAACTTTATCGCCAATCCTTTTATTCAGTCTGAGGACAAAAAGTCTATCATCAGGCAAATACTTGGTGAAAGCGCTAGTCCCTACTTACGCAACTTTTTGTTACTGGTAGTAGACAAACGGCGCATTATATTCTTGGAATCGATTTTACAGCAGTACTTGGCGCTGTTGCGGCAGTTGAATCAAACCGTATTAGCGGAAGTCACTTCAGCAGTTCCCCTGACAGAAGCTCAACAGCAGTTAGTCACAGAAAAGGTACTCGCCATCTCCAAAGCTCGCCAAGTAGAATTGGAAACCAAAGTAGACCGCGAATTAATTGGTGGTGTGATAATTAAAGTCGGCTCGCAGGTAATTGACGCCAGTTTGCGAGGTCAACTGCGTCGCTTATCCTTGCGCTTAACTAGTGGCTAGCAAGTGAGGAGTTAGGAGTTAGGAGTTAAGTAAAAAGTAAAAAGTAATTTGTTGTAGCTTTTAACTTTAGTATTTTTAACTCATATCTCTTAACTCTTCACACTTAACTCCTGATTATGTAACTTCTTACAACTCGCAAGCAAAATAAGATACACAAATGAGCATTTCAATTAGACCTGACGAAATCAGCAGCATTATCCAACAACAAATCGAGCAATACGACCAAGATGTCAAAGTAGCTAACGTCGGTACTGTCCTGCAAGTCGGTGACGGTATTGCCCGGATCTATGGTCTGGAAAAGGCGATGGCTGGTGAGCTATTAGAATTTGAAGATGGCACAATTGGCATCGCCCAGAACTTGGAAGAAGACAACGTGGGCGCAGTACTCATGGGTCTAGGCTTGGAAATTCAAGAAGGTAGCTCTGTAACTGCGACTGGCAGGATTGCCCAGGTAGGTGTAGGAGAAGCCTTAATCGGAAGAGTTGTGGATGCTTTGGGTCGTCCCATCGATGGTAAAGGCGATATCAAGACTACAGAAAGCCGTTTGATTGAGTCTCCAGCACCAGGTATCATTGCTCGTCGGTCTGTGCATGAACCAATGCAAACTGGTATCACTGCTATTGACTCAATGATTCCTATCGGTCGTGGTCAGCGGGAGTTGATTATTGGTGACCGTCAAACTGGAAAAACTGCGATCGCAATTGACACAATCATCAACCAAAAAGAAGAAGATGTAATCTGTGTCTACGTCGCTATCGGTCAAAAAGCTTCTACCGTTGCTAACGTAGTGCAGACATTACAGGAAAAAGGTGCGATGGATTATACCATCGTTGTAGCTGCTAACGCCAGTGACCCAGCAACGCTACAATTCTTGGCTCCCTATACCGGAGCAACAATGGCTGAGTACTTCATGTACAAGGGCAAAGCTACCTTGGTAATTTACGATGACCTTTCCAAGCAAGCCCAAGCTTATCGCCAAATGTCCCTGTTGCTACGTCGCCCACCCGGACGGGAAGCTTACCCTGGAGATGTGTTCTACATTCACTCTCGCTTGTTGGAACGGGCAGCTAAACTAAGTGACGAATTGGGTAAAGGTAGTATGACTGCCCTACCAATCATCGAAACTCAAGCAGGTGACGTTTCTGCATACATTCCCACCAACGTGATTTCGATTACCGATGGTCAGATCTTCCTCTCTTCTGACTTATTTAACGCTGGTATTCGTCCCGCTGTGAACCCTGGTATTTCCGTATCTCGTGTAGGTTCTGCGGCTCAAACCAAGGCAATGAAAAAAGTTGCTGGTAAGATTAAATTGGAACTAGCACAATTTGACGACCTGCAAGCTTTCGCGCAGTTTGCTTCCGACTTAGATAAAGCCACTCAAGATCAGTTGGCACGAGGTCAACGGTTACGGGAACTACTCAAACAGCCACAAAATGCTCCACTGTCGGTATACGAGCAAGTAGCCATTCTGTACGCTGGTATTAATGGTTACCTAGATGATGTTCCTGTAGAGAAAGTAACCACCTTTACCAAAGGTCTGCGGGAGTTCTTAAAGACCGGTAACACTCAGTACGCTCAAGCAGTTCAATCCTCAAAAGCACTGGGTGATGCAGAAGAAGCCGCTTTGAAGGAAGCATTGAGCGAATACAAAAAGGACTTCAAAGCAACAGTGTAATCAAGTGCTGAGTGCTGAGTGCTGAGTTAAAAGTGAACAGAGATGAGCACAATGCTTGCGTGCGAATTCTCAAATTTTAATTCCTGTAAAGCTTGGCATTCAGCACTTGCTGACACTCAAGACTCAGAACTCAGGACTCGGAACTTAAGAATATGCCCAATCTCAAAGCAATACGCGATCGCATTCAGTCGGTCAAAAACACCAAAAAAATTACAGAAGCAATGCGTCTGGTGGCTGCGGCTAGGGTACGTCGTGCCCAAGAACAAGTTATTGCTACTCGTCCCTTTGCCGATCGCTTGGCACAAGTGCTGTATGGCTTACAAACTCGTCTGCGGTTTGAAGATGTAGATCTGCCACTACTGAAGAAACGGGAAGTTAGATCAGTAGGGCTATTGGTAATTACAGGCGATCGCGGTTTGTGTGGCGGCTACAACACAAACGTTATCCGTCGTGCCGAAAATCGCGCCAAAGAACTCCAAGCAGAAGGTGTAGATTATAAATTCGTGCTGGTGGGACGCAAAGCCATTCAGTATTTTCAACGCCGCAATCAACCTATTGAAGGTACTTACAGTGGTTTAGAGCAAATTCCTACAGCAGCAGAAGCTACTCAAATTGCCGATGAACTGCTTTCCTTGTTCTTATCGGAAAGTGTAGACCGCATTGAGTTAATCTACACAAGATTCGTTTCCTTGGTTAGTTCTCGCCCTGTAGTACAAACTCTCTTACCCCTCGATCCTCAAGGACTAGAGGCATCAGATGACGAAATCTTCCGCCTCACAACCCGTGGTGGTCAATTTGAAGTTGAACGGCAAAAACTGACTAGCCAAGTCCGTCCTTTGCCCCGCGACATGATTTTTGAGCAAGATCCTGTGCAGATTCTTGATTCTCTACTGCCTTTGTATCTGAGTAACCAGCTATTACGGGCACTGCAAGAATCAGCAGCTAGTGAACTAGCAGCACGGATGACAGCTATGAACAACGCCAGCGATAACGCAGGTGAATTGATTAAAACCCTATCATTGTCTTATAACAAAGCCCGACAAGCCGCAATTACTCAAGAACTCCTTGAGGTTGTTGGTGGTGCTGAAGCATTAACTTAGGGAATTATTAATTGTTAGTTTTGATAAATAGCTAGTTGCTAGTAGTTTTCAGCTTGGCAATTAGCTATTTTTAGTATTTACTCTTTGTCTGACAACACATTTCAAACACGGCACACTATAATATATATATGAAGCGCATGGGTCCGTCACGGTTTCGACAGGTTGGCGAACGCTGCTCTGTGATTCAGGTCGAGAGTGAGTCTCCTCTCGGAAATCCAAGGCTCAAAACAAAAGTAAATGCGAATAACATCGTTAAATTTGCTCGTCGGGAAGCTCTAGTAGCTGCCTAAACGCCTCTTATAGGTTCGAGCGTCTTTAGTCCGACTCCGTTAAGGGCTAGGGACAAACCCCAACGGATGCTCTAGTAAGCGTTCTCTGATTGGCTTGCTAGCTAAGATTAAATCAGAGCATCCTACGTTCGGGATAATGAACGATTCCCGCCTTGAGGGTCAGAAAGGCTAAACCTGTGAATGAGCGGGGGGTCAATACCCAATTTGGACAGCAGTTCGACTCTGCTCGGATCCATTAAAAATAGTTAACAAGTCCACCTAGCAGTTTGATGTTTAGGTGGATTTTGTTTTGTATGAGCGAGTCATAAATTTAATGTTGCTACATATAGGTAATAGCAAAGCAAAGGGGCACGAAAAGATGATAGATAGCTTCAATTGATAATATAACGTGAGTTCGACGGGCTGGATTGAAGGTGGGAGTGCTTCAGCCGGTTTTTCACCCATTCCGCTGAGATAGCTAGGGGAAGTTGCTAAACTTGGATAATTCCCCAAACTTTGTCCAGTCCTAGAAATACAGCGATGGCAAGACCGAGTTATGGCCCAGAAACGAAAAAGCGATCGCGGCTTTTGTTAACGGTATTGTTAGCTTATGCTAATGACACAATCGACTGTGAGGATGAAGCGGCTTTAGATGCCCTGCGTCCCCAAATTCAAACTCGCTGGCTGTCGGAAAATCGGCTGGTTGTCAGGACAAAAGTAAGATTTTTGCAAGCATTGATCAGTTTGGCAGCGGGTGAAAGTCAATTAAACACCGAGCAAATCAAAGAAGCATTCAAGCGGTTTGCAGATTTCTTAGAAATTCTCGAAGATAATCGCCCATCTCGCGGCGGTTCAGAAACTTGGCACTTTACCCTCAAGCTATGGCATAAACGCCAGGACATAGAAGCCAATTTACAAAAATTCGATGCTGAATGGGAAAATCGTCGTCCTGAAAAGTCGAGACAGGTGGCGGGAAAGGACGACGCGGGGAAATTTTCAGTAATACTCTCCCCTGCACCCTGCCCCCTGCCCCTCTGCTCCTCTGCCCCTCTCCCCGACTGGCAGCAGCTTTGCCGTACTGCTTTAGAAACACAAAATCACCGACGACTCACTACCAATCCCCTTACCAGTGTTGATGGCGTCAGCTTTGAATTGGATCAAGTTTATGTGCCTTTGGGGTTGGTGGAACGCAAACAACGTCTGCGTTACCGTGGTGATGTGACTCCTCAAGAAGGTTCTCGGTTATATGAACCAGAAGAAGCGGAAATTATTCAAACTTTTGAGCATGAGGAATTTCTTCAACAACTGTTGGCGCAAAAGCAAAGCCAGCGGATTGCGATTTTGGGAGAACCGGGAGCCGGAAAAACTACTTTGCTGCAAAAGATTGCTGCATGGGTTTTGGATAACACGGAAGATTTGCCTATCTGGATTTCTTTAGCAGATTTACAAGGCAAAACGTTAGAACAATACTTGATTCAAGATTGGCTACCTTCAGCTATTCGTAAGTTACGCGTCCCTGAAGAAATCGAGGAAGCCTTCTGCGAAGAGTTTAACCAAGGGCGGGTTTGGTTGCTTTTAGATGCGGTGGATGAAATGGCTATTGAATCGACTAACGCCTTAGCAAAAATAGCCAGTTTCCTTACAGGCTGGGTGGCAGATGCGAGGGTAGTCCTAACTTGTCGGCTCAATGTTTGGGATGGAGGCAAGAATGCGCTGCAATCTTTTAACACCTATCGCAACTTGAATTTTAGCTATGGTGAAAAATTTGCTTTTAGTTCTAAAGCTTCGTATAACCAAGTAGGGCAGTTTATTCGACGGTGGTTTCAGGATAATCCCGCTTGTGGAGAGAGTTTACAGGCAGAGTTAGATCAACCGGAACGGCGGCGGCTTAAAGATGTGGTGAAAAATCCCTTAAGGTTGGCGTTATTGTGCCGTACCTGGGGATTGGCACAGGGAAGATTACCAACTACCAAAGCAATGCTGTATGAGCAGTTTGTTGAGGCAATTTACGAGTGGAAACAAGATCGCTTTCCTACGACTTCAGCCCAACGACAGCAGTTAAATCGGGCGCTGGGAGAATTGGCACTATTAGCTATAGCCCAAGAAAAAACCAAGTTCCGGCTAAGACACCGCTTTGTCTGTCAAGTGTTAGGCCCTCCTGATGATGGCTTGTTTCAATTAGCACTACAGTTAGGTTGGCTCAATCAGGTAGGTATCTCGGAAACTCAGGGAGAAAAGGTTTACGCTTTTTACCATCCGACGTTTCAAGAATACTTTGCGGCACAAGCTGTTAGCGATTGGCATTTTTTCTTAAATCACACATTACATTTAGAAAGTAGCGAACAGAATCACAGTTACCGCATATTTGAACCACAGTGGCGAGAAGTAATTTTGCTCTGGCTAGGTAGAGATGACATACCGCAAATTCATAAGGAAGAATTTATCCAAGCATTAATCGAGTTTACTGATGGATGCGGCGGATACTATGGCTATCAAGCTTATTTTGTAGCCGCACAAGGAATTGCTGAGTTTGGAGATTGCCAAAAAGCTGATGAGATTGTCCGGCAATTGGTAGAGTGGCGTTTTGGTGATTGCCAATTTCCAAATCAAAAGTCGTGGAGATATCCGCCGCCAATTGTTGAGGGTGCGCGGGTGGCGTTATTGAAGACCGATCGCCCAAAAGCGATCGCTGCTTTAGAGCAGTTTATCTCCTCCAGCCAGAACGAATTTGACACTTGGAATGCGGCTTATAGCTTGGGAAAAGTTTTTGATCCGGGTAACAAAATTGCGATCGCTGCATTAACACAACTCGTTAAAACAGTCCGTTATGAATCAATTCGGTGGCAGGCTGCATATAGTCTAGGAAGAGTTGATGGGGGTAACGAAATTGCAATTAAGGCTTTAGTTGAAATTATCGAGTCTAGCAAGAATGAATCAACTCGTCGTAAAGCCGCTTATAGTTTAGGAAAAATTGATTCGGGAAATGTGATTGCCATCTTTGCACTCAAGGAAATTGCCGAATTCGCAACCGATGTATCTCAAAGGCGACAAGCATTAGAAAATCTAGAAACGCTGCAAGGCGATGAGTCTTCACCAAAGAAGTTACCGCAGACATCGGAACTGCCAACAAATGAGCAAAGCCATAGTAGGAAAAAACCCACTTCATCAACCCATTATTCCAACACTACAAAAATTACAGCATTACTGCAAGGTATTGCTTCATCAGATGATGAGGACACCCAAAGACGTAGGGCTTATAAATTGGCACAGCTTGATCCAGGAAATACAGTGGCATTCACCACCTTATTACAACTGATGAAGTCAACTGAAAGTGAAACGCTACGCAAACGTGTGGCAGATAACTTAAAAGAAATCCTCTTGAATCAACAGTTACCAGAAGTGATTGCATCGTTAAAAAATTGCTGTGCTGATGGAGTCCGCGGACATGAATGGGAAAGATGCCGCGATTGTTATAAAATTATCTGGCACTGTGCGGAAAATACAGAATATCTAAAGTTTTATCAAGTTTGGCACCGTCATAATTCGTAGTTCGTAATTCGTAATTAAAAACGGGCTAGAGAAAGCGATCGCTACAAACTTAGTTTCAGAAGCATCCCACTTTTATCGCCGACACCTGACGGGGTGCGCCCACAGGAATAAAGCCCACGAAGGTGTACTTTGTTTTTATAGCCCCAGGCTTCTAGAACACCGATTCATACTAAATTGCGGTCTGTTGTAGTACCTTGGGATTCATGAGATTGCTTCCCTTCACTGCGTTCCGGTCGCAATGACAGATACTACCTTTGATAACAACTTGGTATCAGTAATCGGAATCATGACGAAAAAACCAGGTTTTGTTGCGTTGCAACAAGGAATGTTTGGTTGTTAAAGACCTTAAAAAAGGGTTTTAGGACTTACGCACTGAAGTCTGAAACCCTGATCCCCCCTAACCCCCCTTAAAAAAGGGGGAACGTCTAAAGCCACGCCACTGAGGGAGTCGGGGAACCCGCAAGGGCGCAGGGCTGCCCCTTTTTAAGGGGGTTGGGGGATCTGAGTGCGTAAGTTTTGGGTTTATCAGTCCTGTGTTTTATTAATGAATCGGTGTTATGGGCGGACTTGAGACGGATGAGATCGCACAGGCGTTTCTTGTGCCCACGGCGACAATGGCGCAACGGCTTGTGCGTGCCAAGCGCAAGATCCGTGATGCGGGTATTCCCTACAGAGTGCCAGACACGACCGAACTGTCGGCGCGGGTTCTGGCAGTGCTGACGGTATAGATCACCGTCAGTACTACCGCTAACTAGTGTTTTCCCATCTATACTAAATGTTACACTCCAGATAACATCAGTGTGTTCTTGCAGGGTTTTCAGACATTCTCTAACTAACCCGCCTTTGAAAAATAATCATTTCAGTCCCAACAACCGGATTTCGCGCTACCAGCCTATCTTGAGAATCAACAACTTCTAGATGACTAAAATCCAGTTCTTGAGAGCGTTGTAAGATATCGGCTGCAAGTTTATTTTGTTGTGATTCTGGGAGAGAATACCATTCGTCACTAATTTTGACACTCAAGTTACTAGTACGGAAGTTAGCTTGAATCGATTTTATAAGTCCAGAGGCAAAGCGATCGCTAATTTCCGCTACTTGATTTTCGATTCCTGCAATCAAAATTTGTTCTGGTGTCAATTGCAAGGTTGGCGTTGGTGTTGGTGTTGGTGTTGGCGTTGGTTCTGGTTCCGGTTCTGGCGTTGGTGGTGGTTCGGGTTCCGTTTCTGGTTCCACTGGCGGAACTTCTGCTTCTGGCGATGGCGTAATTTCTTCTGGTGTTTGAGGTTCTGGCGTTGCTGACTCTGGTGGAGTAGTTATTGTTGGCGTTGGTGTTGGCGCAGGAACTTCCTCAACCGGGGGAGCCGTTGCTACCTCAACAGGTTTATTCGTGAAAACGCTCGTACTTGTCCAAACTACAATCACGGCAATGCTAGCAATAATTCCAGTCAAAGCTGTATCTGACAACTTGGCTGACAAATTGGCTGGTAACAAAGCGCGGATTTTAGCTAATAACCCACCCCAAAAACCAGGAGTTTCTTCAGTTCCTGGTGGAGGTGCTGTTTCCAGTTTCACCACTGCTGTCTCTAAAACCCTAATTGTCCCTCTTAGAAATTGGATAATAGTAGACTTCCAAATTGGCTGGTTTCTCTGATAGGGTTTTTGGGGAGGTTGGGGATTCTGATTGTCTTGCGACATGGAACTTTCACCAAGAGCAACGAATCAAAGATAAATCAAATTGGATACATTCTTACTGTTGCAGCCTCTTTTGCCTTAATGTATCACTTCATTGCCCATTGCTTAGGCTAAACTGACTAATTGTTGAATTTAATGATTTATGAATCTAAAACGCCGCCAATTTTTATTTTTAAGTAGCGTTAGTGCTATCAGCACAGGATTAGGCTGGATGTTAACTCGGCAAAATATTCAAAGCGCTGATTTTGCTGAATCAGACACAGCGATCGCCGCCAACCCACCGAAAAAGGGAATGCTACTACGTTTTGTATCTGTTGCAGATACAGGCACTGGTGCTAAAGGACAGTATGCCGTAGCTGGAGCGATGAATCTTTATCACAAGCAAAATCCCTATAATCTAGTGGTTTTAGCAGGAGATAACATTTACAATAACGGTGAAATTGAAAAAATCGCTCAAGTTTTTGAGCGTCCTTATGGATTATTGCTCAAGCGAGGTGTGAAATTTCAAGCTTGTTTAGGCAATCACGATATTCGCACTGCTAACGGCGAACCACAAGTTCAATATCCCGGCTTTAATATGAAGGGACGCTACTATACATTTAGCCGTGGAAATGTGCAATTTTTCGCTTTAGATACTAACGCTAATGCCGATTGGAAAAACCAATTAGTGTGGTTAGAAAAAGAATTAAGCCTGAGCAAATCCCCTTGGAAAGTAGTATTTGGACATCATCCGATTTATTCATCTGGTGCTTATGGTAGTAATTTAGAGTTTATTAAAACTTTTACTCCTTTATTTCAAAAATACGGCGTGCAAGTTTATATTAACGGACATGAACACCATTATGAACGTACCCGTTCTATCAACGGTACAACTTACTTAACTTGTGGAGCAGGTGCTGGTAATCGTCCTGTTGGTAAAAATGAGTGGACAGAATACTCTACTAGTAATTTAAGTTTTGCTGCCTATGAAGTGTATGCAGATAGAATAGAATTGAGCGGTATTGGTATTAATAACCGTGTCTTTGATCAGGGTATTATTCAATTAAAATCAGCTTAATTACCTGCCTAATTATATGTAGGGTGGGCAGTGCCCACCAAATAAATTACCTTCAGCGTTATTAAAACTATGAAAGTTAAGCGTCTAAAAATGTGGCAATATCTAACCCAGGTTTATCAGAACCGCTTCAAGGTAGCGGTGTTGTTCTAATTGATGAAATTGAACTGCACCTACACCCAAAATTGCAACGAGAAATTATTCCAGCTTTAACAAGAACATTTGTTATGGCGTCTGCGATCGCACTATACTAAACGGCATCATATTCAGTATTCAGGAAATATTTTATGATTCTTGAGGCAGTTATGCTTCATGTCAAACCTGGGATGGAATCTGATTTTGAATCTTCTTTCAAAAAAGCTTCCAAGATTATTTCGTCGATGAATGAATATTTATCCCATGAACTCCATCGCTGCATAGAAGCCAAGGGTAAATATCTATTACTTGTCAGATGGGAAACTTTAGAATCACATACTGTTGGATTTAGAGGTTCTGCTGAGTATCAAGAGTGGAAAAAATTGCTACATCATTTTTATGAGCCTTTTCCCACTGTTGAACATTTTGAAGAGATTGAAATCTAGCTTTTATATAAATTACGAATTACGAATTTTTAATCTACCTTTTGTAATTGCGCTACTCTGGGGTCGATAATTTTTTGTCCCAAATTGGCAAATTTAATTGCTACAGAAAGCTTATTCCCTTCCCCAAAAACATGAGTGATTTCACCAATACCAAAAGTTTTGTGTAAAACGCGATCGCCTACTTTCCAATTTTGCTTACCATTGCTAGAGGCGGCAGTTTTAGTATAGGTTTGGCGAATCTGACTTCTAGTAGTTAATAATTCTTCTGGTACTTCATCCAGAAATTGCGATCGCATGGCGGGTTCACGAGAACCATAAAGGCGGCGTTCACGGGCGTGTGATAAATACAACCGTTCTTGGGCACGAGTAATTCCCACATAACACAGGCGGCGTTCTTCCTCTAAAGATGCAGGATCACTCAGCGAACGGTAGCCAGGAAACAGTCCCTGTTCTAACCCCACTAAAAAGACTACGGGAAATTCTAATCCTTTGGAAGCGTGCAAAGTCATCAGCGAAACTGCTGTTTGTCCTTCTTTCAAATTATCTAAATCAGAACTGAGGGCGGTACTTTGTAAGAACCCTTGCAAGGTAGCATCTTCGTTCTCTTCTTGGAATTGCAGTACAGCGTTATAAAGTTCTTGGACGTTTTGAATTCTGTCTTGCGATTCATCCGTACCCTGATTTAGCAAGTCTTGAACATAACCAGAGTCTTCTAGTATACCTTGGACAATTTCCGCAGCGGGAAGCGTGCCGATTTCTGCTTGCCAACGACTAATCATTTCCGCAAAGCTTTTCACCGATTTAGCGCCACGTCCAGCTAAGGTATTAACTGATGTCTCGTCTGACAATATTTCCCAAAGAGTTGTCCCTAATTGTTGGGAGGCGTTAACTAAAGCATCAATGGTTGTTTTGCCAATACCACGCCGGGGAGTATTGATAACTCGTAACAAACTTACAGTATCTGCTGGGTTAGCGATCGCTCTTAAATAAGCTATAACATCTTTAATTTCTTTGCGATCGTAAAACCTCATTCCTCCTACAACTGTGTAAGGAATTTGATATTTTACTAACAATTCTTCAAAAGGACGAGATTGAGCGTTAGTACGATAAAGTATGGCAAAGCTACCCCAATTCAACTCTGGATTTTGGTGTTCTAAAGTGCGAATTTGGCGAATTATAAACTCGGCTTCGTCTAGTTCATTATCTGCCTTGTGGCAATAAATTTGTTCACCTGCTCCCCGCGTTGGCTTGAGGATTTTATCAATTCGTTGAGTATTATTTTCAATCAGTTCATTAGCTGCTTGCAAAATATTTTCACAAGAGCGATAGTTTTCTTCTAGCTTCACCATTGTTCGGGTATCTTCATCCGGCAAACCATCGCCAAAATCATTCTGAAACTCTAGCAAGATGGTAAAATCAGCCATTCTAAATGAATAAATTGATTGGTCTGCATCACCCACAACAAACACTGAGCGATTTTGCCAATCCCATTCACTCTTTCTATCTTCGCCATTTGTTACCAACAAGCGAATTAGGTCGTACTGAGTGCGGTTAGTATCCTGATATTCATCAACAAGAATATGGCAGAATTTGCGATGCCAATAACCTAAGACTTGTTCATTTTGTTGAAATAGTTTAGTAGGAATGAGAATTAAATCATCAAAATCGAGCGCGTTATTTTCTGCAAGTCTATCTTGATAGCTGCTATAAACTTGAGCAATTACCCGTCCGCGATAATTAGGTTGTTCACGCTCAAATTCTTGTGGTGAGAAACCTTGGTTTTTAGCATTACTGATTGCATAGCGCACAGAACGATGGTCAAATTTCTTATCGTCTAAATTTAGCTGTTTGGTAACGATATCTTTAACTAAGCTTTGAGCATCAGATTCGTCAAAGATAGAGAAATTTTTACTCCAACGGCGGCCTTTTTCATCTTGGTATTTCTCAATATCAAAGCGCAAGATGCGAGAAAAAAGACTATGAAAAGTACCACACCATAAATCTTTAATGGTAGTGCGGTAAACTTGCGATCGCAGTTTAACTTGTTCGTATTCTGGCAACAAATCAAAACGCTGACCATGTTCTTTCATAGCCAACTGTTCGGCAAATAGCTTTTGAATCCGCTCTTTCATCTCCCGTGCGGCTTTATTAGTAAAAGTCACCGCCAAAATATTTTCGGGATGTACACGGTGTTTAAGAATCAGGTTAGCAATCCGATAAGTCAGCGCTCGTGTTTTACCGGAACCTGCGCCAGCCACAACTAGCAGTGGGCCGCAGTAGTGTTCTACGGCTTGACGTTGGCTGGGATTAAGATGGCTGAGAAAGTCAATAGTTGTAGTCATGGATAGCCAAGGCGACTGGGCAAAGAACCGTTTCTTATGAGAGTATCGCAATCAACGCATATTATTCTAGGCTAATTAAAATATCTCAATTCGACCTTGCCGAATTTCTGTATAAAACTCAAACTCTCCGCGCCTGTGCGCCTCTGGGTGAGACTAACTCATATAACGCAACTCTACGACAAAATCTGGATAGATAGGAGCAAAGCCTGCTTTTTCCTCTGGAGTCAGTGCATTCAATCGCTCTAACTTTACCCAAGCAGCATTAGGCGATCGCATCTTCAAAGAAATTATTCTTGCACAGTCAAGGGCAAGCGAACGGTAAAAGTAGAACCAACCCCAAGCTGGCTTTTGACAATAATTTCACCACCCATCATTTGGCAAAAATGGCGACTAATTGCTAAACCTAATCCAGTACCACCATATTTTTTCGTAGTTGATGTATCCCCTTGCATAAAGGGTTGAAATAACTGTTGTTGTTGATTCTGAGACATACCAATGCCTGTGTCGCTAACAGTTAAAGTAATCATGCCAAAAGGAGCTTCTGCTAATAAGTCTTCTTTTTCGCTTTTAACTGTTAACGTTACCTTACCATTTGTAGTAAATTTTGCAGCATTACTCAGCAGGTTTAATAACACCTGGCGCATTCTGGTTTGATCGGCATACATCGTACCCAGTTGTTCATCAAAGACCACTACAAAGATATTGCCGTTTTTTTCTATCGCTGGCTTAACTGTAAGAACAATATTATTAATCAACGTTGCAATCTCAAATGTTTCTGGGTAAAGATTCATTTTCCCCGCTTCAATTTTTGACAAGTCGAGGATGTCATTAATCAGTTCCAGTAAATGTCTTCCCGCAGAGTTGATGGTTTCTAAATCAGTAATAAAGTCTTCCGATAAACCTAAATCAGTAGCATCATCTTCTAGAAGTTGGCTCAACCCAATTACGGCATTTAACGGAGTGCGTAACTCGTGGCTGACATTTGCCAGAAATATGCTTTTTGCTTTGCTAGCAGCTTCAGCTAATTCTTTAGCTTGTTGTAATTCTTTAGTACGCTCAGATACCCGCTCAATTAGACGATTAAGAGATTTGGCTAATAACCCTATTTCATCTTCTGTCGTGATAGGAGCTCGCAAATCGAAATTAGATTTTCTTGCTACTTGTTCAGCTACTTGGGTAACAGTAATTACTGGCTCTGCGATCGCCCGACTTGTACGCCAAGCTACAATGGCTGCGATCGCCACTGATACCAGCATACTCATAATCACAATTAATCTCTCAACACCTTTTGCCTGCTCTACAGAGCGTGTTCTCTCCTGCTCTTGAAATTCAGCATATTGTAAGATGTTAGACAAGGTTTGCGACAGCTGCTCTAGTCGCATGGCTGTTTCACCACGCATAATTTTTAGCAACTGCTCTCGTACTAACGCAATTTCCTGCGCCTGCACTTGCTGGGCGCTAATTTTTTGTAATACAAACTCTACTTGGTCAACATAAGATTTTAAATTAATCGCATAATCTTGCAATAAAGCATCTAAGGTAGCACTTGTAGCTGCTAATCTTTTTGGTTTTTTATTGATAAAATTAGTAATTTCTTGCTCTAATCTTTTAGCTTTGTCAACACTTCTGATAAATTCAGCATTTTTAGTTTGCAACTTTTGTGAATCTTCCAATACTGCAACTAAATTGGCGCTGTATAATTGCGCTCCTACTACTGCATCTTTATAATTATTTAGTAATTGTCTTTGCTCATAAGCTTGGTTAAGTTGTCTGATTTCTCTCCCCCGATAGTAGTTTGCGATTACTAAACCAGTGAGTGAACCAAAAAAGCCAATCCCAATTGCTACAAAATAACCGTAGCCAATTTTTTGATGTATGCGCCAGGAACTTGCTTTGAGTTTCCCTCGTGAGGGAAATTCTATAGTCGGGAGTTCGTCTGTCGATGGCTCTTCTGCTGGCACTGTTTTGCTTTCTGAACTGCTTTCAACAGGGGTTGGCTTTTGAGTTTGCATCCCTCAAATCTCCTTACCCTCCCGTAAAATTCACTATATCAGCCTTGCTTTTGCAATCACTTCAGTTAGTGATTAACAGCTGCATTATCTTCTTTTATAACAAGAGCAAATTAGTACTCACTAGAAAATCGGCATGACTTTTATTATATTTGAGTCTTTTTAAGATGAATATTAATATCAAAATTTAGTAGCAGTAAATAAAAATCGCTTTTTTCAGTAAAAAGCGGCTCCTTCAAGCAAATGCACTCCTATAAAGTTATCTTTTTTACCACGTTCTTCGATCTGCTACTGATTGTGGCAATATTCTAACTTTTGGTTAAACTACTAATTTACTTGAACTTTAGCCTTCTAAAAGCCACTCTCAAGTTTTACAAAGCAGTATACACCTGTTTTTAACGACAAAGGGTGTTAAAACTACTGCTCTTTATAGACAGGCTCATTGTTTTCTGATTTTATCACTAATTCCTTTGATTCTCCAATAATTATATTTTTCTACATTAATGTAGTTGACAAAACTAAATTTTTGAAAATTGGCTAGTTTAAGTGCTAATCATTGCATTTAAATAAGCTAATAAAAATCCTCTGTCTTGTAGCAGTTTTGCCACCATGAAGGCAGAGGAGTTTTCTAATTAGGTTTTCGACATTTTCAAATTACTTAATATGTGGTATTGCTAACTACACAATAGTTACTTATACCTTCATATCTAGTAAAGCTCTGGAACGTTGACACTAGTTTACTTCAATGCTTGGGCGCGCTACGCGATTGCGCTCCGCGCAGCACCAAGGGCGATCGCAGCCGGAAGAGACTCGTTTACTGCTTGCTTCAACAAGTCGGCTTTATCGGTATTCTCCCAAGGCAAATCTAAATCAGCCCGACCAAAGTGACCGTAAGCCGCGACGTCCTGATAAAAACGTCCGCCTCGTCCACTTGGCAAGTTACGTAAATTGAAAGTGTGGATAATCCCCGCAGGTCTTAGTTCAAAGTGCTTTTTGACTAATTCCAACAAAATGTCATCATCGACTTTGCCAGTGCCAAAGGTATCGAGAAAAATGCTCACTGGTCGTGCGACACCAATGGCATAACTTAACTGGACTTCACATTTTTCTGCTAACCCTGCGGCGACAATATTTTTAGCCACATAGCGAGCTGCATAAGCAGCAGAACGGTCTACCTTAGTGGGGTCTTTGCCCGAAAAAGCACCGCCGCCATGTCGTGAATAACCACCGTAAGTATCAACAATGATTTTCCGTCCTGTTAGACCAGAATCTCCCTGAGGGCCACCAATAACAAATTTCCCGGTGGGGTTGACTAAAAAACGTGTCTGCTCGTCTGGTTTAATGTCAATGTCTCCAAAAACAGGTTGAACTACTGCTGTCCAGAGGTCTTCCTTAATCTTGGCTTGTACTGCTGCTTCATCTGTGATTTCCCCAATACTAGCTGTATGTTGAGTGGAAATCAAAATTGTATCAATGCCTACGGGACATCCATCTTCGTAGGCTACAGTGACTTGAGTTTTACCATCTGGACGTAAGTATGGTAAATCGCCTGTTTTGCGAACTGCTGCTAGTCGGCGGGCAATACGGTGGGCAAGACAAATCGGTAAAGGTATAAGTTCAGGGGTTTCGTTGCTAGCAAAACCGAACATTATCCCTTGGTCACCCGCGCCTATAGTATCGAACAGTTCGTCGCTATCTTGCTCACGGGTTTCTTGGGCGGTGTTAACGCCTTGGGCAATATCAGGCGACTGTTCGTCTAATGCTACTATTACACTAGTACTATTTGCTGAAAAGCCGTTATCAGCATTGGTATAACCAATTTCGGCAATTTTTTTGCGGGCAAGATTAACATAATTGACATTGGCTTTAGTGGTGATTTCACCTGTGATTAGCACTAAGCCAGTATTAACCACTACTTCAGCCGCAACACGACTAGTGGGGTCTTGGGTCAGTAAGGCATCAAGAATAGTATCAGAAATCTGATCGCAAATTTTATCTGGATGTCCTTCGGTAACTGACTCGGAGGTAAATAGATATCGACGAGACAAAGGTATTCCTCCTTGTAAGAGAGTTTTCACTGGCTAAATGTGATTATTTAGTACAGTTACTCTAATTTCTGAAATCATAACAATATTGACACATTGAGTAGTTAGTGTCTTCTTAATCTTCTAAAAAATTACTACTTGGATCGAAAATTTCTAAATACTGTTCCCTTTAATATGCTTACACATAAGGAACAGGGGAGGATTGGTATAAGAGAAAGAATAGAATTGCTTTTGGCTAAAAATTTTTTGTAAAAAAAAGGGGGATACCCGCCAGCATCCCCCAAAGCTTTGACACAAACTCTGCTGTTTTAAACTTGAACTGCTAACTTGGCTTCCTTTGCTGTTAACCGCTCGTAAGCGTCACGCATTTTCAGCCCTGTCAGCACTTGGAACAAACCAGTTCCATTGTTAGAACCTGGGTACTCACGATGCTGGAGTAACAAGTGAGTCAACTCGCCTTGGTATTTAGTGGATGTGTTACTGAGATGGGTTTCGATGTAAATTACTTCTTCTAGGTTGTCAAATTGACCATCAACTTCTAACACTGAAACATAGCGACCATAGTATACATCTGAACCGTAGTATACTTGCATACCAGGGTATGAACAGGTTAGTTTACGTCCGCAAGGAGTCCAGTTAATTGTTGAACCTTCATCGAAGAGGTAGGTTGGCTCAAAGCCTTCTTTACCTTCTCGTTGCAGCATCCGTACTCGCAGGACTTTGCGCTCTGTATCGTTTTTAATTAAGTTGGTGGGTAATACTTGCAGAACTACATCAGCAAATTCTCTTTGTGGCTCGATAAACTTATCAAAATCAGGTTTACGAGAATTGATTTGAGCTAAAACATCTTCGTAGCGATGACCTCTTTCAGCCATGTCTCGCTGAATTTTCCAGGCAATTTTTACTTCATCGCTGATGTCAAAATAAACACTAAAGTCAATCAGCGATCGCACTCGCTCATCATATAAAGGATGTAGCCCTTCAATCACTATGATATGATTCGGCTCTATCCGCTCTGGTGGGTCGATCATGCCGGTTTCGTGGTTGTAAATCGGCTTATCAATCGCTTGACCATTCTTGAGAGCTTTAATTTGCTCATACATGAGGTCAAAATTGTTCGCCCTGGGGTCAAGAGCCGTTATCCCAGTTTCTTTGCGCTGTTTGCGATCTAGGGAATGATAGTCATCCAAACAGATAACTGTCATTAAATCTTCACCAAACAAATCTATTAAACGACGCAAAAACGTAGATTTACCGCACCCGGAGTCTCCGGCTACTCCAATTAGTACCACGCGTTCCGGCTTAATTGTCATAAATCTCCTCTAAATACTAAAGATGTGTCAATCAATAATTTTTCACACAGCAGATTCTGAAGCCAGGAGTTTACCCCATTGGTTTTATCCGGCGTTCTTGCTACCCACAGCGCCATAAGAAGTCAGACGCGCATACAACAAAGTAATAGTTGTTACCCGTCTGTCTAGCCTGAATTCGTTGCTGGTAAGTATTTAATCCTAGTGGTATATTTGATTTTAACAGAAGGGGTTATTCTATACAAGGTTTGCTGTCAGGAAGAATCTAGTGGTTCATCAATCATGTTGATGATTTTGTGAGTGATTTTAAAAAACATCTCCTGATCACCCAAAAGCAGTCTGGCAAACACTGTTAGCTATTTATGGCTCTCTCAATCACGTGTATAAAGTATAATTTTCTTCAGCAGCAAATTTTTTGCCATTCTTGAATTTTAGTTGGTTTTATAGCAATACTTCAAACATTCATAGCCAATATCTATCTAATGAATGAGTAAGCAACTAATAGGCAAAAAAATATTGGTCATACTTTTTTAGACTCGCTTAAATACAACTGAGTGTATCCAGAAGTCTACTTTTAGAGGTTGACAGATGTTTCACATCAAGTAAAACTTATTATAGTTGCTTATATCATGTCTCTCTGTATCATTATGTTTTATAGATTGTCCTATCCTAGTCGTGGAATTAGTCATCACGATGTGATAAATGCAACTAGAAACATTCTTGATGCAAATCGCAGAAAAGTTTTCTGTCGAATGGGAGGAAAGGGTGCAGTTAGGGAAATAAAACCAATCGGAAGAAAACTTTCCGTGATTGGCATTCCCCAAATCAAATATATACGCCCAAAGAAAGCACGCGTAGCGGCAGGTTTTGGCGGCAAAATGGGTGGTAGCTTATACCAATCAAAACTGTCTTTACCTTATAACCGAATCTGCCATGACGACGCGCCCCTTGGGTAGTTGCCTGCTATCTCCACCAATGGCGGCGGTAGTTCACGAAAAAAAGATTAAATTGACTCATTATTAACATTCTCCAAAAGACTTATCCTCTACCTTAGAAGGTGAACAGGTGTGTTTTTGCGCTGCCTGCATGTCTTTGGTGAGTGTACTTAGCAAAGCATTAGCTTATGATGCTGCTTTCCTAAAGCGCCAGTTTTGTGAAACGAAAATCCGGTAAACTAAAGCTGGCTTGTGATAGGAAGAGTTTTTTTTTGAAAAACGGTTAAGTAAACATCGGAGTGGTAGAACGAATGTACAATCAAGGTGCTGTTGAGGGTGCTGCCAACACAGAATCAGGTAGCCGCGTCTTCGTTTACGAAGTGGTGGGTCTGCGTCAGAACGAAGAAACTGATCAAACCAACTACCCAATTCGTAAAAGTGGCAGTGTATTCATCAGAGTGCCTTACAACCGCATGAACCAAGAAATGCGACGTATCACTCGCCTAGGCGGCAAAATTGTTAGTATTCAACCCATAAGTGCTTTAGCACAAGTCAATGGTAAAGCCGCATTTGGGATTGCTAATAGTGATGTAAACGAGTTAGCTACATCTGGGGAGACTGCTAACAGTGAGGGGAATGGTCAAGCCACACCTGTGAACGCTAAAAGTGAAGTTAAAGGCTTCGCTAAATCATCAGCTGAAGAACAGCTCAAGAAGAAGGATAAGAAAGGCAACACCATGACTCAAGCGAAAGCCAAAAAAGACGCCCACGCTGATGTTCCTGTTAACATATACCGTCCCAACGCTCCATTTATTGGTAAGTGCATATCTAATGAACCGTTAGTCAAAGAAGGCGGTATTGGGATTGTTCAACACATCAAGTTTGACCTTTCTGGTGGGGATTTGAAATATATAGAAGGTCAAAGTATTGGTATTATTCCACCAGGAGTAGACAAGAACGGTAAGCCGGAAAAACTCAGACTGTATTCGATCGCCTCAACTCGTCATGGCGACGATGTAGATGACAAGACAGTATCACTGTGCGTCCGTCAGTTGGAGTATAAGCACCCAGAAACCGGTGAAACAGTCTATGGTGTTTGCTCAACTCACTTATGTTTCCTGGAACCAGGGGCAGAAGTAAAAATTACTGGCCCTGTGGGTAAAGAAATGTTATTACCCAGCGACCCCGATGCCAAAGTGATCATGATGGCAACCGGAACAGGTATTGCTCCAATGCGGGCTTACTTGTGGCGGATGTTTAAGGATGCAGAAAGAGCAGCTAACCCAGATTACCAGTTCAATGGTTTTGCTTGGTTAATCTTTGGTGTACCAACAACTCCAAACATCCTATATAAGGAAGAACTGGAGGAAATGCAACAGAAGTATCCTGATAACTTCCGCCTCACCTACGCCATCAGCCGTGAGCAGAAGAATCCCCAAGGTGGCAGAATGTACATCCAAGACCGTGTTGCAGAACACGCAGATGAACTGTGGAAGTTAATTAAAGAGGAAAAAACCCACACCTACATCTGCGGTTTGCGCGGTATGGAAGATGGTATTGATGCTGCTCTAACAGCTGCGGCTGCTAAGGAAGGAGTAACCTGGAGTGATTATCAGAAGGAAATCAAGAAAGCTGGTCGCTGGCACGTAGAAACCTACTAAGTGCTAAGTTATAAATTTTGAATTCTGAGTGTGTAGGGTGGGCAATGCCCAGCCTACAATTTTTTTGTATTAGTAGAAACTTGTTAAGTGCTGAGTTTTTAGTTAGGAATTTAGTAGAGTAGGCGCTGCCCATCTTACAATTGTTTTGGATGAATAGTTAAGCAAAGGGTTCTGGTAGATAAAGAAACAAGTATCTATCACTACTCAGTACTTCATGACTCAGAACTCAGAACTAATTTGGTGCAAAGCTTGTGGGAGTGAAGCTAGGAATACTGGGATTAGGAACTGTAGGGACGGGTACTGTACAGTTGTTACAAGAGCAGACTGGGCGTAACCCGTTATTGCAGGAAGTAGAAATATACCGAGTGGGAGTGCGATCGCTTGATAAATCCCGTGCGGTAGAATTGCCAAAGGACGTAATCACTACAGATTTAGAAGCGATTGTCAACGATCCGACGGTAGATATAGTAGTTGAAGTGATGGGTGGATTAGAACCAGCGCGATCGCTGATTCTTAAAGCTCTACGCAATGGTAAACACGTTGTCACTGCTAATAAAGCTGCGATCGCCCGCTTTGGTGATGAAATTTTTACAACAGCCAATCAAGCTGGGGTATATGTCTTGCTAGAAGCAGCAGTTGGCGGTGGTATCCCTGTGATACAACCGCTAAAGCAGTCTTTAAGTGTTAACCGCATTCACGCTGTTACGGGTATTGTTAACGGTACTACCAACTACATCCTTACACGGATGCAAACAGAAGGTAGCAACTTTAACGATGTGTTAGTGGATGCCCAACGATTGGGCTATGCTGAGGCCGATCCTACTGCTGATGTGGATGGCTTAGACGCAGCAGATAAAATTTCCATTCTGGCATCATTAGCCTTTGGCGGACGTATTCATCTGCAAGATGTTTACTGTGAAGGAATTCGCCAAGTCAGCAAGACAGATATTGCCTATGCTGAAAAATTAGGATTTGTGATTAAATTGCTGGCGATCGCTAAACTTCATAGCAGCGATACCTCAAAGCTATCTGTAAGAGTTCACCCCACCTTAGTGCCCAAAGCACACCCGCTAGCTAGTATTAACGGGGTGTATAACGCCATTCTTGTGGAAGGAGAACCGATTGGGCAAGTGATGTTTTTTGGCCCTGGTGCAGGTGCAGGTGCAACTGCTAGTGCTGTCTCATCAGATATTTTAAATCTAGTTGCGACGCTGAAAACGAGTACAGCTAACCTAAATCCTCTATTAGCTTGTAGTCATCAAGATTACTGTCAAATAGCGCCCATAGCAGAAGTTGTAACTCGATTTTACACGCGCTTCCTGACTAGAGACCAACCCGGAGTGATCGGCAAGTTAGGTACTTGCTTTGGCAATTACGACGTTAGCTTAGAGTCAGTTGTCCAAACTGGCTTTCAGGGAGAACTAGCAGAGATTGTTGTTGTCACCCACGACGTTAGGGAAGGCGACTTTCGACAAGCTTTAGCAGAAATTCAAACCCTAGAGGCAATAGACAGCATTCCTAGCTTATTGCGCGTACTATGAGAAGCAATAAATTCCGCTATCGAATAGTGTTCAATCTGGTTAGAATTACTCAATAAATCACATCTTGTGTTTTCAGAAATTTAACTCAAAACTGGTGGGAAATTCCCAGAAGAGAAAAAACTAACTCTTCAACCCTTGTCCTTCTGCTTTCACTCTATTTTCTAGATAATAATCACAATTGAGGGCAGACATCTATCCTCCTGATAAATGACAGGAATCTTACCTGTCATTTAATTTTTTCATGCTTCTGATAAATTGTTTTAGAGTAGGATATGTGGTTTTTTAAATAAGCATATATCTAAAGAAATAGATATAAAAAATCTGCCCCTAAATTCGACTTAAATTTTGAGAAAGTAATAATATTTGATTTGTGCCAGTGCAACTATAGCTCGCCACAAATACCTATGAAACTAGATATTCTCGCAACTCTATCGCAGAGGATGAATGAGTTTTTTATTTCTTCCGTCTTATTTACGCCTATAAAAGAGCCAGTGCCGGTTTTTTTGATGATTTTAGGGATTATGCTAATTGCACCCCTATTATTTGAGAGAATCCGTTTACCTGGAATCGTGGGGCTAATTTTGGCGGGAGTTATAGTAGGCCCCTATGGATTAGGACTACTGGCAAGAGATAGCACAATTGTACTTTTGGGCACAGTTGGCTTGCTGTTTCTCATGTTTATGGCAGGACTGGAAACTAGCCTGGATGACATGAAATATAACGCAGATAAAGCGGTGATTTTTGGGCTAGCTACCTTTGCTGTACCAATGGTATTGGGTGTTGGAGCGATGATGGCGATCGGTTACGGTCTTTTACCAGCCATTTTAGTTGCTTCCTGTTTCGCCTCCCATACCTTATTAGCATTACCTGTAGCCAGCAAATTGGGAATCATGCGTTCTCAGGTTTTGACTACAACTCTTGGCGGTACGCTAATTACCAATATTTTGGCACTGTTAGTGTTAGCTGTAGTGGTGAGAGCGCATCAAGGCAGTTTAACCCTCAGCTTTTGGCTATTTCTGATTCCAGCACTCATTATCTATACTTTTCTTACACTCTGGGGCGTTCCTCGGATCGGCCGCTGGTTTTTTCGGCGGTTTGGACACGACGAAGGCGCAGAGTTTACATTTGTGCTGGCTACCCTGTTTGTGGTTTCTTACGGAGCAGAATTAGTCAGTATTGAGCCGATTATTGGTGCTTTTTTAGCTGGAGTTGCCATTACTCAGCTAATCCCACAATATAGTCCCCTAATGAATCGGATTCAATTCATTGGAAATACACTATTTGTGCCATTTTTTCTGATTTCTGTGGGTATGTTAGTCAATGCCCGGATTTTATTTCAAGAACCGCGAGCGCTAGTAGTCTCCGGTGTGATGGTAGTTGTGGCTATTGTTGCCAAGTTCCTGCCTGCATGGGGTGTGGGCAAAATATTCGGATTTGACTTGAACAATATCATGGTCTTGTTTGGGCTATCGGTGGCTCAAGCTGCCTCTACTTTGGCGGCAATTACTGTTGCCTACCAAATTGAGTTAGTCGATCAATTAACCGTAAATGGCACGATCGCCATGATCTTAGTTACCTGTATTGCTTCTCCTTGGGTAACGGCTAAATGGGGACGAAATCTCAAACCAGAAGAAACCAGTACACAAAGTAGCCAGACAGTAAACTTGGGCGATCGCGTTTTAGTACCAATTGCCAACCCCAGCACTGAAGATAATCTGTTGCAAATGGCAATCATTTTGGCAAAATCAGCTTCTGGAACTCTGTTACCGCTACACATTTTATTAGAACAGAGTGCCCCTGTTTCCCCAGAGGCTAAAGCTAGGCAAAGTCAATTACTCTCAACCGCAGAAATGATTGCCCATGCTGCCGTTGCTAACGTTACTCCAATTGGGCGGATTGACGAATCAATTGATAAGGGTATCGCGCGAGTTGCAGAAGAAAAACAGGCCAGTGTGATTATCTGTGGTTGGAAAGGTTACTCCAGTTATCAGGAAAATTTATTTGGCGGCGTAATTGACAAAATTGTCCATCGTACTTCAGTACCTGTATTGGTAACTCGATTTCCTTTACCTATTGAACATACGAAACGAGTTTTTCTCGCTTTTACCGCTCAACAAGCTTATGCTGATTCTTTTGGGCAAAGTATTGAATTAGCAAAAAGTCTGGCAACAGAACTTAAAGCATCCCTACAACTGTTACAAGTCACATCGGTACGGGATGCAACTATTGAGTTGATTCACACTGGATTACCAGAAGATACACCTATTCAACGAGTGCGGGGCAATTTTGTGCGGCAAGTTTCTCGGTTACTTAAAACCGATGATTTATTACTTTTGAATGGATCTGTTGAGCATAAACACCAACTATTTTCTCTGCTAGGGCAAGTACCAGAAGCGATCGCCCGTAATCACCCTAAATTGGCGATGATTGTTGCCTACTTTCCTCACTAAAAGGAGAACTTTTACTTGTTATGTTGACTGTAGTGACGGAGCCTTTCTTCTTTCAGGTACGGGATTAGAACCATCCCAAACAGCCCGTTGACCATCAGCATTAATTAGAGTGATTTTTACCCTTTGTGCTGTGAAATTCTCGGAAAAAACTTGTAGCCATTCTAACCAGTCATCTTCTGGAAGTGCGTTAAGCCCACTAAAATTAATTTGTAGTTTTCTGCAAAACTCTCCAGGATGCTCAGGATCAGGCTCTAGTGTACAGATGTTGTCTTGTTTGATTTCTATGCGCGTCTCCTGTTTTTCATTCTTGTATTCGTCTAAGTACACCATTTGAACTATTACGCCCCCTGCTTGGGAAAAATGCTCTCCAGCGAGGGTAAGGTGAGGAGTCAGGTCAGGATTTGTAATTAAGTCTTCAGGGTTATCCCACAATACTACTTGACTAATGTTTGGCCCTGGTTTGCGGACAGCTTTACCACCGATATAGCCACCAGCACTGATTCCCATCAGCACCAAAATTTCCGAGGGGATGGTTGGTAAAGAAGACGCAGTTGTATAGGTGACTAAAAGAATAACGATAAAAGCAATGCCAATAATTAAGTTCCAAACTACCTGCTGTACGCGTTCTAAGGCTACTACGCCACCATGCACTACCAGATCCGACCAGGCAGGATTAACTTCTCCAGATCCTTTACTGCCTCGAATTGTGGAGGTTGCCTGGGCCGTCACCAGTGTTACCAGACTAATCAAAAAGGTATAGCCGAATCCTGATAGCGGTATGAACTCCCACACGCCTTGGATTGATCCGCGTCCGATGAAAAGAAATAAATAGCCAAAAACTATGATAGTGAGCCACCATATAAATTGGGCACGAGCCAGACTAAAAGTGTTAGTCTGTCGATCTAGGAGTAGCCACTCTAATGAATTGAGGTTTTTTCTCTTGCTTTCTTTGAGCAGGCTTGGCAAGTGTGCTTGTTTTGACTGTGTAGCCAGCGCATAGATGATCACCACAAGTATGAGCGTTATAAATGCTGCGATCGCAAACATAAGAAAAGTAGTTAACCCACTTACAGGACGCATTACCATTACCTGAAGTCGATCATCAGGTAGTTGGGGATCAATGTTAGTTGCATTTCCTCCCACCTCCACACTTACAGGGTGTGTTCCCCGGCTTAATTTCTTTAGCTGCTCGCTACTAAAGGTGGCAAAAATCGCCCTTCTGTCTTCTGTGACTTTGACATTAGTAGTAGTAGCAATATCTGGGGGATTGCCAATTTTTACCTCAATTTTATTTCTAAGTAAATTGTCTGGCTTGGGAAAGTTATCTCCTGTCACCACTAAATTGAGTTTTTCCTGTTTGTAGCGTCTGATATCTTGTTGTACAAATGGAAGTGACTGAGGAATACTGATATAAAATTCCTTAGGACTAATGCTCCTTATCGAAGTAACACGAGGTATAGTCAGCGTTTCATTACTAGTCTGCTGAATAGAAGTTGTAGTGCCTGTCTGATTAGAGTTGGTATTAGTTGGCGCTATAGTGCTACTATTTTGCTGTGCTTCACCCAATCCTACTGAAGTCAACAGTAAAATGCACGCTAGACCAAGGGATAGCAAAGGGTAATAATATCTCTTACTGATTCGTTTCCAGGATATTTTAAATAAACGCATAAGATAGTACGACTATTATTAATTCAGATGGGCGCATCAATTGTGTTTGGTGGGTAAGCTGTTAAGCATTTAATTTGCACATTGAGACCGCAGGGGAGCAGGGGGCAGGGAGCAGGGGAGAGGGTTTGCAGCTTTTATTACCATGAAAATGGTGCAATTTAAATGACGATTAGCTTACACCAAACGAAAATAACTGACGCTATGGAGTATAAATACTGAAAGATTGCCTATGACAGGTTTATAGTATATATCATCATATTCAGTATTTTTATTTATTACTGCTCAGAATCCTATGAGTTAGTTATTTGTAATCTTATGTAATGTTATTTATTACTCTTTGTACTCCAGATTAAGAGTTGTCTGAGTTTACTCTCTATTTTGTTAGCGATCGCTGCCATTACCTACACTCTTCATATCCCTGGCTATAACGAATTCGGTTTAATCTGGATAACCTAAATTTAACTATTTAAATATGGATAAATTATGGCTTTTTGCTCGGACTCACCGGACAGCCTCAAGAATTACAAATTAGTAATTATTTAGTTAGCTACAATTTTTAATATTAATTTAAATAAAAAAATATTCTGATGAAAATTCACTCTGAAATGAGAATTACTTTCATTAGAATATTAGCAAGCTTTGCCAACAATCATCATGCACAAGGTGAGCTTATCTTTTGGCTGGCTCTAGTGGATGTTTATTGGCATTATCCTCAGGCACTTCATAACCATTATTTCTGTATTTAACTTTGTCATAAAATTCTGAGTTTACAAAAGTACTATCAAAATGTTTACCAAATGCAGCTGAACCTGCTGCACACAATCCGTTAAGTTCATCTGCGAGGGATTTTGCTTTTTTTAAATCCTCTTTTGATAGAGCTTCTATCAACTGTCCTATCTTATCTGACTGTTGTTTAAGTTGAATTTGCACTTGCTCTTTAAGCCTCTCTTCTCTTCTGACATACTCGAACATTCGCTCTTGTAAAGCGCGAAAAAAGGCAGAGCCAGCATAGCCTACAACTAATGACATTGTAATTAGAGTAAAAGCATTGTCAGGTTTGAGAAGTATTAATACAGGTGGTGATACTGCTCCACCAATTAGAGACTGTGATATGCAAGTTCTAATAATAGCAGCCCGCTTTTGCTTATCTAACCTTGCTCTATACTCTTTATCTAAGTTTTTGTTCTGTTTTGCTAGTTGCTGTTCAAGTCGAACTAATTTCTGTTCAATAGGTCTAGATATCTCTTCTTCTGTTACCTTGAAGTTCATTAAGAAAGAAATAAAGCCACCTAAAGCACCTGCTATAAAAATTATAAGCAGGATTTTTCCAAGTTCCCAACCAATGGGTAGCTGATTCATCTGGGTATACATATAATTCCCAGAGGAAGGCTGTACTGCATACACTACTCTAGTTGTCAACAAAGTAGTTATAGACAGTAATGACATTATTACTATCCTGTGCTTCATAATTTTACTGTTCATTGTTCTCATTTTTGATCAATCTACATTTCTTGTGATTTTACAGAAAAATATTTTCCGTTAATCAACACAAAGAATTTTCTTCAATAAATGATACTAGAATATTAAACAAGGCTGAAAATAAGTGATATAATTTTTGGCTGTTTAAATAGCCTTTTAGTAATGACTTTTAATGTAAATTTACGTCAATCGCTACAACTATAGAAGACCAAAACAGTGGTTACAAAATCTCAACTCGAAAATTAGTGTTAGAAAGGTTGATTATGATAAGCATATATCTAAAGAAGTACATAATGACAAACTATTATCTCGATTTAATGACAAGGACATTGCTTGCGTAACAAAAGAGAAACAAAAAATTGCTAGTAAGCAGCAATTATGTAATTAATATTCATATACTAACTGCCTCTTTCTATGACACCTTCTACAAACCAGGTTTATCCAGTTATCTGGCACAACAATTCAGTGTCGCTCATTGATCAAACCCGTTTGCCTAACGAGTACGCATTTGTAGAAATTCACCGCAGTGAAGATATGGCACGGGCAATTAAAACCATGATTGTGCGAGGTGCGCCAGCAATTGGTGTAGCTGCGGCATATGGAATGTATCTGGGAGCGAGGGAAATTGAGACAAGCGATCGCCACGAATTTTTAGAACGCTTGGAAAAAGTTGCTCAGTTACTGCGTTCCACTCGTCCGACGGCGGTGAATTTATTTTGGGCAATTGGCCGCATGATGAAAACTGCCTACGAAACTTTAGGAACAGTAGAAGAACTCAAACAAACTCTCTTCCAAACTGCCCAAAATATTAATGCTGAAGATTTGCAGACTTGTCAGGCGATCGGCGATCATGGCTTGGTAGTATTACCCAAAAACCCAGAAAAGCTAACAATTCTCACTCACTGCAACGCTGGCGCATTGGCAACAGCTGGTTATGGTACAGCCTTGGGTGTGGTGCGTTCCGCTTGGAGAGAAGGCCGATTAGTGCGTGTGTTTGCCGATGAAACCCGTCCTCGCTTGCAAGGTGCAAAACTTACCGCTTGGGAATGTGCCCAAGAAAAAATTCCAGTTACGGTAATTACTGATAACATGGCAGCCCACTGTATGCAGCAAGGTTTAATTAATGCTGTTGTTGTCGGTGCTGATAGAATCGCTGCTAACGGTGATACCGCTAACAAAATTGGTACTTATAGTGTAGCGATCGCAGCTAAAGCACATAATATTCCTTTCTTCGTTGCTGCTCCCCTTTCTACAGTTGATTTTGAATTATCTGATGGTAGTAAAATTCCCATTGAGGAACGGAATCCCGCAGAAATATACGAAGTCGGTGATACTATTCTCACCCCATCTGGCATAGATTTTTACAATCCAGCTTTTGATGTCACGCCAGCAGATTTGATTACAGCCATAATTACCGAAAATGGTGCATTTGCTCCTGGTGAGTTAGCAAAATCCCAAGTACAGCAAGTAGTTTAAACTACAGATTTATTAAATGTTGTGTACTACAGCTGCCTTAGTGCAAAAGTGCTGCTAAAAAAGTGAAATTTAGCGGCACTTATGAATTTCATAAATATAATAATGAAAAATTTAGTTCCAAAAATTGCATTAATTATTTGCTCTATTTGGATTACGAGTTGTAGTAGCTCACAAACTGATATTGTAAAGGATACTCAAGCAAATACAGTTGAACAAGCTAAGATAAAGGCTACACAGAAAACGTCAACGAAGGTGGAATCTCCACAAAAAACTCCTATAAATACACAAGCTAAAACTGACGAAGCAAAGAAAAATTCTATTAAGTATCCACAAAGAGGCACAGTTAAAGAAATGGTCAACGGCGACCTCAAGTGCTATGTAACACTAATTGATGAAAATGGAACTAAACATAATTTGGGTGCAACTTTTGAGATTTGCGAAAGCCCTAAAACTTTCCTAAATAAAAAAGTGAATTTAGTTTATGAAATCATGTCAGTTAGTGATTGTGAAAGTGCCGAACCTTGCGGTAAAAGTAAAAAAGAATCTCTAATCACAAAAATGAAACTTTAATATCAAACATTGGCATTTCTTAGATTTTACTTAAGTTGATAAAAAAGTCTGTTAGACCTTCGTAAATAGCGATCGCTTAGTGAATTAGCATAAATAATTTTTTTGAATTGAAGGAAACTGGTCGTCACTTTTCAGGCCAGATTCTGTCACCAGTATTAGGATCAAACAAAAATAACTGACTCAAATCTAGTTGTAAAGAAAGGCGATCGCCTGGATGTAGGCGCACATTTCCAGCTACCTGAATATTCAAAACTCCACTAGAACCGAGTAAACTAGCACGAATTAAAGTTTCTCGTCCTAAAGGTTCTAGCACTTTCACTTCAACTGATAATAGTGCTGTATTATGAGTTCTAAGTTCTGAGTTAGTATCTATTTGTATATGCTCTGGACGAATCCCTAAATCAACATTTTGTCCTTGATGCAAGTGTAAACTCTCGCTGAGATTGCTAGGAATTTCTAATAACTGCCCACTAACATCAAAAGCATTATTTTTATAAATGGCAGACAGAATATTCATAGGAGGACTGCCTAAAAAAGTCGCTACCATTTGGTTAGCAGGACAGGCATAAATAGTTTGGGGATCGCCAATTTGTTGAATTCGTCCGTGATTTAGCACCACAATTTTATCAGCCAAAGTCATTGCTTCAACTTGATCATGGGTAACGTAAATAGTTGTAATCCCCAGACTTTGATGTAGCTGTTTCAACTCTGCCCTAGTATCATCTCGTAATTGAGCATCTAAATTAGATAAAGGTTCGTCAAGTAAAAAAACTTGTGGTTCACGGGCGATCGCTCTTCCTAATGCTACCCGTTGTTGCTGTCCCCCAGAAAGTTGTTTGGGTTTGCGATCCAGCAGATGATCCAAGGATAGCGATCGCGCTACATTCACCACCCGTTCTTGAACAATTTTTGAGTCAACTTTTCGCATCTGTAACCCAAAAGCGATGTTCTGCGCCACTGTCATGTGTGGATACAGTGCGTAGTTCTGGAACACCATCGCCACATCCCGTTGTCTGGCTGGGATGTTGTTTACCAAGCGCTCGCCAATAAAGAGTTTACCTGAAGTGGCTGTCTCTAAACCGGCGATCGTTCGTAAAATCGTAGACTTACCGCAACCAGACGGCCCTACCAAAACCCAAAACTCACCATCAGGAATTTCAAAAGAAATATCCTCAATAGCGGTGACGTTGTTGAATCTACGCTTAATGTCTTCTAGCCGAACATTTGCCATTATCCGAGTTGAGATATGAGATTTGAGATTTGAGCTTGGTAGTTTTAACCTTAAATTACTACCTTTTGGATACCAACAAATTCTGGTATTGGTTCATCACTTTCTGCTTCTAAACAAAGTTCAATGACTTCTTTAATATTCGTCATCAATTCATCTATTGTTTCTCCCTGACTGTAACAAGCTGTTAATTGAGGAACTTCTCCGACATAGTAGCCATCTTCATCCCGTTCAATGATGACGTAGAATTCTCGTTTAGAAGCATTCATCATAATTTTTATTGCTCTGAATTTGTTAACCAAGCAGGATGAGCAAATAAAGAAGCAATAACTCGCACTCCGCGCAGTTGATTAGAAAGGGGTAAATGACCTCTAGGGGCGCTTAGATTCCAGATAAACTCATGGGGATATCGCGTCCAGTTATTACCACTTTTCCAGCCAATTTTTGACCAAAAATTATCCCAGTTTTTTCCCAAACCCAACCAGATTTCTCGCTGTACCGAAAAGCCAAATTTACCCTCAGAATGTACTAACCACAGAGTATTAATGGTTTGCAAGTCAATAACAGGGAAATTGTCTACTTCAGTGAAATACAACCATTTTCTTTGTACTGCCGTTGGCCCTGCTATTTCACACATTTTTTGTATAGTTAGGCGATCGGCTGCTTGAAAATCTTGGGCAGCAAGAAGCTGTTGCAAAGGATTGTAATTAATCTCGCACTCTGATTTTAGAGGTACAATTCCTTCAGGAAAATTAGTTTGCAGAAATTCTTTGGCTTTAGGTGCATCAGAATTGTAGATTACTTGGTAGGCTTTGCCATCAATCCAAGTCACTGGGGTGTCACAACGTTTCAGTAAAAATTCCATCAATACATCCAATCCCGGATCACCCAAGTCAGCTAACTGTGAGATTATTTGTTGTTGGACTTGAAGAGACCCAGCGATTAACTGGAGGCGGAGGGAGTCGATGTCACTAGCAGGGCCTGATACAATCATTGGGTCTGTCATGCCATTACTCGTTTTAACGGGAGCGTGAAAAAGCGATCAGCTATCGGGTGTTATCAAAGTGAAACACTAATAGCGAAAAGTAGTTTACTATTTTTGATCGTACAAATTAGCGGTGATTTCGCTCAATCCCTTACCTTAACCCCAAATACTATACAAGGGGAATAAGGGGAAAATCTGCGCCTCAAAGGGCTGGAAGGGAAAAAGACAACAAGGACAAGGGGACAAGGAACTGGGGAAAATGAGAGGGGAAGACAAGGGGACACGGGGACACGGGGAGGGGGGAGTGGAGAGTTTAAGGTTCAAAGCTCGAATTGTCGTGTTCTGAACTCGAAGTGTCGAGTCAAAACCTCGGATTGTCGTGTTCTGAACTCGAAGTGTCGAGTAAAAATCTCGGATTGTCGTGTTCTGAACTCGAAGTGTCGAGTAAAAATCTCGGATTGTCGTGTTCTGAACTCGAAGTGTCGAGTAAAAACCTCGGATTGTCGTGTTCTGAACTCGAAGTGTCGAGTCAAAAGCCCGGATTGTCGTTTTCTGAACAGAGAGTGTCGAGTAAAAACCTCGGATTGTCGTGTTCTGAGTTTGAAGAACGAGTATCTAAGCTTAAAGTGTCCCCTTCCAACTTTGCCTCTTCTGCTAATCCCCCCATCCCCCATACTCCTTGTCCTCTTCACCCAATGCTCAATCCCTAATGCCCAATTTCTAATGTCAATGGTCAATTGATCAGGAATGTGTGATTTATGTATGAAAAGATTACCCCCCCCACAACAGGTGCAAAAATCACTTTCAAAAATGGTGAACCGATTGTGCCTGACAATCCAATTATTCCTTTTATTCGGGGCGACGGCACAGGTATAGATATTTGGCCTGCTGCTCAAAAAGTACTTGATGCTGCGGTAGCAAAGGCATATAACGGTAAACGCCAAATCAGTTGGTTTAAAGTTTATGCTGGGGATGAAGCGTGTGATTTATACGGTACATACCAATATTTACCCCAGGATACGCTAACGGCTATTCAAGAATATGGTGTGGCAATAAAAGGGCCATTAACTACCCCAGTAGGTGGCGGTATTCGTTCCTTGAATGTGGCGTTACGACAAATTTTTGACCTTTATGCCTGCGTGCGTCCTTGTCGATACTATGCAGGTACACCTTCACCACACAAAAATCCTGAAAAGTTAGATGTAATTGTCTATCGGGAAAACACGGAAGATATTTATTTGGGTATTGAGTGGCGGCAAGGAAGCGAAATTGGCGATCGCCTCATTAAAATCCTCAACGAGGAACTGATTCCCGCCACTCCAGAACATGGTAAAAAGCAAATTCCTCTTGATTCTGGCATTGGCATCAAACCCATCAGCAAAAATGGTTCTCAGCGCTTAGTAAGACGTGCTATCAAACACGCCCTGTTATTGCCCAAACACAAGCAACAAGTGACTTTGGTGCATAAGGGCAACATCATGAAGTACACCGAAGGCGCTTTCCGCGATTGGGGTTACGAACTAGCAACTAGCGAATTTCGCCAAGAAACAGTCACCGAACGGGAATCTTGGATTTTGAGTAACAAGGAAAAAAATCCTGATATCTCCTTGGAAGAAAACGCCCGTCAGGTTGACCCTGGATTTGATGCTTTGACTCCAGAGAAAAAAGCGCAAATTGTCAAGGAAGTCGAAACCGTTCTTAACTCAATTTGGGATACCCACGGTAACGGCAAGTGGAAAGATAAAGTAATGGTCAATGACCGGATTGCTGATAGCATTTTTCAACAAATCCAAACCAGACCCGATGAGTATTCGATTCTGGCGACGATGAACTTGAATGGTGATTACTTGTCTGATGCTGCTGCTGCCATTGTCGGAGGATTGGGAATGGGGCCAGGGGCCAATATTGGCGATGCCTGTGCCATATTTGAAGCTACCCACGGCACTGCACCTAAACACGCCGGCTTAGATCGGATTAATCCTGGTTCGGTGATTTTGTCTGGTGTGATGATGCTAGAGTATCTCGGCTGGCAAGAAGCCGCAGACTTGGTTAAGAAAGGCTTAGGGGATGCGATCGCCAATAGTCAAGTTACCTACGACTTGGCACGATTGCTAGAACCACCAGTAGAACCCTTAAAATGTTCTGAATTTGCCGAGGCGATCGTTCAACATTTTGGTTAATTAGGGACTGGGGACTAGGAAAAAGCAGGGGAGACAAAGGGACAAGGGGACACGGGGACTAAGGGACACGGGGACAAGGGGAAAGAACCATGATTAACTCTTGCTCCTTGTCCCCCCATCCCCCATGCTCCTTATCCTCTTCATCCAATCCCCAACTTTTTGCAGCCTAAATCTAAGAAAATAAAAGCTATCAAGACATTCATATTGATTGGCTGCCCTTTTATGAATATTAATCGACGCAATTTCTTGTTTTTACTCGCAGCAGCTACGGGGGGTGTTGCATTAGATGCTTGCGCTGTGGGAGAGAAATCTTCTAGCAACAACCAAACAAATTCCAGTACAGGCACAACTACAAGCACAACACCAGATACCACCAAAGGGGCTATTCAATTACCACCTTTACCCTACGCTTATGAAGCGCTAGAACCGCACATCGATGCCAAAACTATGCAGTTTCATCACGATAAGCATCATGCAACTTATGTGAAGAACTTAAATGCAGCGTTAGAGAAACATCCAGCACTCAAAAGTAAAACTGTTGAAGAACTGTTACGTAGGCTTGACACAGTACCTGAAGATATTCGCAGAACAGTGCGTAATAATGGCGGTGGTCATGTAAACCACGCGATGTTTTGGAATATTATGAAGCCCCAAGGTGGTGGAGAACCAACAGGAGCGATCGCATCAGCAATTAATCAAAATTTTGGTAGTTTTGCAGCCTTTAAAAAACAGTTTAACGAAGCTGGTGCTGCTCGATTTGGTAGTGGTTGGGTTTGGCTTGTCCGTAATAAAGGTGGCAAGCTGGAAGTAACAACTACAGCCAACCAAGATAATCCCCTAAGTCAAGGTAAATATCCCATCCTGGGCAATGATGTATGGGAACACGCATATTATCTTAACTACCAAAACCGCCGCGCTGATTATTTAGAAGCTTGGTGGAATGTGGTTAACTGGGATGCGATTAATAAGCGGTTTGCAGACGCAAGAAAATTTGCCTAGATAGAAGCAATGGGGGAGAAAAAAATTACTGAATCTCTCCCCGCCTACTCAAAAATCTTGATAGTCAGCTTTCAACTATTGGATTTTTCTCCATCTCCAATTACTATTACCGAAAATATTAAAGTTTCTATAAATTTCTGTTAATTGTTATGCTTATGCAAAGCAGTATGACATTTAGCACCATTGTTGCATTATTCGGTGCGATGGTTGTTCTGGCTTCTATTCCCAGCGTTAGTGTATTAGCTGTCTCCACAAGATCAGCTACATCTGGATTTATTCATGGTCTTTTCACAACTATAGGGATAGTGGTTGGTGACATCATTTTCATAATAATAGCCATTTGGGGTTTATCGCTTCTTGCTGAAACGATGGGGAGCCTATTTGTCCTAATAAAATACCTTGGGGGTGCTTATCTGGTTTTTTTAGGGATAGGGTTATGCAGGTCAAAATCACAGGACATGGAGACAGGAGAGATTATAGAAACTTCTTTGCTGTCTAGTTTTCTGACTGGACTATTTATTACATTGGGCGATCAAAAAGCAACCTTATTTTATCTTGGTTTTTTCCCAGCTTTTCTTGATCTTTCTAAAATATCTTATTTTGACACCAGCATAATTATAGCGATTACTATTGTGGCCGTAGGCGGTGTAAAACTTGGTTATGCATTCATGGCGTACAGAGCTAGATTGCTTATTAGTTCTAAAACAAGAAAAGGAATAAACATTGCTGCTGGCTGTGTAATGATTGCTGTTGGAATATTTTTAGTAACAAAAACTTAATTATTATATGTTGCGCGTTGAGCATACCTAACAAATCGCTGCACCATAATAACGATTTGTTTGGGCCTCAGTAATCTTAGAGGGCTTCAACGTTATGGTTCAGCGTTGGCGCAGCCTCTCGGCACGAGAATCGCGGTCTATCCCGGCAACTTACATTCATACTCGCTCCCCCCAAACCGAGGAAAGAAGCTCAAGAAAGAGCAGCGTATTTCTGAACTGATTCTGCGATCGGCAACCTTTAGAGGCTATCTTGGAACAACCAAGGGTTGAACCTGATAATCTGGGTAACAGACGCGATGTGTTTCGGTTTGCCGATCAAGAATCGCTAGAAAGATGGTTTAACTCTCAATCGCGTCGCGATTGTCTCGCCCAACTCGATCCGCTGACCGACGATATTAAGCAACAAAGTTTAAAATAACACACAGAAATGCTCTAATAATTGAACAACATTGAGCAGTAAATAGGGTAAATGTCTGAGGAAAGGGCATCAGTAGATATCGAGATGGTTCAGGAAGCTTTACGTAAAAGTGAGGAACGCTATCGCTCACTCGTGGAAGCGACTTCTCAAATTGTTTGGAATACTAATGCTCTTGGTGAATTTGCCGATGAACAGCTTAACTGGAGTATCTTCACTGGACAAAGTTCCGCCGAATTGAAAGGATGGGGATGGCTCAATGCTGTTCACCCTGATGACCAAGCACACACGGCCGCTGCGTGGTCTGCTGCTGTTGCTAGCCGCACCATGTACGAAGTGGAGCATCGCTTGCACCGTTATGATGGTGAGTATCGCTACATGAGTGTACGAGCTGTGCCAGTGTCTGAGCCTGATGGCAGCATTCGTGAGTGGATTGGCGTTCACACCGACATTACCGACAAGAAGCGTGCCGAAGAAGCCCTTAAAGAAACCGAACACCGCTACACCCAAATCCTCGATTCGGTTCAAGACATGATTTTTTGTAAAGCTCCTGGTTCAGTGGTTGTCTATGCAAATAAAGCTGCTTGTAGCTACTACGGCATGACCCTTGAAGAACTGCACGGTATCACTGACGTTCCATTTAACGAAATTGATTATACCCAGCAATACATACAAGATGACCTCAAAGTTTTCGCTACGGGTGAGGTAGTAGAGGTATTAGAGGAGCCTAATCGAAGAGCGGATGGCGAAATTCGGTTCTTCCACACGATTAAATCGCCAATTTTTGATACAGAGGGGAATGTTGTACAAATTGTCGGTGTCTCTCGTGATATTACTGATGGTAAGCGAACTAAAGAGGCACGCGATCGCGCTTTAGCAGAAGCACAGGTAGCACGTGCTGAGTTACATCGCGTATTTATGCAAGCACCCGCCGCAATTCATATCTCCCGCGGCCCTACCCACATTACCGAGGTAGCGAATCCAATATATCTTCAGATTGTTGGCAACCGCGAGGTGATTGGCAAGACTGCTAGGGAAGCATTCCCAGATTTGGCAGGACAAGGATTTTTTGAGTTACTCGATCAGGTGTATGCCACTGGACAACCCTTTGTCGGTAAAGAAATGCGGGCATTATTTGACCGAAACGGCGATGGCATATTAGAAGAAAGTTTTTGGAATTTTGTTTACCAACCATTACTCGATGCGAACGCTCAGGTTTATGGCATCATGACCCATGCAGTGGAAGTGACAGAGCAAGTGCTTTCCCGTAAAGAAATTGAGAAAAAGGCTGAAGAACTGTCTCAACTAACTTTAGCATTAGAGCGGAGTAACAAGGATCTCGAACAGTTTGCTTACGTTGCTTCCCACGATTTAAAAGCACCTCTGCGCGGCATTTCGAGCATATCAGGCTGGCTTGAAGAAGACCTAGCAGACACATTGACTGAAGAATCCCGCGAGCATCTGAACCTGTTACACAAGCGGATACAACGGATGGAAAACTTGATAGACGGGATTTTACAGTACTCACGCGCAGGTCGAATGCAGACATCTGAGATGGTAGATGTTGCTGCTTTACTCGCTGAAGTGATTGAACTTATAGCACCGCCTGCTGAAACGGTGATTATGATTGAGCCAGGGATGCCTAAATTGTTAACTGAGCGAGTACCACTTCAGCAAGTTTTTATGAATTTGATCCATAATGCCTTGAAATATGCACTCAGACCTGATGTTCGTGTTGTGGTTGGAGTAAAACAAGTCGGGAAATATTTTGAATTTTCCGTTGCAGATAATGGCCCTGGGATTGCGCCTGAATTTCATCACAAAATCTGGGGTATCTTTCAGCGATTAGAGGCCAGAGATCAAATCGAGGGAACGGGAATCGGGCTATCAGTCGTCAAAAAAATTGTCGAAACTCGCGGTGGAGTGGTAAAACTGGAGTCCAAAGTTGGTGCTGGATCAATTTTTAGCTTTACATGGAATTGAGCCAAGCACCAAATATGTGAGTAGTGAGTGCTAAGTTTTGGCTTTGCAGAGAAAGCGGGATGATTTTTCTCACGCAGAGCCGCAAAGACGCAGAGAGTATGAGGAGTTTTAAATCTCAATACTTAATTTTATCGCTTGTTTGTGCAACGTCGAGTTTTTATATGATGTCCGGCAAATCACCCTGAATATGTCATTGCGAGTGGAACGAAGTGAAACGACGCAATCGCAAAGTTTTTGGGATTGCTTGCCTTCGGTCACAATGACGGTTATTTAAACGGACATGATATTAGTGGTGAGTGCTGAGTAAATCAGCGTTGTCTTGCCGTGTCAGTTCTAAGTACAAGTATTCAAGTGGACACAATATCAAAATCGCACTTTGTACAACTCGAATAATTCTCCTGATTTGCGTGTAACGACTTTAGCACCAGCAGCTTTGAGCATTTTTTCCCACTCAGCCACAGGTTCTAAAAACACCTCAGCACCCAAATAAGTTTCTAGAACTGCCCAATCTTCTGCTAAAGGTTGTTCAGGATTGAGGATATCAAATACAAACTGTCCGCTTGGTTTCAACACCCGTTTCACTTCTAGCAACACAGCATTCCAATATTCAAGCGGAAAATAGTAGCTAAATCCTGTAGCGATCGCCAAGTCGAACTGATCTGATGAATAATTTAAATGATCAGCCGGCCCCAACTCTACACCTTTAAACAGCTTTGAGTTCAACTGCGAACCACGGGCATTAAGAGTATCACGTGCTATGTTACTGACTTCTTGTCCATAAAAAAATGCTTGCCAATCTCGCCAGGGATAAATCAAAAAGCTGACACCGCAGCCAATATCCAAACAGTGCTGATTCTTTTGCGGTTGAGCAATTTCCCAGAAATGAGAAGCAATTCTCCCTGACAATGTGCCAGTAATCCATTCCCGGAATATTGGCATTTCCTGCACTTCTGTTGGCAGATCAAAGGGTTGATTTTGATACTCTCGGTTAAACCGATATGCTACTTGCGCTACCCTCTCCTGCCATTTGTCTGAGTAATGGTTACGGCTTGTATAAGGGGTTTCGGACGGCTTTTTAGACATTAGGTCTATACTGCTCTTGATTAATTCAGTCAAGTTATAGTGTAGACAAAATGTCAGAAACTGGAGTCAATGTAGCGTTCTTGTAACTGAGTGCCATCAACTAGGCAAACGGACATACCGCCCCACTTTGCGATGGATATTTCACAGCCAGTGCGTTGGTGTTAGCGTCAGCGTTAGCGACGAAGGAGCGTCACCCAAAGGGCTTCCCGTTCGCGTAGCGTCTCCCATAGGACAAGGGTAGCAACTGGCTGTATGTTTTCAAGGTATTCATTTATCAATAATTCTTCTGTTGCTCATCCACAAAACACCACAGCCATTCTTCTCCTAATTCTGCTGAACTAATTACGGGATGTCCAGTCTCTTCATAATGACGGCGTGCATGTTGATTTTTGGAAGAGTCGCAGCACAGCATCTGACCGCAGGTCTGGCAAATACGCAGATGCACCCAGCGTTCATTAATCCGAATACACTCCTGACAACGAAACACGGGATAGTTTGCTTTCGCAATCATGTTTTCCAGAGTCAGCTGATTGAGATGTTGACACGGCATAGAATTTTGCTGTGAGTAGATAAGTTAGAAGAGCTTCTTGAATACTTCCATTTCTAGGGTAATTGATTGAGCGCATCCGTTGTCTAAACCTCGTCTAACTTGAGAACTGTAGTTTTTTACCAAAGTTTTGCGATTGCTTCCTTCGTCGCAATGACACAACATAATAATTCAAAACTCCAGGTTTCAACATGGACGAGGTTTAACTCGAAAAATTTGGTTTCCGTACATTTGGACAACTTCCCAAATTACGCCCAATCTGTTCTTACTTCATTGTTGAGTTTAATATGTAAAGTAATGCAGGCTCGTAGTAGACTAAAGCCCATGCTGAATGATCGGTAAACAAACAGTAAACTGAGTTTTTCCTGGTTTGGATGCAAGCGTTATCGTTCCTTGATGGCGAATTTCGACAATTCGTCGCACCACTTCTAAGCCCAAGCCTGACCCTTTGCCAACGGGCTTTGTTGTAAAAAATGGTTCAAAAATTCGTGATTGGATTTCTGGTGGAATACCTGATCCCGAATCTATGATTTGCACTTCAATGCGATCGCTACGGTAGATGGTAAGAATTTCAAGCACGCCTTTATCTTCCATTGCATCAATAGCGTTATCAATCAAATTTGTCCATACTTGATTCAATTCACTTCCATACGCCCATAGTTTGGGAATTGCTGGATCGTATGATCTGCGAATTTCCACGCCATGCTTCAGTTTGTATGAGAATAATCGCAGGGTATCTTCCAGCCCTTCATGCACATCAACTACTTGTCGCGCACCCTGATCTAAATGGGAATAAGACTTCATCGACTGCACCAGTTCAGCAATACGTTCTGCACCGCGCAAGCCACTGGTAATCATCGACATCACTTCAAACGAGAGTGCCAACCAACGTAGCCCCATGTCGCGCATTTCTGTTGAGTCATCCCGCCATTGCGTTGTCAATTCTTCAAGGGTTGCAATTTTGATGCCGCCTTCAGCTAAAGGTTCAGCCAGTTTCCAGGCATCCTCCACGCCGTAATCTTCCAACCAATCGAGCATTTGCTCTTCGCGATCGCTCAAACTCATCGGATCAACTCGCTTGTGGAGAATTGCTTCATAGCCCTCATCACGTGCTTTAAGCCATTCTTGGGTGTGTACTTCATCAATTTGGTGTCGTCCAGCAACCAAATTCATGCGTTGTAGTTCCAGTAATGCTGGGGTGACATCTCGTAAGGCACGAACTAAAGCGGCTGCGGGATTATTTAATTCGTGCGCCAATCCTGCTGCTAAGGTGCCCAAGGCTGCCATTTTCTCCCGGTTGCGGATAAAGGACTCTAACCCGCGCGATCGCTTTGCCACAATTTGAAAAATCATCTGCTCAAAAGTGCGGCACTCATGCAGCAATGTCAGGAAATCCTCACTTGATAGCTCATAAAAATGACAGTCTGTAATCGCCCGCGCAGTCACAGGGGCAGCTTCACCAGTCAAGACTGGGATTTCACCAAAAAAGCTAGGAGCTTCATGCTGTCCAATCGGCATTTCCAGTCCATCACTGCGCCGGGTTAATCCCATACGACCACACAACAGAATGAAAAAGCCACGTGGCGGATCGCCCTCGTGTATCAGTACTTCATCAGTTTTCAGGTCAATCGTTTGGGCGCGATCGCAGATCCAGTCGAGGCGGTTTCGTGGCAAGGCTTGAAATAATTCCAAAGTCAGCAGTTCTTCAAGACAAAGCATAATTTCCTCATCTGCTCAGACAGCATAGTAACCCTTTTCCTTATCAAAGCCGACTACTTCACATCTGAAACTCACTCTTTAGGTAGAATCGCTTTTTTGCCATCTAGCTCTAGCCTGAGAGCGGAGCTTGGTAAAATTGGAGAGCAGGCGCGTGGCAAAACCAGTCATTCTCACTGTTGATGATGATCCCGATGTGCTGCAAGCGGTAGCGCGAGACCTGCGAAAAGAATATGGCGATCGCTTTCGGATTATGCGGGCAGACTCTGGAGCAACTGCATTAGGTGCTTTAAACCAACTGAAGATTCGCAATGAAACCGTTGCCACATTTCTCGTCGATCAACGGATGCCGCAGATGAGCGGAGTGGAATTTTTGGAGCAGGCGATCGCGCTGTTTCCCGACGCTAAACGGGTGTTGCTCACAGCTTACGCAGATACTGATGCTGCTATTCGTGCCATTAATAACGCTAAACTCGACTATTACCTGCTAAAACCCTGGGACCCGCCAGAGGAACGGTTGTATCCGGTGCTGGATGATTTGATAGATGATTGGCTAGCAGATTATCGTCCACCGTTTGAAGGCATTCGGGTGGTGGGAAACCGCTGGTCGCCGCAGTCGCACCAAGTAAAAGATTTTCTGGCACGCAATCAAATTCCCTATCAATGGATGGATGTGGAATTAGAAAAAGAAGCAACTCAACTGCTGACTTATAGCGAACCCGATGGAGCGCAACGCTTACCCCTGGTGCTGTTCCCAGACGGTTCCCGGCTCGTGCAACCGACGAATCTGCAAATTGCTGAACAGATTGGATTGCGAACTCAGGCAGAACGTCCATTTTATGATTTGGCGATTGTAGGAGGTGGCCCGGCTGGGCTGGCTGCTGCTGTTTATGGGGCATCCGAAGGACTCAGCACCGTGATGATTGAGCGAGAAGCACCGGGTGGACAGGCAGGGTCAAGTTCTCGCATTGAAAACTATTTGGGCTTTCCGGTGGGGTTAAGTGGCGCAGATTTGGCGCGTCGGGCAGTGACGCAGGCAAAACGGTTTGGTGTCGAGATTTTGACGCCGCAAACGGTAACAGGAGTTCGGATTCAAGACCCCTATCGGGTGATTTCATTGGCAGATGGCAGCGAGATCAGTTGTCACGCGCTGTTGATTGCAACGGGAGTATCATACCGCAAGCTCGATATTCCAGGTGAGGAGCGGCTGTGTGGCGCGGGTGTGTATTACGGTGCGGCAATGACTGAAGCGATCGCCTGTCAAGGTGAAGAAGTATTTGTCATTGGCGGCGCGAACTCTGCTGGACAGGCTGCGATGCATTTTTCTAAGTATGCCCGCTCGGTGACAATGCTAGTACGCGCTGATTCGCTTGCCAAGAGCATGTCGCAATACCTGATTGGCCAAATCGAAGCTACACAGAACATTACTGTCCGCACTCAAACCAAAGTTGTGGAAGTAAAGGGGGAGCAAAATTTAGAGGCGATCGTACTGAAGGATGACCGGACAGGGGCGATTGAAACTGTACCTGCAAAGTCACTGTTTATTTTCATTGGTGCTCGTCCCCAAACTGACTGGCTCGATGGAATTGTCGAACGCGATGAGAACGGCTTTATTTTGGCGGGTGCTGATTTAATGCTAGACAAACGCCGTCCGAAAGGGTGGACTTTGGAGCGAGACCCCCATCTACTAGAAACCAGCGTACCTGGTATTTTTGTAGCCGGTGATGTGCGCTATGCATCAGTCAAGCGGGTGGCTTCTGGTGTCGGAGAAGGCAGCGTGTGCGTGCAGTTTATACACCGCTACCTGAGTAAGGTATGACTTTCCCGCAGGTGCGCCTTCCTTGGAGACTCACGTTAAAAAAAGATATAAAAAACCCGATTATTTAAAAATCGGGTTTTTGAGTACAATATGTTGAAACTGAAGTGCTAACTACATGGAGAAAAGCTCTAGGCTACGGGAGTTGCAGCTTTACTTTCTAGGGTAGCCAGTCTGTTTGCTAGCAGTTTTTCTAGGTCTTCCAACGCTTTGGTGAAACCTTTAATACCTTCTGCTAGTTTGTCAGATGCCATGCGATCAGCAGTGTGCATTTTGTCAAAGGTAGCTTTGTCGATGGATATTTTTTCAATTTCCATGCTTGCTGCCTTAGAAGGGTCGAGTTTGCGTGGTAGTTCGCCAACAGTTGCTTGCAATTCAGCCAGCAGCGACGGAGAAATGGTTAGCAAGTCACTACCTGCCAATTCAGTAATTTCGCCAAGGTTTCGGAAGCTAGCTCCCATAACTTCGGTTTTGTAGCCGAATTTTTTGTAGTAGTTGTAAATTGTGGTAACAGAAACTACACCTGGATCTTCCGCAGCCGGGTAGCTATCGCGTCCAGTTTCTTTTTTGTACCAGTCGAGAATTCGACCGACGAAGGGAGAAATTAGGGTAATGCCAGCTTCTGCACAAGCGATCGCTTGGTGGAGTCCAAATAACAATGTCAGGTTGCAATGAATACCTTCTTTCTCAAGAATTTCCGCAGCACGAATACCTTCCCAGGTGGAGGCAATTTTAATTAGCACGCGATCGCGGGAAATTCCAGCGGCTTTGTATTGAGCAATTAATTCTCTAGCCTTAGTAACAGTAGCATCGGTATCGTAGGACAAACGTGCATCTACTTCTGTAGACACGCGACCAGGGATGATTTGTAAAATCTTCAAGCCAAAAGCTACCGCCAGACGGTCAAAGGCAAGAGAAACTACCTGTGCTTGGCTTGCGCCTGCTCCTGCATCTTTCTTAGCTTGGAGTAAAGTTTGATCAACAATTTCCTGATATTCAGGCATCTGCGCTGCCGCAGTAATCAACGAGGGGTTAGTTGTAGCGTCTTGGGGTTTGAACTTTTCAATCGCTTGGATATCCCCAGTATCCGCGACCACAACCGTCATTGTTCTCAATTGTTCTAGTAAATTTTTAGGCATAAAACTCCGTAATGGTTGTTTTTTTAGGATTTACTTATTCCCCTGTTGTATACACTCTCTCCTGCTCCTTCAATCCTGATTTTGGCAACTTTTCTTAATTCTTGCCTAAGGTATGCTTACCGTCTTGAGCCTCAGCCCTATTCTAGGGGGGTTATGCCAAAATCGGCTGTCCAATAGAATGCACTTTAATTAAACTAGTTGTTCCCGATTTACCAATTGGAACGCCAGAGGTAATCACCACCTTATCGCCATTATTCACTAGGCCCATGTCTACAACTGTGTTCACCACATTCACAAACATCTCTTCTGCATTGTGTACTGGTGGAATGAGCAAAGGTTCTACACCCCAAGAAAGTGCTAGCTGGCGATAAGCGGTTTCATCAGGAGTCAGGGCAATAATCGGTGTCGATGGGCGGTATTTAGACACTAGTTGCGCCGTACTTCCAGAGGAAGTATTACACAAAATTGCCCGTGCGCCTGTTTCATAGGCAATCCGACACACTGCTTCAGCTACAGATTCGGTGACACTCACACTACCAGCCTCATGACACCAAGAATGGCTGCTACCTTCTTGCAAGGACTGTTCTGTTCGCACAGCGATGTTGTGCATGATCTGGACGGCAGCAATGGGATATTGTCCCACAGCAGTTTCTCCAGAAAGCATGACAGCATCCGTACCATCCCAGATGGAGTTAGCAACATCTGTTGCTTCGGCGCGGGTGGGATCGGGGGCGCTAATCATTGACTCAAGCATTTGAGTGGCAGTAATCACCGGTTTGCCTGCCCGATTGCAACGGCGAATAATATCTTTTTGAATTAGAGGGACTTCGTGAATTGGCATTTCTACCCCTAAATCGCCACGGGCAATCATAATTGCATCGGCAGCCTCAAGGATGCTATCAAATTGCTTGATTGCCTCCGGTCGTTCGATTTTGGCGATTACCCGAATTTTGGCACCCGCAGCTTCAATCATCCGTTGAGCGGGTTCTAGGTCTTGGGGTGATTGCACAAAGGAAACTGCCACCCAATCGACACCCAACTGAATGCCAAACCGCAAATCTAGCAAATCTTTTTCAGTGATCGAACTAACAGGTAAACGAGTTTCTGGCAGGTTAACTCCCTTGTGGGTGGAAATTAACCCGCCAATTTTAACTAAAGCCCGAATGCGATCGGCATCACGGCTGGTAACAACTAACTTTACACGACCATCATTAATTGAAATCGGTTCACCCGGTCGCACCATTGCAAACAAAGTCGGCAAAGGCAAAGGTAGTTCGTCAACACTCTCACCTTTATCTTGCAAAACAAAAGTGACTTCGCTACCAGCTTCAACCATTAGCCCTTCTGGTGGTAAAGTTCCCAAGCGAATCTTTGGGCCACACAGATCTTGCATAATAGCGATCGGTTTTTGTTGTTTAGAGCTAATCTGCCTAAGATGCTGCGCTGTTTGAGCGTGGAACTCATAGGCTCCATGAGAAAAGTTTAGCCTTGCCACATTCATCCCAGCTTCTACCAACTCTTGTAGCCGCTCAGGTGCAGAAGTAGCAGGGCCAACAGTACAAATAATTTTGGTTCGACGCATAGGGATTAAGGGTTTAAGAATAGCTTGGGGTGTTTTCTCCATAACCTGCGACATGGACAGCTAACGCGCCCAAGCTCACAAGTGCTTCATATCATTCACATTTCTCAAGGAAACCACTTATTATTTAGTTTTTTTGTCAGAGAATGCACCGTTCGGCTGAGGATTGGGGATTGGGGGCTGGGGACTGGGGGCTGGGGACTAGGGATTGGACAATTTACTTAATCCCCAATGCCCAATGCCCCATGCCCCATGCCCCATGCCCAATTTCTAATCAAGCAAAAGCAACTGCCGGGGCGAGTTGTTCTTTCTGCGCCATTGACAACATCAGGTCAACTACACGATTCGAGTAGCCCCACTCGTTGTCGTACCAGGCAATCACCTTAAAAAAGTTAGAGTTTAGTTCGATACCAGCACCTGCGTCGAAGATACTGGAGTGTGTATCACCCTGAAAATCAGTAGAAACGACTTCTTCGTCACAGTAGCCTAATATACCTTTTAATTCACCTTCAGCCGCTGCCTTCATTGCAGCGCAGATTTCCTTGTAACTAGTAGCTTTGGCTGTCTTGAAGGTTAAGTCTACCACTGAAACATCAGGAGTCGGAACTCTCAATGCCATGCCAGTTAATTTGCCCTTTAACTCTGGTAAAACCAAGGCTACGGCTTTAGCTGCGCCAGTGGAAGAAGGAATGATATTCTGGGCTGCACCTCGACCACCTCGCCAGTCTTTCTTGCTAGGGCCATCTACTGTTGGTTGGGTAGCAGTCATGGCGTGAACTGTGGTCATCAACCCTTCGGTCAAGCCGAAATTATCGTTGATCACCTTTGCTATGGGAGCCAAACAGTTAGTAGTACAGCTAGCATTAGAAACAATAGTGTGCTTGCTGGGGTCAAATAAGTGATGATTGACACCCATGAGCAAGGTAGGAACCGAGTCTGGATCTTTGGTAGGAGCGGAAATTACTACTCGCTTTGCACCTGCCTTGAGGTGGTTTGTCGATCCTTCATGCCCAGTGAATAGTCCTGTAGATTCCACTACATAATCTACGCCTAATTTACCCCAAGGTAACTCCGCTGGGTTACGAATTGATACGCAAGGAATAAAATGCCCATCAATGACAATGCCATCTTCCCTAGCTTCAACCTTGCCTTTAAATTTACCGTGGGTTGAGTCGTATTTAAACAGATACGCAAGGTTATCTGGTGGCACTAAATCGTTAATTCCCACAAATTCGACATTTGGGTTATTAATGCCAGCGCGAAGCACAAGCCGCCCAATACGACCAAATCCATTAATGCCAACTTTCAACTTCGTCAAAATTAAACCTCCTGTTATTAGACCTGAACTCAGGGGTATTACCCTAACTTCAACGCTGCATTCAGCTAGGATATTTTTGGTCTGACTTAGCTGATCGTGACAGTCAACAGACACCTCAAGCCTATTTACTTGGCATCTTTTAAGGTTTTGGTTCTAGGGGATAGGTGATTAGGGATTGGCGGACGATTTGAGGTGAACTCATCAAAGTTATCCAAGTGTGCGACAAACGCAAAACCATGTCTTGCAAGCTGCTGTGCGATTGGCTTTGCCAGTGTCCCTTGGGCGATCGCATCGCAAAGTATCTACAACCCATCCCTTATCTGCATAAAAAAACCGTGTGATATGGCTTCTCCCACGCACACGGTAGCATTGCAGTAGCCAGATCATGCAGGCAGTTCCTCTAGCTACTTGAGTTCACTAAAATATTCTTAAAAAATTAATTTAGGCAGGAATAACTTGAGCAACTAGTGAGCGTTTATCCAGCGATTGGACTTTACCTACTTCGCCTAGAGCAGTTACAATACGCTCTAACAGTTCTCCAGCCTGTTCTCGATATTGATTTTCTCGACCTCGTAAACGAATAACAAACTTTACTGAATCGCCTTTACTTAACCACCCAACAGCTTGCTCGATGCGTAAGTTGTAATCAGCCACACCTACGTTCGGACGCAGCCGAACTTCCTTTACCGTAGGTTTAGCGCTATGCCCCTGACGCTTTTTCTTTTGATACTGAAGCTTGCCATAGTTGACAATCTTGGCTACTGGAGCATCTTTGCCTTCAGAGACTACAACTAGGTCAAGCTCTACGCTCTGTGCTAACTGTAGAGCCTCATGTGTGTCTATCAGACCACGATTATTGTTCTCATGGTCAATCAAGAAGACTTGAGGTGCTTTGATTTGTGAGTTAAGTTGTTGCTTTTGGATTACGATAATGATTTCCTCTCAATTGTTCAATACTTCGCAAGTACAAGTAATTTTAATGTAACACAACACCAATTATTAATTATGATGTGCTAAAAAATACTCTTATACTTGGTTAGGCAGGTAAACTTCTATATCATTGTGTAGAGTTTTCTTCAGCTAATATAAAACTATTCCTTGATACAGAGTAATTAAATAACTCAAAGCGTTATAGCGATTTTCACAATTTTAAGCACTAACCTTTCAAATGAAATGGCACGCTCGTTTAGTCTAGTATGTACATCTCTAGTTATGCCATTATCATGCTTAGCTATCAATTGCTTACATGACTTTATATAACGCTTTTCTAATTTCTTCCCTAAAAGTTGTTTGCTATGTTACGATAAGAAGTAAGAGTAAATTCGGTTAACAACGTTTTGTTTTTAGTATTGACAGACTTTTTGTTTTTGGTATCTACAAAGTTTTCTCCGAAATCTAAAACTCTGCACATTTACAATTTCGGAGACAATCTATGTCAGTTTATGTAGGTAATCTTTCTTACGAAGTTACAGAAGATAGCTTGAATGCTGTGTTTGCAGAATATGGTTCTGTCAAGCGGGTTCAGCTACCTACTGACCGTGAAACAGGTCGTGTACGCGGCTTTGGTTTTGTAGAAATGGGTACAGATGCTGAAGAAACAGCAGCCATTGAAGCTCTTGATGGTGCTGAGTGGATGGGGCGTGGCCTGAAAGTGAATAAAGCTAAACCCAGGGAAGAAAGAAGTTCCTTTGGTGGTAATCGAGGAAATAACAACTTCAACAACCGCTATTAAGCTTGGTAAATTTAGCTCTTTTAATCCATTAATCTAGCAAATTAATTTTATTTAGCAGTGGCTCAGGCAAGAATGCTTGAGCCTTTTTGATACAACATTTGGGCTGTGGATAAAAACTTCAGCTTTCAAAACCAAAAACCATTCTCTGGAATTCTTTATGACGAACTTAGCTTTTCCTACCCAACCTGCCGTTCTGATTACTATCATTGGTGAGACAGTACTCAAAGACCGTATAGTTAAGCTACTAAAAAGCCACGATGTCAGCGGTTACACCATTAGTCAAGTACAAGGTGAGGGTGGACATGGAAGACGCTTGTCAGACTTAGCAGGCTACAACACTAACATTGAAATTAAGACTCTTGTTTCACTAGAAGTATCTGATTCTATCTTTTGGGCACTGAAAGAGGAGCAGGGCAAGCACGCTTTAATCGCCTTTCGACACAATGTAGAAGCCTTTTATTAATTAAGCCTTTTTCATCAGTTTAAAACGAAATTCTGAATTTTGGTTGGTTATATTGTCCAAAATTCGTTCTATTGTAGTTTTAGTTTAATCATCAGGAAATAAAAATGTCTACTAACACTGGCTTAGTTGCTTATGTTGAAGAAAGCGAATTTGACACTATTTTAAGTGAAGAAAAAGTTGTTGTTGTTGACTTTACTGCTACGTGGTGCGGCCCTTGTCGCTTGGTCAGTCCGCTAATGGATCAACTCGCTGAAGAATACAAAGGTCGCGCCAAGGTCATCAAAGTAGACGTTGATAACAACAAGCCGATTTTCAAAAAATTTGGGCTTCGCAGTATTCCAGCAGTTTTAATATTCAAAGATGGTGAGTTATCAGAAAGCATTATCGGGCTTTCTCCTTATGAGCAGTTCAGCAGTGCCGTTAGTAAGCTTCTCTAGCTTGTTTTAGGCAGTGGTAGGATATGGTTCTAGATTTCATACTTGCTATAACAAGCCCTTTCAAGGTGGGTAAAAATCTTGTAAAAAAATTCCTTTTTAATTACTTACCTTTGTGTCCTCTGTATCTTTGTGGTTAAATAAATTATTTTTTAACCGCAGAGGCACAGAGAGGAAAGCGAAGATTTTTGAGTCGCCTTAAAAGGGTTACTCACTCTAACTTACGCATTGACAGGAAAGACAATAAGTGCGGCAAGGCAAAGTACGGATTGCAATGCCGCATAAAAATACGCAATGTACCTGTTCACCATCGCTGGTTAAAAAATTAAGGGGATGTGGGGAAAATGTTTCTAAACATCTCTCCGCATCCCCTTATGTGTACTTTTTAGTAAGGCCACTTCCAGTCACGAATCTCCGGCATATCTTCGCCGTACTTCTCAATGTAATGTTTGTGTTCGATTAGCTTATGTTGCAATTTTTGTTTGACATAAGCCGCTTTATATCCTAATTTTGGCACGCGGTCAATTACGTCCATGACGAGGTGAAAGCGGTCAAGATCGTTGAGGACGACCATATCAAAGGGAGTAGTGGTGGTTCCTTCTTCCTTGAAGCCGCGCACATGCAAGTTGTGATGGTTGGTGTGGCGATAAGCTAGGCGATGAATTAACCAAGGATAGCCATGAAAAGCAAAGATGATCGGTTTATCGGTGGTGAAAATCGTGTCGAAGTCTTTGCTGCTTAAACCGTGAGGATGCTCAGTTTTTGGTTGTAGCGTCATTAAATCGACTACGTTGACCACCCGCACTTTTAACTCTGGGAAGTGCTGGCGTAGGATATCCACAGCAGCCAAAGTTTCTAATGTGGGAATATCCCCGGCGCAAGCCATCACTACATCTGGTTCGCTACCTTGATCATTGCTTGCCCATTCCCAAATGCCAAGGCCTTTAGTGCAGTGCTTAATCGCAGCATCCATGTCGAGGTATTGCAATGCTGGTTGCTTCCCGGCAACGATGACGTTGACATAGTGTCGGCTTCTCAGGCAATGGTCAGTTACCGACAGCAGTGTGTTGGCATCGGGGGGGAGATATACGCGAACAATTTCTGATTTTTTGTTAGCTACAAGGTCAATAAAACCAGGGTCTTGGTGAGAAAAACCGTTGTGGTCTTGTCGCCAAACGTGGGAGGTAAGCAGGTAGTTGAGGGAAGCGATGGGTCTGCGCCAGGGAATGTCAAGGGTAGTTTTCAGCCACTTAGCGTGCTGGTTGAACATGGAGTCTACTATGTGGATGAATGCCTCATAGCAGGAGAAAAAGCCATGACGCCCCGTGAGCAGGTAACCTTCTAACCATCCTTGGCAGGTAGTTTCACTGAGAATTTCCATCACCCGACCATTGGAGGATAGGTGTTCGTCCTCTGGGAGAATTTGAGAATTCCAAGTCCGGTCTGTGACTTCAAATACTGCATCTAGACGGTTCGATTGGGTTTCATCGGGGCCGAAAATGCGGAAGTTGCGGCTTTCGAGGTTAAGTCGCATGACATCTCGCAGGAATTTCGCCATCACCTTGGTAGCTTCGGCTTCTACCATGCCTGGTTGGGGGATATCTACGGCATAGTTTTGGAAATCAGGCATCTTCAAGTCGCGCAGCAGGACACCGCCGTTGGTATGGGGATTGTCGCCCATACGCCGATGTCCTTTGGGAGCAAGTTCTGCTAGTTCTGGAATCAGCTTGCCGTTAGCGTCAAACAGTTCCTCTGGCTTGTAACTTTTTAACCAATCTTCCAGTAATTTTAGATGTTCTGGCTTTTTAGCAATTTCGCCAAAGGGAACTTGATGCGATCGCCAAAAATCTTCTGTTTTTTTCCCATCTACATCCTTGGGGCCTGTCCAACCTTTCGGGGTTCTTAGAATAATCATCGGCCACCGGGGACGTTGAGTGAAACCATGTACCCTAGCTTCCCTCTGGATGCTTTGAATTTCTGCGATCGCTTGGTCTAAAGTTGCCGCCATCTGCTGATGCACATCCGCAGGTTCAGAACCTTCCACAAAGTAAGGTTTGTAACCATAGCCTACAAATAAGCTCTCTAACTCCTCATGGCTCAACCGTGATAGCACAGTTGGGTTGGCAATTTTATACCCATTGAGGTGCAAAATGGGGAGTACCGCACCATCATACACAGGATTGATAAACTTGTTGGAGTGCCAGCTAGTGGCTAAAGCTCCGGTTTCGGCTTCGCCGTCGCCTACAACAGCAGCGACAATCAAATCAGGGTTGTCGAAAGCCGCACCGTAGGCGTGAACAAGAGCATAACCAAGTTCACCGCCTTCATGAATAGAACCAGGAGTTTCTGGCGCAGCGTGGCTAGGAATACCGCCAGGGAAAGAGAATTGTTTGAAAAGTTTCCTCATGCCCTCTGCATCTTGAGAGATGTTGGAGTAGTATTCGCTGTAAGTACCTTCGAGGTAGGTATTAGCGACGAGCCCAGGGCCGCCATGACCGGGGCCAGCTATATAAATCGTGTTTAAATCAAACTTTTTGATTACCCGATTTAAATGCACGTAGATAAAGTTCAAACCTGGTGTTGTTCCCCAGTGACCTAAGAGTCTTGGTTTAACGTGTTCTAGCTTCAGCGGTTCTCTTAGCAGTGGATTGTCGAGGAGATATATTTGTCCTACTGAAAGGTAGTTGGCTGCTCGCCAGTAGGCGTTTATTTTACGCAATTCTTCATCTGTTAAAGGCTTTGATTGGGTCGGAGTTGCTAAAGTCATCTCAAAACTCCATTACAAGAATGTTTTTGACGAATTCATTAGTATGCAAGTGTACTTGCCAACAAGATGAGCGTCATCTTACTAATGATGAAATTTCTTAGACTGATATTAAAACAGCTGAGATTATTAGTCTTTCACTACGCCTGTTTGCTTGAATCTAAAATCAATCTAAAGCAATACATTATGAGGAATTCTTTGAAAATCTACCAGACTTAACGCGATTGCAGTTAATTTTTAAGCTTCTTTTTAAGATTAAATTTAGATAAATTTGAAATTAATAGATAAACTTATTGCAGATATAAAGAAAATTTTTTATAAAATTAAAACTTATTTCTTTTGACAGATGCTAATTTCGATATTGGCAAGGACGCAAGTAATATACAGCGGATTTCAAGTTAGTGAAGTACGCTATTAATTCTCAAAGCTAGGTATCAAGTCTGTTGTAATTCAGAATTCAGAATTATGGTGTCACGAAGCTGCAAATTATTATATGTTATCAGCCAAGCCCAAGATACTTTCTCTATAAGAATCTGGTTTGAATTTTGAAAAAATTTCGTACACTTGAAGCTTAATTGTAGGGCATTGCCCACATATCATGGATTTGGTGGACATTGCCCTACGTGTATTTCTATGTATATTTCAAAAATTTAGATCTGAATCCTATATAATTTAAAATTAGTTTTTCATAATAATAGAAACAATCTGTTAAATACTAAATCAAAAATTGAAATCAGAAGTTTGGTTGACCAGAAGACTGGATTTGCAACAAAGTTTAAAAAATCTTTCTAGTTGACTCGTTTGCTGTGTGGGCTAGGGAGATAGTGTCTTTATAGGTTTAAACCTCTAATTGGCTGGAATGCTGAATTATGCAGCCCCCTTATCTCATTGATTTACCTGCTCTGGATCAGGTGATGCAATATTCTGTTTTGACTGTGGCACCTGATACCCTTGTCATCGATGTAATTGCTTTAATGAGTGAGCTAAAAGGTAGTGGTTGTATTTTAACTAATGCAGAAACTTCATCTGATTTGAGCTTGCCTAGCCAAGGTCAAAATAGTTGTGCCTTGGTAGTTCAGGGGTCGTGCTTGGTAGGAATATTTACAGAGCAGGATGTAGTAAGGCTGACCGTTTTAGGGACAGATTTCTCCAGCGTGAAAATTTCTCAGGTAATGCAGCAGCAGGTAATTACTCTCACAGCCTCTGATGGACAAAATGCCCTCACAGCCTTAGCGCTCATGCGCCAGCATCAGATTTGTCACCTTCCTGTGGTGAATGAGCAGAATCAATTAGTGGGGCTAATCACCCAAGACAGGATTTATCAGGTCATTGAGTCATTACAGCAAAGGCTAGAAGATTTAAGCCAGATCAATCAGCAACTACAGCAAGAGTTAGAAAAGCTAGTTGAACAACGCACGGCTGATGCCCAGATAAATACTGATTCGCAACAGAAACTTGACAGTTGCAAGCAATCAGAAGAACAGATTGCTTTTCAAGCATCTCTGCTCAACCAGGTTCGTAATGCAGTCATAGCAACGGATCTGGAAGGCAAAGTTATTTACTGGAATAAGTTTGCTGAGGAACTTTATCAGCTTACCTTAGAAGATATGGGTAGATCCATTCTGGAAGTCACGGTTCCTATTAAACATCAGGAAATCGCTCAACAGATTATGGTGAGCATTCAAGCAACTGGCGCATGGGAAGGAGAGTTTGAGGTGCAACGACGAGATGGTACTATCTTCCCAGCCCATGTGGTTAATACACTAGTGCGAGATCAAGCTGGGCAAGCTTTTGGTATAGTAGGAGTCAGCACGGATATCAGCGAACAGCAAGCTGCGCTCCGCGATCGCAAACAGGCAGAGAAAGCGCTACGGGAAAGTGAGCAACGCTTGCAGGCAATTTTAGATAATACAGCCGCAGTCATCTATGCCAAAGATTTCCAAGGTCGTTACATTTTGGTCAACTCTCAATACGAAAGACTCACTCACTTAACAAGTGAGCAAGTCAAAGGCAAAACGGACTATGATATTTTTCCATACGAGGCCGCCGAGGTTTTTTGGCAAAACGATCGTCGCATCTTTACTGCTCTAACTCCCATAGAGTTTGAAGAACAAGTACCACTTGATGATGGGTTGCACACTTATCTAGCCATCAAGTTTCCTTTGTATGATGCACATGGTAAGCCGTATGCGATTTGTGGAATTTCAACAGATATTACCGAGCGTAAAAAGACAACCGAAGCTCTACGTCAAAGCGAAGCCACACTCCGCAGTTTCTTTAATAGTACCTCGATGATGATGGGAATCGTCGAGTTGATCGATGAAGATATACGAATCGTGACTTGTAATCCAGCCACAGCCAACTTCTATGGTGTAACTCCAGAAGCATTGCAGCAAATACTGGTCAGTGAAATGGGGATACCTGAGCAATATCAGAGTGAATGGCGTAATCACTACCTGGAAGCTCAACGAACTCAAGCTCCAGTTCACTTTGAACATATTCAAGAATCTCCTCAAGGTCAACGATGGTTTTTCGCCACAGTCTGCACCATTTCCGAACACTTTGGTGAACATCCCAGATTTGCGTTTGTGATTGAAGATATTACCAAACGCAAGCAGGCAGAACAGAAAATAGCTGAACAAGCTGCCTTGATCGATATCACCACTGATGCGATATTTGTCCGCGATCTGGACAGCCACATTCTATTTTGGAACCGAGGGGCTGAAAATTTATATGGCTGGACGACAGAAGAAATTCTGGGAAAAAAAGCATACGACCTATTCTGCAAACCAGCATCATCTCAATTTAAAGACTTTTTAAAAGTGGTTGTTGAGCAAGGCTTTTGGCAAGGTGAACTAGAGCAGATTACTAAAACAGGTAAAAACATCATCGTTGCTAGCCGCTGCACTCTCGTGCAAGATGAAGCAGGACAACCCCAATCGCTCTTGGTGGTTAACACCGATATCACAGAGAAGAAACAACTAGAGAAGCAGTTTTACCGCGCTCAACGACTGGAAAGCGTGGGAACACTGGCAAGTGGTATCGCCCACGATCTCAACAATGTTTTTGGCCCTATCCTAATGATTGCTCAATTGCTACCGTTAAGATTGCGAAATGCTGATGCAAAAACTCAAGAACTTTTGAAAACGTTGGAAGATAGCTCTAAACGTGGATCTGCATTAGTCAAACAAATTTTAACCTTTGCCCGTGGCACAGAAGGAAAATGCCTTCCCTTGCAACCGAGACATGTGCTTTTAGAAGTCGCACAAGTCATCAAACAGACATTTCCTAAATCTATTGAAATCTGCACTGAAATTTCTGCAAAGACACTGTGGTTAGTTAAAGCCGATCCTACTCAACTGCATCAGGTTTTAATGAACCTTGCAGTCAATGCTCGTGATGCCATGCCTAATGGTGGCATACTGACAATCTCTGCTGAAAATCGTTTTATTGATCAAACTTATGCCCGGATGCACCTTGAAGCCAATGAAGGACGCTATGTCGTCATTACTGTCTCAGATACTGGTACGGGTATTCCTCCAGAAATCTTAGATCGGATTTTCGATCCTTTTTTTACAACCAAAGAAGTTGGTCAAGGTACAGGTCTAGGACTGTCAACAGTTTTAGGTATTATCAAAAACCATAGTGGTTTTTTGCAAGTTTTGAGCGAGGTAGACAAAGGTACTCAATTTCAGGTGTACTTGCCGAGTGCAGAAGAAACAGCAATCGAAGCAACCGCCGAAGAAGAAATGCTCGAAGGTAACGGCGAGTTGATTTTGATTGTGGATGATGAAACAATAGTGCAACAAATTACCAAGTTAACACTGGAGAATTATAACTATAAAACTTTGTCGGCTAATAATGGCATTGAAGCGATCGCCCTTTATGCCCAGCAGCAAAACGAAATCAGCGTAGTATTGATGGATCTCATGATGCCTACTATGGATGGGTTAACCACTATCCGTACCTTGAAGAGATTGAATCCACAAGTAAAAATTATTGCTAGTAGTGGATTGCCTACTCACAGCCAGCAAGCTTTGTTGCTGGGAGCCAAGGCATTTTTGTTAAAGCCCTACACGGCGCAGGATTTATTGCATACTTTATCAGAATTGATTGTCACGACTGATCGTTAGAAGACAGAAGGCAGAAGGCAGGGGATAAGGGAACTGGGGACTGGGGACTGAGAAGCAGAGGGGCAGGGAGCAGGTGAAGCAGTGACGGGTACGCAGGGGGTTTCCACGCCACTTGCTACAACGCGGGAAACCCGCGCAACGCAGTGGCTCCCCATGAGCAACTGCTGCTCGCGTAGCGTATCCGTAGGATTCACCCGAAGGGGAGCAGGGCAGATAGCAACTCAGCACTCACAACTTTGCACTCAGCACTTTGCTATATCTGAAAATTGCTGTAAATTACGCTTGTCATACCAAGTTGCAATCAAAAGTAGCAACTGTCATTGCGAGCGAAACAAAGTGGAGCGAAGCAATCTCCCCTAACGAAAGATGACTACAACAGAACGCAACTTGGTATCATAACCAACGTCGTTCGTGTCACAAGCAACGCCGTTCTTGTGGTTATAGTTACAGCAATTTTTACTCAGTGCAATTGGGCAAAGCCTACGGTTGAAGGTGATCGCTTTTCTTCGTAGGCTGGATTGAGGAACAAAACCCAAAATTAAATAGCCGCGATCTCATCGTTGAAGCCAACCAAAAACTTAATCATTGATTTCCAATAATCCAGGCGGTGGCATAATTTCAATCCGACCGGCTTGTATATCTACCACAGGCGCGATCGCTTCGACAAACGGAATTAAAACTTTCTTTTGTTTTTTATTACCAGCAAATGCCGGGTGTAATTCCACTTCTAATAAATCATTGCCAGCGGGGATTATATCTACAACTGTGCCAACAAGTTCACCCGATGCCTGCAAAAAGACTTCCAAGCCAATCAAATCCGGGACATAATATTCATCTTCTGCCAATTGGGGGCGATCGCTTGCTGGAACCATTAACTTAGAACCACGCAAATCTTCTGCTTGGTTGCGATTTTCTACACCCGCTAACTTGATCGCATACAAATTTTTACCTTCGATGTAACGCCCTACCAATAATTCGATAGGTTGCGGTTCTGTTTCGCCAGGACGTAGCAACCAGCGTTTTCCCGGCACTTCAAATCGTTCGGGAAAGTCCGAATTAGGATACACGCGCAACTCTCCAGCTAACCCTTGAGCTGCAACAATTTTACCAATGTCGAGCCAATCATCGGTATTGGATACTGGGGATTGGGGATTAGGGATTGGGCGTTTTTCAATTTCCCCCTGCTCCCCTCCACCTCTGCTCCCCATCTTTTTCTTCGCGTCCTTCGCGCCTTTGCGGTTCATTCCCACTACCTAACTAAGCGCTAACAACTGCACGCTGATAAACTTGTTCAGCCACCTTTGCTAAACGTCGCATACCAGTAACCAGTTCCTCATCGCTACCTGTGAGGCTGATGCGTAAGCATTGGTGCTTGTGCTGCCACTCATCCTTTAAACCAGGGAAGAAGGTACTACCAGGAACAACAATTACACCCACTTGCTTGAGTTCTTGGTAGAATTCCCAATCGGTAATTGGTAGATCCTCTAACCACAACCAAGCGAAGATTGCGCCTTCACCTCGATGCAAGAACCAAGGTAAATCCTTCGGCATGGATGCATCTAAAGTGTTTTCTAGAACACTGAACTTGTTTTGATAAAATGGGCGAATAACTTGCTCGGCAATTTCGGCTAAAGCACCAGAGTTGATAGCACGAGCTGCGATCGCTTGTCCATAACGCGATGAATGCAGACTAGCATTTGTTTGGAACGATTCTAAAACTTGAATCATCCGTTCATTACCAATAGCAATGCCAATCCGTTCTCCTGGTAACCCTGCCTTAGATAAGCTTGTGCAATGAAGAATATTTTCTCCAAATATCAGCGACATATCAGTAAAGTTGAGCGCTGGGAAGGGAGGAGCATATGCCGAATCTATTAAAACTGGCACATCATAAGGTGCGGCCAGGGCGGCAATTTTTCTTACTTCTTCATCAGTAAGAACATTACCTGTAGGGTTACAAGGACGAGAGAATAGAACACAACCTGTATTTTCTGTAATTGATAGTTGACTAAAATCAGGGCGATATTTAAATCTGTGGTTAGCTGTATCAATATCTAGGGCTGGTTTATAAGCAGTTAAGGCTTCTGGAACTAAGCAGATACCGCCATAACCAGTGTAGTCAGGACTTAGAGGCAGAACAATCTGCTTCAGTTCACCAGTATTAGTGTAGCCACCGAAGGCATTGACAGCGTAGAAGTAGAGAGTTTGGCTACCGGGGGTAACTAAGATATTGCGTTCAGTTAAGTTTAATCCGTACCGCCGATTAAAATCATTAGCGATCGCTTCAATAAAAGGTGCATAACCTTGGCTAGACCCGTAACGGCAAACCACTTCACCATATTCTGAGCTAGCAAGTAATTCTGCTGTACAATCCCGCCATAACCGCTCTACCGCTGGCAAAATTAAAGGATTGCCCGCACTCAAATTAATCAATTCCTGCCCTGCACCAGATTGCAATGTTTCAACAATGTCCTTCATAATTGCTCGAACGCCAGTCAGGTTGGACATTTGAGCGCCGAATTTAGTAAGGGCAGGATTCATAGGTTTTGAAAAAATAGATTCATCAAGGTGTGGACAAATTCTTATTAAAGGAGGGTTACTGCTAGCACAAAGTTTACGTCGTTGCAAAACAGATGTTGCTACCCTTAACCAATCTAACTAAAGAATGATATTTTAACAAAGTCACAATATCACAATATATTGCTGGAGAAGATATTATGGATTGATCCAAAAGTGTATCATGCACATCATACCTATCAGCCTATAGTTATTAAAGTCAGAAGCTCTGGTTATGTATTCTTCCCTAACAAGAATGCAAAAAGATTGCAAAAAAGTTACAAAAAATTTCTTCAGCCACTCCCCGATCTAAACTCAGATCAGCCCATTAAGGAAAATTTATCTAGGAGAAGCTCAAGCTTGGAAGTTAAAGCAGCATTAGCTTACGGCGCGGGTAAGCCGTTGACTATTGAAACCGTTCAACTATCAGGGCCACAAACTGGAGAAGTATTAGTCGAAATTAAAGCTAGTGGCGTGTGCCATACCGATGCCTTCACTCTTTCTGGTGCTGATCCTGAAGGTTTGTTTCCCACTATTTTGGGACATGAAGGCGCTGGTGTGGTTGTGGAGGTGGGTGCTGGTGTCACCAGTGTCAAGCCAGGAGATCATGTAATTCCCCTTTACACCCCAGAATGTCGTCAGTGTGAATATTGTCTCAGTCGCAAAACCAATCTCTGTCAAGCCATTCGCACCACTCAAGGACGTGGGGTTATGCCCGATGGCACGAGTCGCTTTAGCCTTGATGGGCAGATGATTCATCATTACATGGGCACATCCACCTTTGCCAACTACACAGTGTTGCCGGAAATTGCTGTTGCCAAGATTCGGGAAGATGCCCCATTTGATAAAGTTTGCTACATTGGCTGCGGCGTAACAACCGGCATTGGCGCAGTTATTTATACAGCCAAGGTAGAACCAGGTGCAAAGGTAATAGTTTTTGGCTTAGGTGGTATTGGCTTAAATGTCATTCAAGGGGCGCGGCTGGTGGGAGCCGATATGATTGTTGGGGTAGATATTAATCCCAGCAAACGCGCCTTGGCAGAAAAATTTGGCATGACACACTTTGTTAATCCCCAGGAAGTAGAAGGTGATTTAGTACCCTACTTAGTTGACTTAACCAAAGGCGGTGCTGATTATACCTTTGAATGTATCGGCAATGTCAAAGTGATGCGTCAAGCATTAGAATGCTGCCACAAAGGTTGGGGCGTAAGTGTAATCATTGGTGTTGCAGGTGCGGGGCAAGAAATTAGTACTCGTCCGTTTCAGCTGGTAACCGGACGTGTTTGGAAAGGTTCAGCATTCGGTGGCGCTAGGGGACGTACAGATGTGCCAAAAATTGTTGATTGGTATATGGATGGAAAGATAAATATTGATGATTTGATTACCCATGTAATGCCGATTGAGCAGATTAATGATGCATTTGAATTGATGCACAAAGGCGAATCAATTCGTAGCGTCGTCACGTTTTAGCCGCCCTTATTTTCTTAAAACTATATCTCGTTTTTAATTGCGATCGCTTGTGGTCATAAGTTAATATTGCTGACTTAGTTAGGCTACGCAACAACTTTCAATAAATAGATATTTTACTTAGTTTGAAAGATGTTTTGTACCATTTTCTTATCCACACTAGTAGCAGCTTGATCTAGCGCAGCTATCTCGCCGGAGTCCAACTGCCAACCCAAAGCACCAATATTTTCCTGAGCCTGTTTTACAGTCTTCGCGCCAGGGATGGGAATGGTTCCTTTACTAATGCACCAATTAATTGCTACCTGTGACATAGTTTTGTTTCTTGACTGTGCCACTTCTTGTAAACAGGCTAAAAGTGGGCCGATACCTGGCAATAACTGCCTAAACAACAGACCTCGAATGCCTTTAGGAAAAGGCCCTTTCTGAGAATATTTTCCTGTCAAAAGCCCCAACGCTAAAGGGCTATAGGCAATCAGTTTTATCCCTAGTTGATCGCAAACATCTTTAAGTTCTAGTCGAGTGACAGGATATGTAGACAGCAGAGAGTATTGAACTTGCAGAGTGGTAATTTGAACTCCTCGTTCCGCAAACTTTTTATGTACGCGTTGGAGACGTTTAGGCCCGTAATTGGATAATCCTACGCCCTTGACTAATCCTTGCTCATAAATATCGGCAAGACCATCCAAAAGGCGTTCCTCTTGCCAAGGAGCATAGTTTGCGGTAGACCAATGCATCTGTACCAAATCTACATTTCTTCCCAGACGTTGGGCAGAAGCTTTGCAGGCCTGTACCATTGATTGGCGTGTCCATCTCCAGGGATAAGCAGCCAGCTTGGTAGCGATGCAAATTTTTTCTGTGTTAATACCCTGATATCCACGAGAAAATTGTCCTAGAAGTATCTCACTCCGCCCCTTCAATCTTCCAGTTCCGTAAGAATCACCAGTGTCAAATAGGGTGACGCCGTTGCTCACACAAAGGTTAAAGACAGCTTGCAACTGGTCATCCATGCTTTGATCGTATCCCCAGAGCAGTTGGTTCCCCCATGCCCAAGTTCCACAGCCCATAGTTGGGAGCGATAGTTCCTGGCTAATCTGCATATTTACTCGCTATAGATTTTCTGACTACCTTGAGAAAACTTCTCTTAAAATTCATTATCACGCCTCTGCTCCCCGAAGTTTGCTTGGAGGGAAACCCTCCTGGCAACTTCTCTTCCTGCCCCCCTGCGGTCTAAACTGCAAATTAGATGCTTAATAGCTTATCTCGTTTCAGTATCAGGGCTTTGCTAGTTGCAAGAATGCTGCGTACAAAATCTTTAGCTTTTCTCAATATAAGCGCTCAAAAACACTAGTTGGTTAACCATATCCTCGGCTGACCGAGTAGTAACCAACTTAAGCAACCCCTGTAATTGTTGTCCAACCGAATAACGTTGTTGTTGCAGCAAGACTATACCAGCATGATTTCTCTGTGCTGTCAGAAACTCCGTATGTAAAAGATAAAAATCTCTCCGATTGTAGCTATATAGGGCACGCCCTTGCTCTGTTGCCCAAATTAGCTGCTCCTCATCAGGATAGCTCTGTCTGTTAACATCGGCAACTGTCACTATATCTAAACCTGCATTGCGGAAAGCTGTAATTAAAGATTTCTCAACGCTGTCCTCATCTAAATACAGACAAATCTGGCTCACTGTATCTTTGCTGCGTATTCAGCTTCCAAACGGTAAAATTCTTCAACTTCTCTAGCAATTTCCGCATCAATTGCCTCTTTATTGGCATAGTAATAAGCCAGTGCTGCATAAACCTGTGCCAATGTTAGCTGCGGTCTTTGTGCAAGAATGTCTTCCGGCTTCATGCCTGCATTGAAGTCAATTGCAATGTTATGAACTGTAATCCGGTGTCCGGCAATTCTAGGGCGACCACCACAAGTTTCCGGTGTACGGACAATCAATGTACCGATGTCTGTAATAGTTTGCATAGTCTATTGGGTAAATCTTGCTTCTATCCCTATTGAGCAATATAAACCTTTTTTTAACCCAGCAAGACAGCTTTGTAGCTATTGCTTAAGCTGGCCAGAGCAAAATAACAAGCACTTATCAAAATAAACTAGCATTTTACCCAAATTAGAAACGATAGACTTTTTACAAGTGTCATAAAAAATCAACTTTCCTAAGCTTCCTATTCGTCATTTGTACAAGAAGTTTAATCCAGGTAAAGGGTAATGGTGCGTTTAAAATTGTGGCAGTGGGTTGTACTCGCAACACCGATCGCTTTTATTATCACTTTCTTACTAGTATCCGCAGGATTCCAGATCCACACTTGGGGCATTAATTGGATTTGGGGTGTGTTCACTCTTATCTTTGTGGGTTGGCGTTGGTTGTTGGTGAAATGGACGCAACCGGCGGTAGATCAACTGCAAGCTGTGATGACAGAGGTTAGTGAGGAACTGGCATCATCTGCGAATATTAACCAACTACCAGCAGGAAATGACACTACCACTCAAGCAGAAGCAGCCCTAAATGAAATTTTGCAAGCCGCACAAAGCGATCGCCCGATTTGGGAAGATTGGCAAACTTTCTGGACGCGATGCCAAAATCTGGTTGTAGCGATCGCTCATATCTACCATCCTGAAGTTAAATATCCTTTATTAAACATTTACATCACCCAAGCTTACGGGCTGATTCGGGGCACTATGGATGACTTGGATCAGTGGATGCAGAAGTTATCACCTGCTCTAAATCAAGTGACAGTTGGGCAGGCATACGAGGCATACGAGGTCTACCGGAAGTTGGAACCATCTGCCCGGAAATTTTTGCAAGCTTGGAATTGGGCACAATGGCTATTAAACCCGGTGGCTGCTGTGGCAAAACGAGCCAGCCAGCGCTACACGAACCAAGCTAATCAGCAATTATTAGTAAATTTAAGCCAAATGTTGCGCGAAGCAGCACTGCGGAATTTATGCCGACAGGCGATCGCTCTCTACGGTGGTAGCACTCTGCCAATTACAGAATTTTCCTCTCCTCAACCTACATTACCTCAGACTAAGACTCAAACTCTGCGAGATATCCTGGCTGAAGCAGAACCTACAGAAGTGGTTGAACAGAAACCTGTCAATATTTTGCTTGTAGGGCGAACAGGGTCGGGAAAAAGTAGCCTAATTAATACATTGTTTCAATCAGATCTAGCTGCCGTTGATGTGTTGCCCAGTACCGATCAGATTCAAAATTATCAGTGGCAGACTCAAAACAATGAAACTCTCACACTTTGGGATACTCCAGGGTATGAACAAGTCAACCGTGCAGATTTCCGGGATTTGGTGTTAGATTATGCAACTAACGCTGATCTGCTGCTATTAGTCACTCCTGCCCTTGATCCTGCCTTGCAAATGGATGTGGACTTTCTTCAAGATATGAAGGCAGAGGTGACAGATTTACCTGTGATTACTATAGTCACCCAGGTAGATCGTCTCCGTCCGATTCGTGAATGGCAACCTCCCTATGATTGGGAATGGGGCGATCGCCCGAAGGAAATTGCTATTCGAGAAGCTACAGAATATCGCGCTAAATTGCTGGGCGATTTCTCTAATTTGGTTTTGCCTGTCGTCACAGGTGACACGAAAACTGGTCGAGTAGCCTGGGGAATAGAAGCTTTATCTTTAGGATTAGTAGAAGCGATCGCTCCTGCTAAACAACTGCGTTTAGCCCGCTTTTTACGTAACTTAGAAGCTCGTACTGTCGCTGCTGCTAAAATCATCGACCATTACACCTTCCAGATGGCGACAACCCAAGGGCTAACCACATTTCTAAAAAGTCCTGTTCTGCAATTTATTTCCACCTTATCAACCGGATCTCCTACTCTGGCTTACCTGCTAGCAGAACAAATTCCGGTGGAACAGTTGCCTATCGTGATTGGTAAGCTTCAAATGGCGTATGAGATTTTTTCTCTCTTCAATACAGATAACTCTATCAAGCTCAATTTTGACTTGCTATCCCTCTGGCCGCTGCTGCTAGAAAACACTGCCAAGAGCGATCGCAACGCTTGGGCTTTTGGTCATGCATTAGTTGAATACTGGGCACAAAACCTGACAGTTGAGCAACTCCGAGAGCGGTTTGATTACTATCTGAAGCAGGTTTGATTCAGTAGGTAATAGATAGTGTTTTTTGAGATGCCAACGACAACTTGCTTGTTGGATTGTAAAAACATTAAATCTCTTACATAAGTCTATGTTTTTTATATAAAACCACAGATAAATATCGGTGTTCGTCTGTGGTTTTATATAAAATTAGACGCGCTGTACTCCCGGACGACCGTTTTCAACTATGAATGAAGCACGGTTACTGATTCTGCCAAATGGGGTTGTCACGTCTGACATTACCAAATAGTCTGTCTTCCAAGTGGTAGGAGTCAGTGTACAGCGTGCATACCCACGTTGATTGTTGAAGAACTTAATGTGTGGGTTATCTGGCAAGTAGGCTTCAACTGTGGGGGTAGTGTCTGAGCCATCTCCACCGGAGCTAATTGAGGAACAGACGAATTCACTTCCCACTGTGGCGGATTGGGGATTATTGAAGTCAGCTTTGAGATTCATTGCCCAATGTGAATGCACATCCCCTGCCAAGGAGACTGGATTGGAGGGCTTTTGCTGTTCTAGAAAAGCGATCAGGCGATCGCGCGAAGCTAAATAACCATCCCACTTATCCATACTGAAGGTTCCACCTTCCCCTGGTTTCATATCTCTTTGAGCAATCGGAACCTGTTGAGCAAGAATGTTCCATCTAGTCTGCGAGCTAGTTAATCCTTGGAATAGCCAATCCTCTTGTGCTTTGCCAGTAATTGTAGCCTGTGGGTCGAAATTTTCTGGGCAACGTTCTTTAGTTCCGTCTCCACAGGGTTGATCGGTACGATATTGACGGGTATCTAAAACATGAAATGTCGCCAGATTACCAAAATTCAATCGACGGTAAAGTTGCATATCGGGGCCTACTGGTCGTGAGAAGGGACGTAGTGGCATATGTTCGTAGTAAGCCTGATAAGCTATTGCTCGTCGTTGCAGGAAGATTGCCGGATCTTGATCTGGTTCAGTATCGACTTGTGAGATGAAGTTGGCATAGTTATTTTCTACTTCGTGGTCATCCCAGGTAACAATCCAAGGAAAGGCTGCATGAGCAGCTTGGAGATTGGCATCAGTTTTGTAGAGGGCGTGACGGTTGCGGTAATCTTCCAATGTCAGAATTTCTGAACTATTATGCTGTCTGGGGCCATTAGTATTAATTCCTCCCTCATAGATGTAGTCACCAACATGGACTACCAAGTCGAGGTCATCCTGAGCCATGTATTTGTAAGCAGTATAGTATCCCTGCTGATAGTTCTGGCAGGATGCTAGTGCAAAGTTAAATTTGCCCAGGTAGCTACCCGCTAAAGGAGCAGTACGAGTCCGACCAACTGGGCTAGCTTGGTTACCTACATTAAAGCGATACCAGTACCAAGTATCAGCTTGGAGTCCTTCAACTACAACACGAACTGAGTGGGCTAGTTCTGGAGTTGCAAGCTCAGTACCCCTGGCCACAATCCGCCTCATGTTGCGATCGCTTGATACTTCCCAACGCACTGGTACATTAACAGGTGGCATTCCACCACCATTTAAAGGTTCTGGTGCTAGACGAGTCCAAATCACCACGCTGTTTGGATAAGGTTCACCCGACGCTACACCAAGCTTAAAAGGATTATCGGAAAATCTACCTTGAGCGATCGCACGTTGATGAGAAAACTGGCTAGCGATCGCCAAACCAGTGAATGCTCCCGCCCCGATAATGAAGTTACGTCGCTTGATCGAATTGTGTAGTAACCGCTCAAAATTCTCGTACTTAACCATCCTTCCTTTACCCCTCACTAGATAGGTGAATGAAAGCAGAGAAACATATGACACCACAAATCCAGGGTAATGATAGGCAATTGCTATCAAGCATACCCTTGCTAAATCAGGCTTTAAAGACCAGATTGGCTTACTAATTAGTCTGTGTCATATATTACTTTCCTGACCACAACCTACTAGTAAGACATTAATTCTGTACAAAGGAGGAGTTAACATCAACTTAATATTTGTATATCAATAAGTTATGCTGTATGACAACGTAGTATTTTTGGTTAAAAGCAGCAATAACTCTGCGTTAATTAGCATGCTTTAGCGCTACTACATAGGTAGGATATTTTATTGGCATACCTAAAATTAAAAACTGCTCTTGTTGAAGGTTTAGTCAAGAGCAGTTTTAATTTTTTATGCCGATAGAAATAAATGCCCAAAAGAAAAATTTAGGCATCTTCAGGTTCAAATTGGGCCACTGTAACTGCGTTAAAAGCAAAAGCTAATACTAATGGCATAGGGCACTTAAAGAAAACGGTAGACAATACAGCTACAATTGTGCCAATTACTGCTGATATCGACCACAATCTTTCTTCAATAGTTAGCCCCTTTTCAGCTTTAATCAATCTGAGTGCGTGAACTGGAATTGGTTCAGGCATTACACCGCCTGGAGGAAAAGCCCAGTAGTTATTGCGCCGCTCTACAAATAAATCTGTCCAGCCATTTTCTAGGCACCATGCCTCAATCCATTCGATAGCGTAATGATTCATCATCGGGTTGCTAGGGTAACTTGTTGAATTTGTGTAGTTCTCTGAATATAAATATTTAGTTCAGTCGATAACACCTATCTACTGCTATAAATTTAACGGTGATTCACCACTTAAATAAAGATTTATCAAGCATTTGAGAACCATATATAAATACACTCAAACAATACTTGACTTAATTACAAGGCTAACAGCCGATTGAGGCTGGTTAAATCAAAATACAATAAACTTAACCAGAAACTGAATAAGTAAAGTATTGTAAATAATTCTATGGGTGGTTGCTGAAATATAAAATAAGCATAAAAAAATATATATTCTAAAAATCTCTTTTTTAAGTCAAGAATTGTAAATAAATAGTACTTAATTAATGACATTTCCTGAAGTCATCCTTTAAGTGCAATGCAGGATAAGCGATCGCTTCCCTTGACTTCGTAGTTTTACGTATGGAATTGGGTATCTTATTTGGGAATTCTATATGGTGTGGCAGCGAGTGCGTGAAGCAGTCAGACAATTGCACCTACTAACCTATTTATGAAAAAACTGTACTCAAGCAGAATTAGAGCATTGCCATTACAGCTTGTTCTCATTGTTCCGTTTTTCTTGCAAATCTTTGGAGCAGTGGGTTTGGTTGGTTTTCTGTCATTTAAGAATGGACAGAAAGCCGTGAACGACTTGGCAGACCAGTTAATGAATCGCACAAGCGATATAGTTGAGCAACATCTCAATTCCTATCTATCCGCTCCTAACAAGGTGAACCAGATTAATGCCGATACAATTGAGATGGGATTGCTGGATGTACGCGATCGCAAAACTGTAGCAAAGTATTTCTGGAAACAGATGCAGGCCTATGACTTAAGCTACATCGGTATCGGATTAGTTACAGGCGAAGGGGCAGGAGCTGCTCGTTTCGACGGCAAAACAGTTACAGTCGAAGAGTGGACTAACAAACCACCGAACAATACTCGCAATTATGCCACTGATGGTCAGGGCAATCCTACTCGTCTCAACAAAACATACGATTACGACCTCTTCAAAGAAAGTTGGTATACAGAACCAATAAAAGCAGGTAAACCCATTTGGTCACGTATCTACACTTGGGATTCTGCTGGTATTCCTTATATTAGCGCCTCAGCGGGTCGTCCAATCTATGACGTAAATCATCGTTTACTAGGGATGGTTGGTGCTGATATTCATCTTTTGAAATTAAGCGAATTTTTACGGCAATTGGATGTTAACCGCTATGGAAAGGTTTTCATTTTGGAGCGTAATGGTCTGCTGATAGCGAACTCTAGCACTCAGCAACCTTTTACACTGGTTAAAGGCGAGATTCAGCGGTTGAAAGCTACCGACAGTCCCGACTTAGCGATTCAAGGTATTGCCAAACATATTCAGCAAACCTTCAACGGGTTTGAGCCAATTACCGAACCCAAAACAGTGCAATTAGATTGGCAAGGAGAAAAGAATTTTGTATATGTCACCCCTTGGCGTGACGAATATGGAATGGATTGGTTGGTGGTAGTGAGTTTGCCAGAACAAGCTTTTATGGCACAAATTAACGCCAATACTCGGACTAGTATTTTGCTCTGTGTAGTGGCATTAGTAATGGCAGCACTAATGGGCTATGCTACGTCACGCTGGATTACCAAGCCGATTCTGCGAATTAACCGCGCTAGTCAGGCAATGGCATCTGGTAACTTAGACCAGACCGTAAATGTTAGCCATATTCAGGAACTCAATACACTGGCTAATTCTTTTAATCACATGGCAGGGCAATTGCGAGAATACTTTACTGCCCTGGAAAATAGTAAAGCAGAGCTAGAAGACCGGGTGGAAGAACGTACCGACGAATTAAAAACTGCATTAAGCGAGTTGCAACGCACCCAGACACAAGTAATTCAAAGTGAAAAAATGTCGAGCCTCGGTCAACTGGTAGCAGGGGTTGCCCATGAAATCAATAATCCGGTCAATTTTATTCACGGCAATATTACCCATCTCAACAACTATACTCAAGATTTGCTCAGGATGATCCAGCTTTACCAGCAACGCCATCCTAGCGATGACCCAGAAGTGCAAGCACTAGCTGAAGAAATCGATTTAGAGTTTTTAATTGAGGATTTACAAAAAATTCTACCTTCCATGAAAATAGGGACTGAGCGAATTCGCAGCATTGTTTTATCGCTGCGGAACTTTTCCCGGATGGATGAAGCGGAATTCAAGACAGTTAATATTCATGAAGGAATTGAAAGTACACTTTTGATTCTGCAACACCGTTTAAAAGATAAACCAGAATCTCCGGCAATTGAAGTGATTCGGGATTATGAGAACTTGCCCGAAGTAGAATGCTATCCTGGACAACTCAATCAAGTCTTGATGAATATTTTGGTAAATGCAATTGATGCTTTAGATGAGGTCAATAGCAAGCGCAACTATGAGGAAATGATAGCCAATCCCAGCCAAATTACCATTCGCACCTCTGTGTGCAATTCCCAATGGGTAAAAATTGCGATCGCCGACAATGGGCCAGGAATGCCAGAACAAGTGAAAAACCTGATTTTTAATCCCTTCTTCACCACCAAACCTGTAGGCAAAGGTACAGGTATGGGCATGGCAATTAGTTATCAAATCATTACCGAAAAACATAGTGGCAAATTAGAATGCTTCTCTGCCCTTGGTCAAGGAACTGAGTTTGTTATCCAATTGCCTATCCGACGACAAGGATGAAGCTATGTAACAACTTAATCATAGTTATATGGGAAAGGTTTATTAAAAGTTCTGAAAGTAGACTATCGCCTTGAAAATGCTGAGTGCTGAGTAATAAATTTTCCCCTTGTCTTTCCTGCTCCTCTGCTCTCTGCTTTATTCTCTAAGATAGGTTTGTGTAATTAAAATGCGATAAGCTAAAAGGCAGTAACTAGACACCAGATGAGCTAGGCGGATATGTTTTGGCGGCAAGGGTTGGCATTAATTCTGGGGATGATTGTATTTTTCATCGCTTCCCCTGCACTGGCAGACTGGACTCATCCGCTGTCATTTAGTAATGCAGAGTTAACAAGACGCGATTTTTCGGGGCAAACTTTACAAGCAGCTGAGTTCTCTAATGCAAATTTAGAACTAACTAATTTTACAGATGCTGACTTGCGAGGAGCAGTTTTAAGTGCTTCGGTGATGACGCAAGCAAAACTGCATGGGGCGGATTTAACAAATGCAATGGTGGATCAGGTAAACTTAACTGGCTCTGATTTGAGCGATGCCGTTTTAAAAGAAGCCCTTTTATTGCGTGCAGTCTTTACTGATGTGAATATCAGTAGTGCAGATTTCACCGATGCAGTTTTGGATAAAGCACAAATCAAAGAATTATGTGAAAAAGCCAGTGGTGTAAATTCTAAGACTGGCGTGCAAACTCGAGATTCTCTAGGATGTCAATGAAGCGTGTTGGTATAATTGGTGGTGGGCAATTAGCCTGGATGATGGGGGATGCGGCTAAGAAATTAGGTGTGGAATTACTGATACAAACTCCTAGTAAATACGATCCAGCTGTAACTATTGCGCAGGAAACGGTTTTTGCCCCAGTTGATGACGTCACGACCACAAAGGTTTTAGCTAAAAAATGTGATGTTATCACTTTTGAAAACGAGTTTGTTAACTTAGATGCTTTATCTGTCTTAGAAAACCAAGGCGTTTGTTTCCGTCCTAAATTAGCAGCTTTGACTCCTTTATTAGACAAATATCAGCAACGCTGCTATTTACGAGATTTGGGATTACCAGTTCCCGCTTTTTTTGCCCTAGACGAATATTTAGCAAGTGTCCAACCGGAAAATCTGCAATCTAAAATTGAGGATTTGGGTTTTCCAGTTGTTTTAAAATCCCGACGCCACGGCTATGATGGTCAGGGTACTTTTATAATTAAGGACTGGGCTAGTTTGCAGTACCAGCTAGATGCTAGCTCTAGCAAACCAACTGGCAATCAAGCAAGTTATTTAATCGAAGAGTTTGTACCTTTTGAACGAGAATTAGCAATAATAGTCGCTCGTTCTGTAGATGCTGAGGTAGTTACCTACCCAGTGGTAGAAACCCAACAAGAACAACAAGTGTGTCGGCGTGTGATTGCGCCAGCAGAAATTACTGCTAATCAAGCCGCAGAAATAGAAGCGATCGCCAAAACTTTATTAAATAGCTTACAAGTTGTAGGTGTTTTTGGCATTGAGCTATTTCTCACCGCCGATGGCAAAGTGCTAGTCAATGAAATTGCACCCCGTACTCATAATTCCGGCCATTTTACCTTGGACGCGTGTGAAACTTCGCAATTTGAGCAGCATCTGCGAGCAGTATGTGGTTTTTCCTTGGGTGATACCGCTTTAATTTCCCCTAGCGCTGTCATGGTAAACCTTCTGGGTTACGAAACCTCGCAAAGTGATTACAAAAGCCAGCGCCAACAACTAGCAGAAGTTCCTCATGCTCACATCCACTGGTACGGCAAGACAGAATCACGTCCTGGGCGTAAGCTAGGTCATGTCACCGTTTTGCTAGATCATCAAAGCCGAGATGCGGCAATTGCTATTGCCCAAGCTATAGAAGCTATCTGGTATCCTTCCTAAGAGAATTTTCGAGAAAATTTCGATATTGAACACACAACATCTTTTTGAAAGCTATAATGAGTTAGTTGCACTACGACGTTGGTGACTGCCATCAAGTTTTTTGATCTATGCCTTTAAAGATAAGGGAATCGAAGAGTTCTCGTGGCAGTAGACCGGGCATGTACCCGGAAACTTTAAACGAGAAACTGAGATACCCACCCTGGTTTAACCAGGTCATAAACTTAGGTAAAACGGCGTCGCGGTGAACTCAAAATTTTTAGCTCCCAAAGTAGACCAAACCTTGGGAGCTTTAATTATTCAACTCAGCAAAGTTTTTAGGAATTCAGAATTGAAAATTTTAAATCATCTGTGTGAAACTAGGCGGAATAAACAAATTAATTTAATATTGATCAATTTATATCGTTATATTTAAAAAACATATATAATTTTTTTAAAGAATTACAACATAAAGATTTTATAATCCATATATAAAATCCAACGCTATATGAAGAGTTGGCGATCGCTGCTCTTAAAAGCCAAATCTGTATAAATTGATTCTGAATTCGCTATGTTTCAGAGTTAAGATGGCGAAATTGCGTTAAATTGTGGTTAAAGCTACAAAAAATTGTCACAACAACTAATTAATACCGTGTTTCCAGCCTCGGTCTTTCACCTAGACAATGGTTTAACGTTCATTCATCAAGAAATCGCCACTACCCCTGTAGTTGTGGCAGATGTTTGGGTGCGTGCTGGAGCTACCCTGGAGCCAGAACCTTGGTTTGGTATGGCTCACTTTCTAGAACACATGATTTTTAAAGGGACAGAAACATTACCCCCTGGGGTCTTCGATTATAACATTGAAAATCGCGGTGGAGTAAGTCATGCGGCTACAAGTTATGATTATGCCCATTATTGCCTGACTACAGCTGCCCCTGATCTCGAAGAAACGCTGCCTCATTTGGGCGAGTTATTGCTGAATGCAGCGATTCGAGAAGATGAATTTCTCCGCGAACGGGATGTGGTGTTAGAAGAAATTCGTTCCTATCATGACGATCCCGACTGGATAGGATTTCAAGCTCTCATTCAAAGCGTTTATCAGCGTCACCCTTATGGACGTTCAGTGCTGGGTACAGAGCGAGAACTTATGCAGCAGTCGCCAGAGGCCATGCGCTGTTTTCATCGTGCCCATTATCAACCGGAAAATATGACGGTGGTGATTGTGGGAGGAATTTCTCAGCACTCAGCCTTAGATTTAGTCAATCGCACCTTTGCAGATTTTGCCGAACCCTCTGATTGCCCCAAATCCGAAAATGTTTCAGAGCCGATAATAGAGGGAATTCATCGTCAAGAACTGTATTTACCACGGCTAGAGCAGGCGCGGTTGCTCATGGCATGGCACGCACCTGGTGTAGATCAACTACGCACAGCTTATGGTTTAGATTTACTGTCAGTATTAATGGCAGAAGGGCGGAGTTCACGTTTAGTGCGTGATTTGCGAGAAGAACGGCAATTAGTTCAGGGAATTTGCAGTAATTGTTCGCTACAAAGGGATTCGAGCTTATTTACCATTACTGCTTGGTTGGAACCAGAACACTTGGAGCAAGTTGAGTTCTTGATTCGCGCTCACTTAGAAGATTTGCAAAACTCGGAAATTAGCCAGCAAGAATTAGCCCGCACACGTAGGTTGCTCTGTAATGACTATGCCTTTTCTACAGAAACGCCAAATCAACTTACTGGACTTTATGGATACTACAATACCATCGCCCAAGCTGAATTAGCAGTTACCTATCCCGCAAAAATTCTATCGTTTGATACCCAAGAACTGCAAAAATTAGCTAAACAGTATCTTTCACCTCAAAATTACGCCGTTACTATCCTTAAACCTTGTTAGTCATTAGTCATTAGCTAAGGACTATTGACTGTTGACTGTGGAATTCTTGACTTGTTGACTAATGACTCAAACTGTGAATCCCTCTTTATCTAATTCCCCTATCCACCGCACTGTATTGAACAATGGCATAGTAGTGCTAGTAGCTGAAAATCCGGTTGCAGATATTATTGCAGCGCGAATTTTTGTCCGTGCTGGTAGTTGTGCCGAAACCCGTGAACAGTCCGGCCTAGCGCATTTGTTGTCAGCAGTAATGACAAAAGGATGCGATGGGCTTTCTAGCTTGGAAATTGCCGAAAAAGTCGAATCAGTGGGAGCGAGTTTAAGTGCTGATACAGGCACTGATTATTTTTTGCTATCTCTGAAGACGGTAACATCAGATTTTCGGGAAATTTTAGCATTGGCAGGGCTGATGATGCGATCGCCCACATTTCCAGAAACCCAGGTCGAACTAGAACGGCGTTTGGCACTACAAGATATCCGCTCTCAAAAAGAGCAGCCGTTTACCATTGCCTTTGACCAAATGCGGCAGGTAATGTACCAAAATCATCCCTATGCTATGTCGATACTAGGAGATGAAACCACTATGAGCCGCTTAACTCGTGCGGACTTAGTGAATTATCACAAAACTCATTTTCGTCCAGATCATCTAGTAATTAGTATTGCTGGTCGAATTACCCTAGAAGATGCCGTAAAACTGGTAGAAGAAGTTTTTGGAGATTGGCAAGTTCCTACTGAAGCACCACCAATACTGAATTTGTCCGATATTCAAGTCAAACCCCAGCACCAGCTTCACCCTCTACAGACACAACAATCAATAGTGATGCTGGGTTACTTAGGCCCCTCGGTAAGTTCTCCTGACTATGCTGCTTTAAAATTGCTTTCTACCTACTTGGGCAATGGGCTTTCTAGTCGCTTATTTGTGGAATTACGAGAAAAACAGGGATTAGCTTACGAAGTGTCTGCATTTTACCCCACAAGGCTGTTTCCGGGATCATTTGTCGTTTATATGGGAACAGCGCCAGAAAATACTAGCATTGCCCTTAGAGGATTGCATACAGAGGTGGATCTTTTATGTACCACCGAAGTATCAGCCAACGCACTCCAGGCTGCTAAAAACAAGATATTGGGACAGTACGCGCTAGGTAAACAAACTAATGGGCAAATTGCTCAAATATATGGCTGGTATGAGATTTTAGGGTTGGGAATTGAATTTGACCAAAAATTTCAAGAAATGATTGCATCTGTGAATGCAGCCGATGCGATGGCAGCAGCTTTTCGGTACTTACAGGAACCTTATTTGTCTTTAGTCGGCCCAGAGGAAGCAATTAATAGTGCCAGCCTGCTAGCATAGGAGCTTCTCCTAACAAAGACGCTTCGCGGTAAGCGCAGCCATGCCCGCAGAACTTTACGCTAACGTGTAGCATATACGTAGAGAAAACGCATCAGCTGTTTTCTATACCCAAGCGGCTGTACTATTAGCATCAGAAGATTCCGGTGGTAAATTCCATGAAAGGCAGCCTGTCAGTTAGTATATTGCGCTACTCAAATTTACTTAAGTTACTTCGCTTCTTGAACACCAATAAGTTTTATTGGGTAATTCTGCTTTATTCTGTGCCTCTGTTCATTACTTCCTCGGCTTTAGTAACAATTGCAGCGCCACAGAACATTTCGCAAGCAATTCCGGGAGCTAACATCAACCGCCCTACGTTGAACATTGGTAGCCAAGGAGAACGTGTGTCTGAACTTCAAGCAGCTCTAAAACTTTTAGGCTTTTACACAGGTGCAGTGGATGGTATCTATAACGATACTACTGCTAGTGCCGTTTTTCGGTTTAAGCAAGCGGCTGGCTTAAATCCAGATGGTATTGTTGATAACCTCACTTGGCAGCGGCTTTTCCCCAGCCAACCAATAGTGGCATCAACTGTTCCTGCACCAAATCCGGCCCCCAACCCGGCGGCGGTAATTGTTCCTTCTCAAGCTACTAACATCCGCAGGGTTAATCCTATATCTGAACCAAAACCTGCTCAACCAAGGCAAGCTACAAGTGCTAGAGAACAAAAGACTACGCCAACCCGGACTAAACCAAACCGGACTACACCAACCCGGACTGCACCAACCCGTACTAAACCAGTCCGTACTAATCCATTCGCTAACTCTCCACAAAAACCTAACCTTCAATACACCTCAGAAGGATTTCCCATTTTGCGTTTAGGCAACAGTGGTTCGGAAGTAGCCAAGTTACAAGAACTATTGAAAAAGCAAGGTTTCCTAGAAAGTGGTATAGATGGAGATTTTGGGCCAACAACCGAGACGGCGCTCAAAGCGGCACAAAGGCGTTATGATTTGGAGGCTGATGGTGTAGCTGGTGCTGCTACCTGGGAGATTCTGTTGGAGCGATCGCAGCGCCAGCGTTAAAATTATAAGCTGTTTTTGTCCATCATAGTTCCATTTGTTGGGCGATGGCAGGCGAGAAGCCTGCCGTAGTAAGTGTATGGCAAAAATTTTTTAGTACTTTTTTAATAATTTCTAGTTAGTAATTGGTAATTTGGAGAGAGGTGATTACCCATTACCAGCCTCAACAAATAATACAAGCGTTTTAGCAAACATGATACTCAGATACAAACAAACTTGATCATCTGTCGTACCTACAAATAGCATCATGATCATTTTAAGTAAAACCTGCAAAGCCTCTCCTGTACCCTTGTGCCCTTTGCTGTCTCAATGTGCAAATAAAAAACACAACAGCTTAGTGTTTTATCCGATACTGCAACAGAGGGATAATTAAAATTCCTGCTATTTTCGCTAAAACAGCTTATGCTTATGAAAAACTTTTTATTCACTTGGCTCGGTACGGCAGTGGCCTTATTAATCACTGCTAATATTGTTCCTGGATTCATCGTCAAGAATTTTGTGATTGCCCTTGTAGCTGCTGTTGTTATCGGGCTAGTTAACGCGTTTATTCGACCGATTCTTAGTATTTTGGCGTTTCCAATTACTTTACTCACCTTTGGGTTGTTTACATTTGTCCTCAATGCCTTAACTTTGTGGTTAGCAAGCTTTCTCACTCCTGGTTCTGGTTTTGAGATTAATGGATTCTTACCTGCTTTATTGGGATCAATTGTGCTAGCGATTGTTTCTAGCGTCATCAACTATGTTCTGAGAGTAGTTGATTAATACTCTCTATTCTTTTGATGCTTTGGGCAACAGCTACTGTTACTGCCCCTGGTTCTTCCTGTAAGCGGAAAATTTGTTTGGGAACTAATAACTTTACCTCCAAAGCAGCTAAGGAAAGAGTGAGGTGATGTGAATTTGCTTTCACGTTTAGAGATGGATGAAGTGGAACTTGTTCTGTCTTTTCCCATCTCTGGTTTGTCATTTTTAAATGCCAATTGACATGAGAAGCCGCGAGAATGGCAGATGCTTCCGCTACACTGGGAGTCCCGATTTCTTGCTCGCTAATTTTACCTGGGTTGGGGACACAGACGATTCTAAGAACTGCTGCCGGAAAGGTTTTTAAAGGTAAATTGCGTAGGCAGCAAAGTTCTACTAAACCGACTTCTGAGGCTTTATTGTCGATAGTAGCAATACCTGCGATCGCGCTTTGCTTTAGTTGATTTTCTTTTAATACTTGCTGAATTGCTGTTTCAATTAACTGCCGTGATGTACCTCGTCGACAACCAATTCCCACCCACAAAATTTGTGGCTGGCACTGTAATTTAGAAAGTTTATCATTCACTAGCCGTATTCTTATCAGTTAAATTAGAAAATTTTATTTCCTCAATAATTGCCCAAATTATTGCCAATTAGCCGCTTTATATGAGTTGTTTTACTTTAAGTTCAGTATGATACATAAAAATTGATCGTTAGAATACTTTTCCAGAAAGCTAAAAACTATATATTGATGTACATCTAGCACAGTAGGAAACGCCGAGGCAGAGACCAGGTGAAAGGTAAAAAGTAAAAGATGAATTTCTAGATTCGTTTTTACTTCCTTAGAATTCTTGAGGCGCAAGTGTTTTGCCTTCTCTATCTTGGTGTTTCAATTTCTTCCTTCTTCGTTGCAGCGAATTTACAGAGTTGCGACGGAGTTTTGCTCTCTTCAGCATTTCTTTATTTGTTAGTGGTGGAATTAGTTATTTTATATCTCCTTTATACGAAGTTGAAAAGTTGATTTAATATCTAAGTTTTAGCTATTTTTATCAATTTTGTTTTAAATTTCTTAAAATTTAGCGTTTGTCTGAGTAATAATTACTATAATAAAAATCCACCAAAGATGTGATACTTAGATTTGAGAATCATTTCCATTATCAACATCCAGCATCTATTTGCTCTTTTAGTGATTAAAATACTGTAAACAAGTGATTATTAGTATGAGCTAATCGAGTAAGTAATTATAATTACAACAACTACTGAGCAAATACCAAAAATTTTAATTAATCTAAAGTAAAGTTGTAGAAGATTATTAAAGAACCTAGGCGTTGCTGAATTGAAATATGATAGAAGCTTTTGGAAAAATTAAAATTCTTTTCTCCCCCTGCTTGCCTTATTTATACCTTGATTCAGCAACGCCAGAAATCACTACTCCTGTGCCCCAGCTTTTCGCAAACTCCGCACAATATTTTTATATCCATTAAATTCCGCAATCATCAAAGCTGTATAACCACCACGATTTTGCAAATTTACATCTGCCCCAGCTTCGAGCAATAATTGCACAGGCTCATAATAACCTCCTGATGCGGCCCACATCAATGCCGTTGCCCCCGCTGAGTCTTGAAAATTCACATCTGCCCCTTTAGCTAGCAACAATTGCATTACTTCTGGGTGATTGCGTTCAGTGGCTTTGAGCAAAGCTGTTTTGCCATCATCTACTGGTATATTCGCATCTGCACCGTAGTCCAGTAATACCTGCACCGTCTGAGTATGACCTTGAGATGCTGCTAAGGTCAAAGGTATCTCACCAAGATTTTTATCATGAACGTCAGCTCCACAACTCAACAATGATTCGACAATCTGGCTATGTCCCTGCAAGGCTGCTACTAGTATAGGTGTATCACCAAGACGGTTCCTGATTTGCACATTTGCACCTCGGTTGAGTAAAACTTGCACTACATCAGCGTAGCCCTCAACAACGGCAAGGTGCAGAGCAGTTTCACCATCATTATCTTGGAGATTAATCTGGATGTCTCGCTCCAGTAAAACCGCTACAATTTCACCATATCCTGCTGCTGCTGCGGCTGATAGTGCAGTTCCACCATCTGTGTTTTTTACATTCACATCAGCCCCAGCCGCCAGTAGTGCTTGTACAACCTCCAAGTATCCCAAGTCTGCTGCTATCATTAACAGCGTTTCATCGTCTTCATCTTGGGTATTGATATCTGCACCACTTTGGATAAATGCTTGGACAACGGCTGTGTGTCGGTGCTTAACTGCCAACTTTAAAGCTGTGTCATCATCTTTATCTGTAATATTTACCTCAGCGCCAGCAGCAAGTAAGGCTTTTACCACATCAACATTACCTTTAAGTGCTGCTGCCATCAATGCTGTACTGCCATCTTCGTTGGTAGCATTGACATCTGCACCTCTAGATATTAAAAGCTGCACAATATCAAGCTGATTAGCACTAGCTGCCAGCATTAAAGCTGTTAAACCATAACGTTTTCTGGGTAGGTTAATATTTGCCCCAGCATCCAACAGCGATCGCACAATTTCGGTGTAGCCTAAATTAGCAGCAAACATTAACGCCGTAGTGCCATCGCGATCGCACACGTCCACCTTAGCACCAGCAGCTAGTAGCGTACATAGCCGCTTGATATCGCCACTCTTAGCAGCACTCAGCAGCAAAATATCATTGTTTTCAGTCATGGATGAAATTCCGCACAGGCGGTTTTTGTTGATTTAGCCCCAGAATTCAGTCTGAGATTGTTTATCAACTTTTGCAAGAGGGTGGAGTTAGAAATAGCAGAAAATAGTCAAAAAGGTCATGATTATTGCTGTCTACTTCTGTATACCCAGAACTGTCAATTCTATTTTGCGAACATAGAAAATAGAGTTATGCTAATTTTTATGAAGATTTAATAATCGGGCAACTAAACCATGAATTTGGAACTTTCTGCATCTTTCAAGTATTGGCTGAACTTCTTTCACCCAGTAATGATGTGGCTACTATTAGCACTCTCGCTTTATGCTGCTTATCTAGGGCTACAAGTACAGCGTACTAGAAATGCTCAGGGTGATGAGAAGAAAGAATTGATTAAAGGTAGATATAACGTTAGACACTACCAAATTGGGTCTATACTTTTAGGTTTGATGGTAGCAGGTGCGATCGCTGGGATGGGTGTCACCTACATCAATAATGGTAAATTATTTGTCGGACCTCATCTGTTAGCAGGTCTTGGCATGACTAGCTTAATTGCATTTTCCGCTGCTCTATCTCCTTATATGCAAAAAGGAGCGAATTGGGCGCGCATGACTCATATTTTATTGAATTTCACACTTTTAGGATTGTTTGCTTGGCAGGCGGTCACTGGTGTGCAAATTGTCCAAAGAATTCTTACTAATGCCTAGAGAGTCAGTTATCAGTTACCAGTTTCTCGGCTGATAACTGATAACTGGCAACTGAATGCTTTATCGCTTTTTCTTAGAGGTGACAGGAAAGGATATTCCCAAAGATTGGTGAAAATCCTCTTGCACTTTGTGAGTTAAGCGGCGAGAGACTTGGCGGACTATTTGGTTAAGTAAGCGATCGCCTGTAGATTGAATTAAAGACTTGGGCAATCGCTGAATAAACCGGGGAAAGTGAAGATAAACTATCAAATCCAGTTCCCACTCAATTCTTGTCACCTCACCATCATAGCTAGGTAAATCTTTTGCCTTATTTTCTATTAACTGGAGTGATGCCCGATAGTCTACGTCATAACCAGGTGAACGGTAATCAGGAATAGGAATAGTACGAATATGGTAGACACCTTCCTCTGGGGGTAACAGTTCCAAACCAATTTTCGGCTCTACTTCATAACCAAAAGAGCCAAAACGACCGATTATTAAAGCGTAGCCATTTTCTCCTAGCGGTTGCACCTTCATAGGTTCCGCACAGCGCACAAACCATGAGGCGTGAGCATTAAGGTACTCAGCAACCGTTTGTACGGGAGCATACATTTCCATAAAATCGCTATAGTGACCGTAAAATTTTGTTAGGGTCGCTATACCTGCTCCTGTGAGTGCGTCCTCAGCTTCTACTGGGTCTGACACCACAGGCAAAACTGCTTCTGTTATTTCCAAAGATTGGTATTCGCCGTTTCTCGACAGCATAAATGCGTTCCTGTATTCTTTGGCGTTTGTCTATATTAATCGTTCCCAGCTTGCGTGGGTCTATTCGCACTCAGTTTATATTTTGGCTGAATCCTTATTAATCTGTCATGAACTTCATAGAATCACTAAAATAAAGAACTGAACAAGAACATATTAGTTTCCTAGGATAGCGTTTATCATGAAAGCATTTGTAGCAGGGGCAACAGGTGAGACAGGTCGTCGGATTGTGCAAGAGCTGATAGCGCGTAACATTCCCGTCCGTGCTTTGGTTCGGGATACCGAGAAAGCCAGAGCGATTTTGCCTCCTGAGGCCGAACTGGTAGTAGGCGATGTGTTGAACCCAGCAAGCCTGAATACTGCTTTAGGTGATAGCACAGTCCTATTGTGTGCTACTGGCGCAAAACCCAGCTTTGACCCTACTGGGCCGTACAAAGTGGATTTTGAAGGTACTAAAAATTTAGTAGATGCTGCTAAAGCAAAGCGAATTGAGCATTTTGTCTTTGTTTCTTCTTTGTGTACTTCAAAGTTTTTCCATCCACTAAACTTGTTCTGGCTAATTTTGGTTTGGAAAAAACAAGCTGAGGAGTATCTGCAAAAAAGCGGTCTTACCTATACAATTGTGCGACCAGGTGGGTTGAAGAATGAAGATAACTCCAATCCTATAGTGATGCAGAGTGCTGATACATTGTTTGATGGCAGTATTCCTCGCCAAAAAGTCGCCCAGGTTTGTGTGGAAGCCCTATCTGAACCAGCCGCACGTAATAAAATTATCGAAATTGTTGCCAAACCAGAGGCTACCTCTAAAAGTTTTGGCGAGCTATTTGCTAACGTCGCCTGATTAAATAGTGCTGAGTGCCCAGTTGTGAGTGCTGAGTTGCAAGTGTTGAGCAAGCAGCCACTCGGTTGCAAAAGCAGTACTGCAAAGAGAAGTTGCAAGGAGGATTCCCTCATTTTTCGCTAAAGGCGTTCCCGCAGGGTAGATTAAAAATTCTTTCTCACTCACGACTCAGCACTCAGAACTAAATTAATGAGATTTGCTGAAATCAGTGCATCGACCATTGTTGTTAGCTAAAAGAGTGAATATTAAGGAGTCAAACTCTGAAAGGCTTTAAATTCAAAGGTGTTGAGAAACTGATTGGCCCTATAGCCGCGCTTCTCGGTTTCGTATATTTGTTGCAGTGGTATATACATGGAGACCTGCGATCGCCTTCCGATCCCGTCTTCGGAGGTCAACAGCCACCCTTAGTCATGAAAGGTGGCGATCCTTATATCCGAGCTTTGATGCGAACTATCTCCGCCAGCGAAGCAAACAGCAAACGTCCCTATTCTCTGTTATATGGTGGCCAGCAGGTTAGTGACCTCAGCCGTCATCCTGAAATATGTGTCACCATTGTTACTGGCCCCAACACGGGTAATTGTTCTACTGCTGCTGGTAGATATCAAATCATCAACACCACTTGGTTTCAAATTGCCCCGCGCTACCATCCCAACCCAATGGAGATTATGTTTTGGACTTCTTATAGTTTTGAAGCAGAGTATCAAGATGTAGTGGTTTACCGATGGTTAAGTGATTCTAAATTTTGGGGAACTGATATTTCCCAACAATTGCGTCAGGGTAGATTAAACGAAGTTTTGCGCCGACTATCTCCCACTTGGACAAGCTTAGGATATGGGATAGAGACTAATTCTATTAGTCGCTTTTTGCCTAAGATTTACCAAAAAATATTGCAAGAAGAATTAAAAGCAACTAATCCACCACCATCACCAAACTCAACTCTAAACCCAATCCCTACACCTCTCCCATCCACCCCGGTAAAAAGAGTTTCATCTGATATTTCCCTTTCATAGGAGAAGTGTTTTGGTGTTTGGTTAATTAACCTAAATAACTTTCATATTGAGGACTTAATTCCTCAAAAAAATCCTTGGCTATAGATTTGTTATTATGCCAATTTCAACTGACATGATGTGAGTTTAATTAATACAAAAAATTAAAAAACAAAATTTTATTTAAAATTATTTAATAGCATTTTTTCTTAATCTTGATAATTCATAGATTGCACTGTCTATGATTTATTGAAAAACTCTTTAACATTTTGCACAAAATCATTGGTATTTTCAAAGTGAACGTTATGGCCAGCATTGCTAACTATTTTTAGCTGTATAGCATCACACAAATTTGCCATTTCTGTATTAATATTTACAAACTTTTTATCATCTTCTCCAGCTATTAACAGTAAAGGATTTTTGTTTTCTTTAAGTTTTTCCCATAAAGAAGGCTGACATCCAGTACCTAATAGTTTCAGTGATTTACTCAATTCTACGGGATGATTTTGTAACCTATTTTCTACCATATAGTTATATTTTGGATGATTTTTGATATTACCAAAAATCGCTTGATTGTACCAATTCGATAAAAATGCTGCAAAATCTTTTCTTTCAATGCTTCTAGCTAATTTTCTAGCTATTTGTGAATCGCGGTGAATTCTTTCTAACCGTTCTGTTTCTGTTGCCAAACCAGGAGAAGCTGATTCCAGAACAACTTTAATAAAACGTTCTGGAAAATGCAGGGTCAGATATAAAGCTAATCTTCCACCCATTGAATAGCCAACTAAAAAGCATTTGGGAATTTTTAAATCATCCAATAAATGAATTAAGGCATCAGCAGTTTTTGGCATTGTATAGTAATCATCGCCACCCAAAACTTGAGTTTTACCGTGTCCGGGAAGGTCAAGAATTAAATAAGAGAATTCATCAGATAATATTTGTATGGCTTCATCAAACTCATCGATATTACCCATGAATCCATGCAAAAAAAGAATTATTGGCTTATCTAGGTTATTAATCAAAGAATAGTGAAATTGATAATTTTCGAGAGTCATATTACAGGACATATTGAAAAACCCTGGCAGTTTTGCTTCGCCTGGGTTTATTACTGATATTTTTCTGCTCTTTAAGGCAAAAATCGATCTAAAGCCGCTTTAAGTTGTTCAAGTTCAACTTCCATATTGCCCTCTTTGGCAGCTCTAGCAATACATTCAGTTAAATGTTCATCTAGAACAATTCGTGCTACCCGATCTAATGCACCCCGCACGGCAGCAATTTGTAATAAAACATCAGGACAAGGGCTATTTTGCTGCACCATTGTCTTAATACCACGGATGTGTCCTTCTATACGCGCTAATCGATTAACAATTCGCCGTAAGGACTCTTCACTATGAACGTGAGGATGAACCGATTCTCCATGTGCAGGAGTATGATCTAAATGTTCCTGGTCTGTGCTGTGATGATGGGAGTGTTCTGCCTGCTGGGGTGTAGGCAAGGATTCTTTAGGTAATCGGTTTAATCCATTCATGGGTTATCAAAGTTCTGGTCGTACTAAGATACTAGCCTAGGGAGCGATCGCTCATTGGTAATCGGTAAGGGTGTAAGAGGATAATTACCAATTCCCAATATTCGATATGGGGTGAAATCCGAACCTTTTAAGGGATAATCTCCATAATAGCTTTTGGGCTGAATATACAATTAATTTGATTACAGGTAGCGCATCCTCTGCCCCAACTAATACTGATTTGTAATCAAAGATAGAAATTGCAGAAAAAGGGATATGAGGTGGATGAGGAAGAATTGTAATAGTTCGCTAACTCTCTCACCTCCATCAAATTCCAGCAATCATATATGAATACAACTTAGGATACAACGTTGGGGAGTAGACTATACCTGAAGTAAAGCGTAAACGTCACGTAAGGATTTTTATCCTTGCTGTAAAAATAACTTTAGATAGATTTTTCACGACTAAGCAAAAATTAAGCTTTTAGATTTAGGTTGTGATTATGAGATTTCCCAAACTACCCTGGTCTATACGCCAACTCAGTTCCCATGTCTTAGCTATATTTCTAGGAGTTGTGCTAACTGTTAGCAGTCTGCGAGTGTTACCCTCTCAAGCAGAACCAGCACCAAAGTCTAAAATCGCGGATACGCCAGAAGTGATCGCTCAACGACAATCGCCCGCTTCGGGTGCGATAGGCGCTAGTAGCTTTGTCACCGCAGCAGTTAATCGTGTTGGGCCAGCAGTGGTACGGATTGATACAGAGCGTACAATTACTCGGCGTGTCGATCCATTTCTTGAAGACCCTTTTTTCCGGCGATTTTTTGGTGACGGTTTCCCCCAACAAATGCCTACAGAGCAATTGCGCGGTCTTGGCTCTGGTTTCATTCTTGACAAGAGTGGGTTAGTTCTGACTAATGCTCACGTAGTTGATAAAGCTGATAGAGTAACAGTCCGGCTTAAGGATGGTCGCACCTTTGACGGCAAAGTTCAAGGCATTGATGAAGTTACAGATTTGGCAGTAGTGAAAATTAATGCTGGTAACGATTTACCAGTAGCTCCTTTGGGTTCTTCTAGTAATGTACAGGTAGGAGACTGGGCGATCGCAGTTGGTAATCCTTTAGGATTTGATAATACCGTTACCTTGGGAATTGTCAGCACCCTCAAACGTTCTAGCGCCCAAGTTGGCATTACAGACAAACGCTTAGAGTTTATTCAAACTGACGCCGCGATTAACCCTGGTAACTCTGGAGGGCCTCTCTTGAATGGTCAAGGTGAAGTGATTGGGATCAATACAGCTATTCGCCCCGATGCGATGGGGATCGGATTTGCTATTCCCATTGATAAAGCGAAAGCGATCGCAGCTCAACTGCAACGTGAAGGTAAAGTGGTTCACCCTTATTTAGGCGTGCAAATGCTAACTTTAACTCCTGAGCTAGCCAAGCAAAACAACACCGATCCCAACTCTCCGATTCAAATCCCTGAAGTTAACGGTGTTTTAGTGATGCGAGTTGTACCGAACTCTCCAGCCGCATCTGCGGGTATCCGGCGTGGAGATGTAATTGTGCAAATTGATGGGCAAACAATTACTACAGCTGAACAGTTGCAAAATCTTGTAGAAAGTAGTCGCCTCGGTCAAGCGTTGCAAGTGAAAGTGCAACGAGGTAACCAGACACAGCAGCTTTCTGTACGCACGGCTGAGTTACAAAACGCGTCCTTATAACACAATGGGGCACAACGGCCGTTGTGCCCTGACGATAATCTGTACTCCATGGTTTTACTGAAGCCTCGTTCTCTCTAGTTGTAAGATCAGCGCTCGTGTGGCTTTAGCGTTCAGCTTGCCCACTTCGTAGCTTTACAGCAGGTTAGATAATATCACATAGCCGGCTTAGGGTGTGAACTTTGCTTTTTGTCAGAAGTAGCTTCAAGTATTTCCAAATCAAAGATTTCAAGGATTCCAAGCGGTGGAGTTTCTTTATGAGTGAAACGCTAAACTCCGATGAGGTTAATGCATCTTTAGCTTTTGGCAGATCGAATGATGTTGATGAAATTTTGGAGAGTGAGGAGACAACAGCGACATTAATTTGTTAATGATGACATTAATCAGTTAACGACGACAAATAAAGTGTTAATCGACATCTGCTTGTTTCCCAAGTCAACCCGTCAGCATTACAGGCGAGGTAAACTGTTGAAACTCGCTGTTTTACACATAATGTCTTATGCCTGCATTTTTATTAGAAGTTGGAACAGAAGAACTACCTGCAAGCTTTCTCCGTGATGCTATCGTACAGTGGCGATCGCTCATTCCCCAAAGTCTTTTAGCAAACAGCCTAACTAGCGATGCTGTGGAAGTTTATGGTACTCCTCGCCGTCTAGCGGTACTCATCACAGGTCTACCATCTCAGCAACCAGACCGCGAAGAGGAAATTAAAGGGCCTCCCGCACAAGCAGCTTTTAAAGATGGCAAACCAACACCAGCCGCAGCAGGCTTTGCTAAAAAGCAAGGTGTAGAAGTCGATGCGCTGCAAGTTCGTCCAACTGATAAAGGGGAATTTGTTTTTGTCAAGAAAAGCATTCCCGGTCGTCCGGTAGCGGAAATTTTAACCGAACTAGTACCCCAGTGGATTTCGGGTTTAGAAGGAAAGCGGTTGATGCGCTGGGGTGATGGAGATGTGAGGTTTTCTCGACCAATTCGTTGGTTGGTCGCTTTGTTAGATGAGGCGTTGTTGCCAATTGAATTAGTCAATGCTTCTAAGGTAGTGAAAAGCGATCGCATCTCCCGTGGGCATCGTGTTTTACATCCAGAAACGGTCACAATTTCCCAAGCTACTGATTATGTTACCACGCTGCGCTCTGCCTACGTCATAGTTGATGCTGATGAACGCGCAAACATCATTCAAGAGCAAGTTCACGCATCTGTGCAAAAGTTAAATGGTTATGCCGAAATCTACCCTGATTTATTAGAGGAAGTGACAAACTTAGTAGAATATCCTTCTACTGTTATGGGTAAATTTGAAGCACAATTTTTGACTTTACCTACTGAGGTGATTACCACCGTTATGGTAAGTCACCAACGTTATTTTCCTGTCTTCAAAGCTGCCAATAGCAAAGAATTACTTCCTTATTTCATCACCATTTCTAACGGTAACCCCAGCAAAGCAGATATCATTGCTGTCGGTAATGAAAGAGTCATCCGTGCCAGATTAGCAGATGGACAATTTTTTTACAAAACTGATTTAGCTAAACCTTTAGAAAGCTATTTACCACAATTAGAAAAAGTCACTTTTCAAGAAGATTTAGGTTCGCTGCGCCTCAAGGTAGATAGAATCGTCAAGATTGCTGAACAGATCACCAATCAACTGCAATTAGCAGAAAATCAGCGTCAAAATATTCTGAGGGCAGCTTTGCTCTGTAAAGCAGATTTAGTTACTCAAATGGTGTACGAATTTCCTGAATTACAAGGAGTAATGGGAGAGAAGTATGCTTTAGCTAGTGGCGAAACCGCAGAAGTTGCTAGGGCAATTTTTGAGCATTATTTGCCTAGAGGAGCCGATGATATCTTACCTGAAACTTTGACAGGTCAAGTTGTTGGTTTAGCAGACCGATTGGACACTTTGGTAAGTATATTCGGGTTGGGTTTAATACCCTCCGGTTCTTCCGATCCTTTTGCTTTACGACGGGCAGCGAATGCTGTAATTAACATTACATGGTCAGCTAATTTACCAATTAATTTAGCAAGTTTATTGGAGCAAATAGCAACAGATTTTGTAACAGTACATAATAAAGATTTAGCGCAATTAATTACAGCTTTGCGAGAATTTTTCTTGCAACGTATCCGTACTCTACTGCAAGAAGAAAAACAAATTGATTATGACCTCGTAAATGCAGTGTTAGGAGAGAATGACCCCGAATATACAGAACGGGCGTTAAAGGATTTATTAGATGTGCGCGATCGCGCTTTATACCTCCAGCAAATTCGTCAAGATGGTACTTTAGACCGCATCTACGAAACTGTTAACCGTTCCACACGCTTGGCAGCCCAAGGAGATTTGGATACACAACAATTAGAACCAACAGCATTAGTTCAAAAAGAACTATTTCAAAAGTCGTCTGAAGAAGCTTTTTACAATGCCATAGTCGAGTTAGTGCCGCAAACTCAAACAGCGCAGCAATCACGAAATTACCAACTGTTAGTAGCATCTCTAGGAAAAATTACTCCTACTGTTAGTAAATTTTTTGATGGGCCAGAGAGCGTATTAGTGATGGACTCCAATCCAGAAATTAAGCGTAATCGGTTAAATTTACTTGGTTTGCTTCGCAACCATGCCCGTGTTTTAGCTGACTTTGGTGCGATCGTCAAAAATTTGTAGTCTAAATCAACAAAATATAGGTGTAATTTTTACCAAGAAACGCTACTATGATTAGTGCTTAACCAGGGATCTCTGCTACATACAATCTATGCCTAGAGCTTCTGTCATTGGATTAGGAAAGTCCGGCATTGCTGCGGCCAGATTGTTGAAAAGGGAAGGTTGGGAGGTGGAACTAAGCGATCGCAACACCTCCGAAGCCCTCCTTCAACAACAACAAGAACTAGCTACCGAGCAAATTACCGTGAAACTGGGGTATTCCCTGGAATTCAATGAGTCTGATTTACCACAATTAATTATCGTTAGTCCTGGTGTACCTTGGGATATTCCTTTATTACTCAAAGCCAGAGAATTAGGCATTGAAACTATTGGGGAAATGGAACTCGCTTGGCGACATCTGCGATCGCAACCTTGGGTAGGAATTACAGGTACTAACGGCAAAACTACTACCACTGCTTTAATTGCCGCTATTTTTCAAGCAGCGGGTTTAGATGCCCCCGCCTGCGGTAACATTGGCTACGCTGCTTGCGAAGTTGCCTTAGCCGAAAAACATCCTGATTGGGTAATTGCCGAACTCAGCAGTTATCAAATAGAGTCATCTGTCACCCTCACTCCTCGCATCGGTGTGTGGACAACTTTCACACCAGATCACCTCAGCCGCCACAAGACATTAGAGAACTATTACGACATTAAAGCTAAGTTATTACGTCAGTCTCAATTGCAAGTTTTCAATGGTGATGATGCGTACTTAAGCAAATTGGGTGCAAGTCATTGGCCTGACGCTTACTGGACAAGTGTTAAAGGTAAAGATTACCTAATTGGAGAACGCGGCTTTTACATCGAAGATGGTTGGGTTGTCGAAAAGTTGGCTCCCACAGCTACACCAGAACCCATTGTGGAAGTTTCTGCTTTACGGATGGTGGGAGAACATAACCAGCAAAATCTATTGATGTCTGTAGCTGCGGCGCGGTTGGGGGGTATTAATCGTGATGCGATTTCCCATGCAATTCGAGAATTTCCCGGTGTATCCCATCGTTTAGAACATATCTGCACTTGGGAAGGTATAGATTTTATCAACGACAGCAAAGCCACTAACTACGATGCTGCTGAAGTTGGTTTAGCATCGGTTAAAAATCCAGCAATATTGATTGCTGGTGGCGAAGCTAAAGCAGGTGATGACACTGCTTGGTTAGCAAAAATTCAAGCCAAAGCAGCCGCTGTCTTATTAATTGGTAATGCTGCACCTGCATTTGCCCAACGCCTGCAAGAGGTAGGGTATTCTAGTTATGAAATTGTTGAAACAATGGAGAAGGCTGTTCCTAGAGGAGCCGAGTTAGCCAAACAGCATCAAGCTGCTGTAGTTTTGTTATCTCCTGCTTGTGCGAGTTTCGATCAGTATCCTAATTTTGAAGTCCGGGGCGATCATTTTCGCGAGTTGTGTCTTGCTTGGGCAGGTAGTTGAGATAGAACTATTATTTGAGGCGTTGCTGATTGATGGAATGAATTTTTTTTCGCGCAAAGGCGCAAAGAATAAATCTTTAGCCTTGATATAAAATTTTAATTCATCCCGCATTGATGCAACGCCGGATCAATTTTGTTTCGCATATACCGCCCATGAACTCGCATGGTATGCACAAAATCGCGATCGCTAACTATTTCAGTCTACTTGAGTGGACTAAATCGGTTAAAGCGTTTTCATCTTGCTCAAATATTAGGCCAAATCACTTTTTAAGGCGTATATAAACTTCCCAAAGGTAGATGAACTACTAAAGGTAAGGATGATTTAATTGATGTGAGTCTTTCACTTCTATTGACAAGGTTTGGTAATTGCCAAGCCTTTTTCATTCTTATAGCCAACTTAAATAATATCAGATTGCCAGATACGTTTCTAAAGTCTAAGGTTAGATCTACTGCAATATGATGAATAAAATTTGGGCATTGCAGAATCGAAGTCCAAGGTGTAGATCAACTTAGAGTGTTAGTGTTTAGAAATGAAAAAACGCAAAGTATTGCTATTTATGCTGCTATTTGTAGCAATGATAGCAATCACTACCATTACCCAGCATAGCTTTCCTCTACAAGCAGCTTCGTCAGTTGGTAAAGATACACTGACGCTGATTACCTCACCGGATTATCCTCCTTATGAGTATTACGACACTAAGGGTGGTGAAAGGAAAATAGTTGGCTTTGATATTGATATTGCTAATACCATTGCTAAGGAACTGGGGTTTAAACTCAAGGTGATGGAGTCGGATTTTAACGGCTTAATTCCTGCACTGCAAGCAAATCGTGCTGATTTCGTAATGGCTGGGATGACGCCTACAGATGAACGACGCAAAAATGTTGATTTCTCGATCATCTATTACCAAGCGCAAGATACAATTGTTGCTCCTAAGAGTAGTAATTTAAAAAAACCAGAAGATTTATCAGGTAAAAAAGTTGGCGTACAATTGGGGACAATTCAAGAGCAAAATGCTAAAAAATTAGCTCAAAAAATTACAGGTATTCAATTAAAGCAACTTAACAAAGTTCCTGAAGTCATTCAAGAAATTAAATCTGGGCGAATTGATGCTGCTATTGTCGAAGATACTGTGGCTAAGGGATTTGCTCAAGCTAACCCAGATTTAGAATTTAATGTAATTCCCTCAGCGCAAGAGGCTACAGGTTCGGCGATCGCTTTTCCTAAAGGTTCCCCTTTAGTACAATCTTTTAACAAAGTCCTTCAGCAAATGCAGGACAGAGGCGAACTAGAAAAATTAGCAACGAAGTGGTTTTCCCTCAACACCGCAGCCAACGCCGCATCTTCAACAGCACCCGCACCTCAAGGTGGATTGAATTTAGACTTTAGAAGAATCATTCCCGATCTGCCATTTATTCTTCAGGGAATACCCTTAACTTTATTATTTACACTGTTATCAGTATTACTTGGTTTAATTTGGGGAACAATACTATCTCTATTAAAAATTTCTAATATAGAGCCACTAGGCTGGTTAGCCAACGCTTACACTTCTGTATTTCGAGGCACACCATTGTTGTTGCAGTTGGCATTGGTTTACTACGCAACACCCCAGCTGACTGGTTATGATATCCCAGCATTACAGGCGGGAGTATTAACATTTACTCTCAACTCTGGGGCTTATATGTCAGAAACTATCCGGGGTGGAATTCAAGCAGTAGATAAAGGACAAAGTGAAGCAGCAATGTCTATGGGTGTTCCCTATTCGTTGATGATGTGGGACATTATTTTGCCTCAAGGATTGAAGAACATTCTCCCGGCTTTGGTGAATGAAACGATTGGACTTTTGAAAGATTCTGCTTTAGTTTCAACTATTGGCGTGGTAGAAATTTTACGCAGTGCCCAAATCGTGGGAGCTAATAAATATATATATTTTGAACCTCTGCTGTTTGCTGGGTTAATTTACTATGTTTTGGTAATGGGTCTAACTTTTGGTGCATCTACACTCGAAAGGAGGTTGAGACGAAGTGAGTAAGGCTGTAATTCGTACAGAGTTTTTGTGTAAATCTTTTGGTAAACTCGATGTTTTAAAAGATATTTCGACTGAGATTTACCAAGGTGAAGTAGTAGCTATTCTAGGGCCAAGTGGCTCAGGTAAATCAACTTTCCTGCGATGCATGAACTTGTTAGAACGCCCCACCAGAGGACGAGTTTACTTTCAAGAATATGAAATTACTGCTCCCAAGGTAAACATTGCCAAAGTTCGGCAGCGCTTGGTTATGGTGTTTCAACACTTCAATTTGTTTCCCCACATGACGGTGTTGCAAAATGTCACCTACGCCCCGATTAAAGTTAGGGGAATAAATCAGAAACAGGCTTCGCAAAAGGGGTTAGAGTTACTTGGCCAGGTAGGATTGGTGGAGAAAGCGGATGTTTACCCCGCAAAACTATCCGGCGGACAAAAACAACGAGTTGCGATCGCCCGCGCCCTAGCAATGGAACCAGAGATGATATTGTTTGATGAACCAACCTCTGCCTTAGATCCAGAAATGGTTAAAGATGTGCTAGAAGTAATCAAAGCTTTGGCACAAACTGGGATAACAATGGCAATTGTGACTCATGAAATGGGATTTGCCAGAGTCGCCGCCAGCCGAATAATGTTCCTCGATCAAGGATGTTTGGCAGAAGACACCACACCAAGCGAATTTTTCCACAATCCTCAGTGCGATCGCGCCAAGCAGTTTCTAGAAAAAATGCTGTAACTCAGCACTCAGCACTCAACATTACGACTATTCAAGCTAAGAGACTGCGATCGCAGCCCATATTGTTAAAAATTATCAAAATAATGCCTCGCACTTACATCATTTAAGGAAGGCTGAGAAATGTGTCTGTAGAAAACAGCAGACACTCATCAAATTTTCGACAGCCTTACCTATGAATCGACCTCTAAAAGTTTGTACAAACAGTACAGTTCGCTTCTCTACAATTATTGCAACCCTGATATTTTTAATACTTGCTACTGTGTATGGACAGCCAAAAATTTACAGCGCTGTAGCACAAACACCAAATACAGATAAAGTCACCCCACCACAACAAAACCGTAAGGCAGAAGCAGATAGACTAGTAGAGACTGGGACTAAGCAGGTTGATGAGAATCAATATGAAGCAGCTTTGCTGTCTTTCCAACAAGCACTAACTATTTATAGAGAAATAAAAGACCGTCAAGGAGAAGGTAAGGCTTTACAAGGTTTAGGTAGTGGCTATGTTTTCTCAGATAAGAATGAGAAAGGGATAGAGTATTCTCAGCAAAGTTTAGCAGTTGCACGGGAAATCAAAGACCGTCTATTAGAGGGAAAATCTTTAAGTATTTTGGGTGTAGCGTACAAATCCTTAAAGGAGTACACCAAATCTCTAGATTACCAACAGCAAACACTGGTAATTGCAAGAGAAATTAAAAACGGTGAACTTGAATCAGATGCATTGCGGCGTTTTGGTCATATTTATTATGCTCAAGAGAATTACCAAAAGGCAACTGATTACTATCAACAAAGCTTGGCAGTTGCCCAGCAAATTAACAACCGTAAGTTAGCTATTAACGCAATAAAAAGTTTGGCGGATAGTTATAACTCGCTGAAAGATTACCAGAAAGCGATTAATTACTCTCAGCAAAGCTTGGCGATCGCGCGGCAGATTAATAACGGTTATTTAGTAGCTTCTGCTCTATTCAGATTGGCGGATTTTTATAATTCACTAAAAGATTATCAAAAAGCAATTAATTATTATCAGCAAACTATAGCGATTTCACGAGAAATAAAACGGCGCGATGGTGAGTTAGACAGCCTGTATCGCATAGGAAATATTTACTCCAATTCCTTAGATGATTCCCAAAAAGCGATTGATTACTATCAGCAAAGTCTGGCGATCGCAAGAGAAATAAAAAATATCGAATATCAATCTGTAACACTGCAAGCCTTGGGGCAGGTTTACAACTATAAACTTAAAGATTATCCACAAGCCATCAAGTTTTATCAGCAAGCATTATTACCAACACGCGAGAGCAAAAATAAAAACCGTGAATCTGACATTTTATATAACATTGGCAAAGCTTACCAATCTCTGCAAGATAAGCCAAAAGCTATAGATTACTTTCAGCAAAATATTAAGGTTAACTTAGAAATTAACAAACTCAATTGTGAATCACGCGATATTTATGCTCTTGGTGGAGCTTACCAAAACTTGGAAGAATATAGTAAAGCAATTGAGTATTATAATCAAGCACTAGCAATTGAGCGAAAAACTAACAAGCCTGATTGTGAATTAAATACTTTGACTACTATAGGTGACGCTTATAATTATCTTAAAGAATACCATAAGGCAGTCAATACTTCTCAACAAGCTTTAATAGTCGCAAGAAAAATTAAAGACCGTGAAAGTGAATTTAAAATCCTAGCTTACGGCTTCGGTAAGGCTTATAATTCATTGCAAGAATATGCAAAAGCTATTGATTATTATCAGCAAAGTGTCGCAGTTGTGCGGGATTTAAAGAAGCGCGATAAAGAATCTGATTTATTGAATGATATAGGTAGCATTTACCACGATTCACTTAAAGATTACCCCAAAGCAATTGAATATTTTCAGCAAGCATTAGTTATTGCTCAAGAAATCAAAAATAGACCATATCAACTCACCTCTATGAGAGGTCTTGGTCTGGCTAATTATAATTTACAGAAATACCAAAAAGCGATTGAATACTATCAGCAAGCACTAGCTATTGCTGAAGAAATTAAAGACTGGGAAAGACAAACAAAATTGCTAACAAATTTAGGTAATGCTTTTAGTGATATGAAAAACGAACCTCAAGCAATTACCTATTATCAACAAGCCCTAAAAGTGGCGAGGGAGAGCAAAGACCGAGATTTAGAACAAAATACACTAACGCAAGTCGGCGGGGCTTATTCATTCCAATTAGGAAACTTACCCCAAGGCATTAACTACTTTCAGCAAGCCCTAGTAATAGCAAGGGAAACGAAAAATCGTGCTGACGAGGGCAAGATTTTAATGCTTTTGGGAAGTGCTTATAACTACATGGGTAACTTGCCAAAAGGATTTGAGCTACTTCAACAAGCGTTATCCATTACTAAAGGAACTGAATTTGAAAGTGCTGTTTCGGTAAATATTGCTGCTATTTATTTAGCACAGGGAGATTATCTTAAAGCCATTGAATTGAGTCAACAATCCTTAGCAATTGCCAGAGGAGAAAATCCCTCAAAAAATGGACAGCAGATTAAAAACCGTGATTTGGAAGGACTAGCATTAGTTATTTTAGGCGCTGCTTACTCTGCTGGACAAAATGATGATCAAAAAGCCATCGAGTTACTACAACAAGGCTTGACTATTGCGCGGGAAAATAAAAACCGTTTTTTTGAATCGATGGCTTTGAGTTACTTAAGTCTTACTTATATGGGTCTCCAAGAGTACCCCAAAGCTATTGAGTTTGCCAAACAGAGTTTAGCTATTGCCCAAGAAATCAAAAATCCAATGGCAGAATTACTAGCCCTACCTTCATTAGGTGGTATTTACACTAATTTAGGAGACTATCAACAAGCAATTTCTTTTTATCAACAAACTCTGACAATTACTCGCAAAACGCAAAATCATTTAATGGAAGGTATTGCACTGCTATCCTTAGGCGGTATTTATTATCACCAAGGAAATGCCCAAAAAACAATAGAACTGGCACAACAAGCAACAGCCGCATTTGAGCAAAGTAAAAGTCCTGTAATGAAATCTTTTGCACTATTGAGTTTGAGCGGTGGTTATCAAGGGTTACAAGACTATCCAAAAGCTGTTGCTACAGCCCAAGAAGCATTGACTATTGTGAGGAAGCTAAAATTCCGATCGCTAGAGTCTAGTGCTTTAGGCCACTTAGGTTATGTTTACCGCAAATCGGGACAACTTCAAAAGGCGATATCTTTTTATGAAGAAGCATTAAAAACAAATCCCACTCCCAATATCCCAGGTAGTGGTGCTGGTGCTTTTACAGGTTTAGCACGCGCTTATCGCAGTTTGAATCAGCCACAGAAGGCTATTGAATACTATCAAAAAGCTGTTCGTGGGCTAGAGCAAGTGCGGCAAAAAATTCAAGGTTTACCTCCACAGTTGCAAACATCCTTTCTACAAGCTGGTCGCAAAGGCGAAACTAAGGCAGATACTTACCGAGAATTAGCAGATTTGTTACTTTCTCAAGGTCAGATAGCCCAAGCACGGCAGGTGTTGGATTTGCTCAAACTACAAGAGTTAAAAGATTATCTGAATATTAGCCAGAGAACTAGCTCGCCGCAACCATCAACTGACCCCAGTACCAACGCCATCCTTGATAAAGCAGTAGCATTGGGTAAGGAATTAGACACACTAGAAAAGATTCAACCCTCAAGTAAAAGAACGAGTACCCAACAACAGCGAATTATTGAATTGAGGAAATTTCAAACAGATATTCGTAAACAGTTTGGTGAATTTATCAAAAATCCAGAAGTGGAAAAACTAGTGGCAGAGTTACAACAAAGTACTGGTGGAGAAAATATCAACTTAGAAACTCAAGTAAAAACCATTCAGAACAATCTTCAGCGGCTCCAGCAAGATGCAGTAATTCTTTATCCGTTAGTTCTTAAAGACCGTCTGGAACTAGTGTTAGCAACTCCTTATGGGCCTCCAATTCATCGTACAGTTGCTGTTACTCAAGAACAACTGAACAGCGTTATTGAGAAATACCGTCGTGATTTGCAAAATCCCACTAGTAAGCCGAAAGTTTCTGCTGGTCAACTTTATGAATGGCTAATTAAACCTATCGAAAAAGACCTAGCTGAAGCGAAAACAAAAACCATCATTTACGCTCCCGATGGCAAACTGCGTTACATTCCTTTAGCTGCTTTATACGATGGTAAGCAATGGCTGGTGCAACGCTTCCGCGTCAATAATGTTACTGCTCTGAGCCTGACCAATTTCACCACTAAACCACAGCCACAATTGCAAGTTTTAGCTGCTGCATTTGCTAATTCTCAACGTAGCGTCAATATCAAAATTGGCAAACAAGATTTTACTTTTCAAGGGCTACAGTTCGCAGGTCAGGAAGTGGAAGGAATAGCAGCCACAATTCGTGATACCAAGAAATTAGTAGATGACCAATTCAACCCAGATATTGTTTATTCAATGAATGACTACAACATTGTGCATTTGGCAACTCACGCCGCTTTTGTAGTTGGTCAGCCAGAAGATTCTTTTATCGTGTTTGGTAATGGCAAGTATGTTACCCTGCGTGATGTGCAAAACTGGAACCTACCTCACGTAGATTTGGTAGTGCTAAGTGCTTGCGAAACCGGCTTGGGGGACAAATTAGGCGATGGTAAAGAAATTTTGGGCTTTGGCTACCAAATACAACGAACCGGAGCCAGAGCCGCGATCGCCAGCTTATGGTCTGTTGACGATGGGGGGACGCAAAATTTAATGGATGCTTTCTATACTGCGCTCCAAAAGCCTAACACCACCAAAGCCGAAGCTTTACAAGCAGCCCAAATAGCATTAATTACTGGAAATTACGAAGCTTTGAGCCAAAAGCGGGGCATAGTATTAGACCCAATCCCTGACAATAGTCAATTAAAACCAGCTAGCAATAACCTTAGCCACCCCTACTATTGGGCCCCTTTCATTCTCATCGGTAATGGGTTGTAACCCAGATTCCGCAGGTGCGATCGTAAATGCTGCATTTTAGAAGCATGACAGCATCGCCATTAGATATCAGGGTACAGGATATTGACCAAGTAAGGCATAGTTGCAGGCATCTGTGATGAGATGAATCTAGTATTGGACTTTCCAAACACTTATCCGTTCAAGTTAACCGCACAGCCACACTACCTGCATGAGCTGGTAAACCTTCTGCTTCTGCTAGGGTGATAGCTGCTTTGCCTATTGTTTCCAATGCCTGTTGATTACATTCCAAATAAGTAATCCGCTTGAGAAAATCGTAGACACTCAAGCCAGAGGCAAAGCGGGCAGAACGTGCTGTAGGCAACACATGGTTTGGCCCACCTAAATAATCGCCAATTGCTTCTGGTGTATAGCGTCCCAAAAACAGGCTACCAGCACACTTAATTTGGTTAGCAAGCAATTGTGGGTTATCTACGCACAATTCCACATGCTCTGGAGCTAGCTGATTTATTAGGGGAATACTTTCTATCAAATCACTTACAAGAATTATGGCTGCGTGTTGTTGCCAACTGGCAGTAGCCACCTCCCTGGTAGCTAAATTTGTCAAAATCTGCTCAACCGCCTTGATCACTTCCTGAGCAAATGTTTCAGAATCCGTAATCAAAATTGACTGCGCACTGGGATCATGTTCTGCTTGTGAGAGCAAATCCCAAGCAATCCAGTTTGGATCATTTTTGCTATCTGCGACAACTAAAATTTCTGATGGGCCTGCAATACTGTCAATTCCCACCCTGCCAAATACTTGTCGTTTTGCTTCAGCAACATAAGCATTACCAGGGCCGACAATTTTATCGACAGGAGCAATACTTTCTGTTCCATAAGCTAGTGCTGCTACTGCTTGTGCCCCACCAATACCGTAGATTTCTGTCACGCCAGCAATTTGCGCTGCTGCGAGTACTGCGGGATTGATTTCACCGCGAGGCATCGGTACTGTCATGACAATTCTATCCACCCCGGCAATTTTGGCAGGTAAGGCATTCATCAATACAGAACTAGGATAGCTGGCTCGCCCTCCGGGAACATAAATCCCCACGGTAGCCAGTGCTACCCAATTTAATCCGAGCTTGACCCCTACGGCATCGGTATAGCCAATATCTAGCGGCAATTGTTTGTGATGAAAAACCGCAATCCGTTCAGCAGCCACCTCTAATGCTGCTTTCACATCAGGGGAACATTGGGCTGCGTGTTCGGCAATAAAGCTATTACTCAGACGCAAAGACTGTAAGTTGAAGTGGTCAAAGCGGCTTGTATAATCCTTGACTGCGGCATCACCACGCACTTTGACATCAGATAGAATATCTCTTACTGTCCCGCTAACATCAACAGTTGCTTCCCGGCGATCGTTCACAAGGGCTTTGAATCTAGCAGAAAAATCTTTGTCGATTGTTTGAAGTAGCTGCATGGACAGTATTTTAGAAGCGCTAAGGTCAATAAGTATTTGAAATCGGGGTACAAACAATGACATTTTACCCCAAATTTATCCCTAAAAAAGCTTAATTTTTCAGCATAAATGATATACCATTCTTCAGTTGCTATAGATGTGAATTTTTCTTCGAGACCTTCTTCAGTAAATAGCTTTCCAAGCTTCTACAGTTTTTTTACCTATTTCGCTATCTACCGATTCTCCAGTTTCTGATAAAAGTCTAATACTCACATTTTGAGCAGGTGAATTTTTGAGAGCCGTTGCTAACTCGTTGCTGACTTTAAATCTACTGTTGTTTCCTTCTAAACGAAAGACGCGATCGCCTAGTTTAATATAGAGATTAGTAATCTTTAGTGTGTTATTAGATACTAAACACTCCGGTATTGCTCTAAAGGCGTGGTAGTATGAACCATACGAGCAATTGCGATCGCGGTAAGCTAACAAAAGGCGAACAGAATTCCGGCTCCAAAGGCTAATCACGTCAACCCTAGCATTATTATCAATAACGTTTCGCCAGAAATAATTTCGGTCAAAAATCCCCAGATAATTTCCTTCAAAAGGATCGTCAATCCTTACAGGCTTTGACCAAGGTACATTCATATCCGTACCCAAAGCCGCCGATTTTACTACTGGTAGTTCCGTAGATGCTGTGGCCATTCTTTGGTTTTCATTAGCTACCACTGGCTTGGAGGAAATTATGCTTGCTGTAGCCAAACTCAAAGATGCTAGACTCAATCCTACTCTTGCAAGTCTAGTCAAACTCCCAATTCTTTGATTTTTACCCTTAGACTGCATTAACATAACTGAATCAAAAATTTAGCTATTTAACTTATCCGAAAATTAATTATGAGTGCTTATCCTTTATGGGTATTACCTTAATTCGCAGATGAGCATACTACAAATATAGCTTCAATTTTGATCGTTGCTTATGCAATAAGCTACTCTAAACCAAACTTTACCGAGTGAAGAAATCAAACAGACGATTTCACTATTTTCTGACAAAAAGCAGGATAAATGATGAAAATATTATACTTCGTTTTCATGCAGGAAGGCATACAAACCTCCAGCTTTAACCGTAAGGGATACATCAACCTTGCAGATAATAATATTCACTTACGTAAGTATAAGTTTTAGTCTAACCGTTTAACTTCAAATCTCTGTAAACCTTCTGGTTGTTCGTATTCAACCTCAACATTTTTCACCACAGCAGCTGGAGGGCCAGCATGACACCAGCGAATCATCTCTTCCACAACTTCTCGTGACCCTTCAAAGACTGCTTCCACTCGACTATCAGGGAGATTTCGCACCCAACCTGTTAATCCCAACTGGCTAGCTGTATCTACTGTGGCGTAGCGATAGCCAACTCCTTGAACTCGGCCAGAAATGATTAAATGGGCACGGATAAGCTTTGGGTGTGGTGTGAAATTCTGCATTGATTGGTCTATTATTTACGATTTTTAGTCTACTTGGTTTGTCAATGCACAACTGAGTCTTGGCTGATGGTTCTTACCGCAGATGTGGCTAGGGATAAAATTATCCCTATATTTAGTAGTCTAGCTGGTTAATAGTGATAAATTGTTGTTCACTACCTGGATTGCGATCGCTATTAGGATGCATAGAGAACTGTTAACCATCAACTACATCCCCAATTCTCAATTTATTAATGCGTCAATTTGAAACTTCAACTTGCTTATGTCTAACTTGCCACCACTCAATACAGAAACTATTTGGGCAATTCTCAATGAGACAATTGATGATGCCACAGTCAACCATTTAGTATGGCACTATTTAGGTTATCGCTACAACAGTGCAAATGAACAATGGGACACTAGCGAAGTAGCGTCAGAATGGCGCGATGAGTACCCACAACCACCAGATTTTATTGATAGTCGTCCTGCAACAGTCAAATTGACTCGTTCTATCCCTCAACACAACAAACAAATACTCAAAGAAAAGTTGGGTTTTAAAGGTTACAAAATTGGCGAATTCGGCCCTCGGCAGACTCGCAGGGCAACAGCTGCGAATTGGTTGTTAAGTTATCTCCAACAAACTAGCGAAGACTTGGGCTAATTTTAAGTAGCAGATATTTAGGCATATCATGATAATTTTGCCTTCAAATATCTGCTAATTATTTGCTTTTTAAACTTTATTTATGAGTAAAAACCACTCGGCACTGATGCTCAAAAGTTTTTACTATAAAATATATTGGTATTCAAAATCAGCAAGTATTTAACTGATTAAATAATTTTCTTTTAGCAAAAATCACCAAATCAAAAAATTATTACTTTAGATAGACGTATTGCTTAATTAAATATTTCTAGGGAACGATTGGCTAATTTAATAGGAAATCAGAGAATACTTTTACCAAGTATTTCTACTTCCAAAAATCACATATATGGCAAAGCCAATTGAATTTAATTTATTTGCACCCTACAACAAAGGAGCAGTATTAATTGGTTCTTTTTCCGACTGGAAAGAAATTCCTATGGAAAAAGGTGATGATGGTTATTTTCGTACTTCTGTTGAATTAGAAGATGGGGAATATCAATATAAATTCCGTGTGCAATCAAACTCATGGTTTTTAGAACCAGAACAGTGGGTTGATGTCACAGATCCTTATGCAACTGATATTGACGAATTTGGCGGTAAAGATAATGGTATTGTTCGGATTAAAGATGGCGAAAGGATTATCGATACATACGTTTGGCAACATGATGATAAACCTCTACCTGCTGACCACGAGTTAATCATTTATGAATTGCATGTTGGAGACTTCTCTGGTGGCGAAGATGATCCTTATGCACGAGGCAAATATAAACACGTTATTGAAAAACTAGATTATTTATGTGAACTGGGAATCAACGCTATTGAGTTGATGCCAGTTAAAGAATATCCAGGTGATTATAGCTGGGGTTACAATCCCCGCCATTTTTTTGCACCTGAATCCAGTTATGGTTCGACAGCTGGGTTAAAAAACCTCATTGATGAGTGTCATGCTAGAGGCATTCGCGTCATTATGGACGGTATTTATAATCACTCAGAAGCTTCTAGCCCATTAACACAAATCGACCACGATTATTGGTATCATCACGAGCCTCGTGACCCTGATAATAGTTGGGGGCCTGAGTTCAATTATGAACACTATGACGAAAATTTAGACACATATCCGGCACGAAAATTTGTCGGTGATACCGTAAGATTTTGGGTTGAAGAATATCACTTAGATGGTATTCGCTATGATGCAGCACGGCAGATTGCCAATTACGATTTCATGCACTGGATTGTTCAAGAAGCGAAAAAAGCTGCTGGTTCTAAACCTTTTTACAATATTGCAGAACACATACCTGAAACTACCAGCATTACCAATATCGATGGCCCAATGGATGGTTGCTGGCATGACAGTTTCCGTTATATAATTACAGAACACATTTGTGGTGATACTTTTGATTTAGAAAACCTCAAAGATGTAATTGACTGTAAACGTCAAGGCTTCATGGGTGCAACCAACGTCGTAAATTACCTCACCAACCACGACCATGATCGTCTTATGGTGGAACTAGGTAATCGTAATATTTTTGATGAAGAAGCCTTTAAACGCGTTAAGTTAGGAACAGCGATTCTAGTAACATCTGTTGGCGTACCTTTGATTTGGATGGGTGAAGAATTTGGTGAATACAAACCCAAACAACCCGAATCAGCCAAAATTGATTGGACATTACTAGGTAATGGCTTAAATTCTAGTTTGTTTGAATACTATAAAGGCTTGGTTAATTTGCGTAAAACTAGTCATGCACTCTACACAGAGAATATCGATTTTATCCACGAAAATCCAGAAGCAAAAGTCCTAGCCTACAGCCGTTGGAATGATGGTGGTTCTCGTGTAGTTGTTGTAGCAAATTTCTCAGAAAACTTCTTAGCTGAGTATCATGTTCCTAATTTTCCCTGTAGTGGCACATGGCACGAGTGGACAGGTAATTATGATGTCGAAGCTGGTGATGATGGCATCATAACTGATATAGGGCCCTACGAAGCCAAAGTGTTTGTTTGGCAATAAATAGATACGCCTTTACAGGTTTATCTATTTAGTAACCAATAAAAGGGGGGAGTACTGCCCCCTTTTTATTTACAATATTAATATGGCTAACTGAATTATCCGCACTTGTTTGGTCTAATTAAACACGTTTAATTATTATTTTATATAGTAATACAGTAGCAATTTAGAAAAAGTCTTTAATTTTATAATACACTTTGTCTTTAAAATGTGTATATAATTTTTACGCTAGAACACAGCAGCGTAAATCACAAGTTCTGCTCCATGCACAACCAATTATTCGACGCCAACATTGAGAATTCTCACGTCTTATTAACTCCCAACGAAGTAAAAACAAAATTACCTTTAACTCCACTAGCTGAACACACAGTTTTGAAATCTAGACAAGAATTAGAGCAAATTCTAGATTTCCAGGATAGAAGAAAATTTATAGTAGTTGGGCCCTGTTCAATCCACGATCCAAAAGCAGCACTAGAATATTCAGAAAAACTAAATATTCTGGCTGAGAAAGTCCAAGACAAACTACTGTTGATTATGCGGGTTTACTTTGAAAAACCCAGAACAACAGTAGGATGGAAAGGTTTAATTAACGATCCTGAGATGGATGATTCTTTCCATGTAGAAAACGGTTTATTAATTGCCCGTAGCTTGCTTTTACAAATTGCTGAATTAGGATTACCTGCTGCTACAGAAGCTCTAGACCCGATTATACCTCAGTACATTAGTGAACTAATTGCCTGGTCTGCAATTGGAGCGCGCACAACCGAATCACAAACTCACCGTGAAATGGCAAGTGGACTTTCGATGCCTGTGGGTTTTAAAAACGGGACTGATGGTAACATTCAAGTGGCTTTAAATGCCCTGCACTCAGCTAGAAACCCCCACAATTTTCTAGGAATTAATCAAGACGGACAAGTCAGCGTATTTCAAACTAGAGGCAATCCTTACGGTCACGTTATTTTAAGGGGTGGTAATCAGCCAAATTTCGATGCAGAAAATGTGAAACTAGTGGAACAAAAGTTAAAAGAGGCAAGTTTACCACCGCGAATCGTGATTGACTGTAGTCATGGTAATACAAATAAAGACTACAGACGGCAAGCTTCTGTATTTGAAGACGTTACTCAACAAATTGTTGATGGCAATACCTCAATAGTTGGCATGATGCTGGAATCGAATTTGTATGAAGGTAGCCAACCGCTTACTTGTAAAAAAGAGGAATTACAATACGGTGTTTCAGTCACTGATAAATGTATTGGCTGGGAGGAAACAGAAAAAATTATTTTAGCAGCCTACGAAAAACTTAAGTAGTTTTAGTGATACGCAGATTACAGCCGCTAGTAAGCATCTAGCGGCTTTTTAAGATTGTTTTGAGGTAGGGTATCGTATTACAAATAAAGATAAAAATCGATATGGTATAACAAAAAATTTCTGCCATTTAAATTTAAAAAGCTTTTCTTAGATACTGAAAGCATTGCAAAGCACAAAATCAAATTGGTGTACGCAAAACCAATACAAACTAATAATTTACCTCCTCAATTAAATTTGAGGAGGTAATGTATTGCTATGTAATAATGACATTCACCTCCTTATGCAGATATCTAGAACGCCTAATTTTCTACTTACAAAACCGTGCCAACTTCTTTCAAATAAACTCGTGTAAATGGTTCCTCTTCTCCCAAGGTGTAATCTTCAATTAAACCCTTGCGGCTAATAGAAATATCGTTTCCTTTTCTAATCACCACAGTAGAACCATCAAAAACATCCCGCACTAACATCATTTCAGGCTCAGTGGGATTATCTAGAACGACCATGTTACTACCCTGGTAAAACATACCATCCTTTTCCAGGATATCTCCCCCATACTCGGCAATCAGTAAATCCAGTTTTGGATTACGTAACAAACTTTGGATGTTGCTGTTGTAATCTTTACTGATTACTTTTTTCGAGCGATTTACGAAAACTGCATCACGGCAAACAGCACCAATTATCCAGTCAGGATGTTGCAAAAGAATATGGTCAATCGTTTCTTGCAGTTCCTGAACTGCAATTTTATTAAAGGTGATAATTGGTATTCTGGCATCTGTACCTGACTCAAAGAAAGTTCCCAGAATATGGGAAGGTACATCAACGCTTTCTCCAATAGCAGGGTTAAGATGCATCAAAATGCCAGGTGCGGCGTTGATTTCTAAGATGGCAAAGTTGCCAGATTTCCACGATTCTGAAAGACTTGGAGCAATGACATCAATACCAAGGCAAGTCAGGCGGAAGTGTTGGGCAATGTCTTGCGCCAAAATAATATTGTCATGGTGAACTGTATGCGTTGCATTAATACTCATACCGCCAGCTGAGAGATTAGCTACTTTACGCAGATACACAGTGCGGTCTTTCTCAACGACGCTATCCAACGACAAGCCTTGTTCTTCTAGGTACAATTCCATCGCGTCATCACGCTGGATTTTGCTCATTGGCGAAGTGGGTGTATCCAAACGAGCAGGTTTGCGATTTTCTTGTCTAATTAACTCATCAATCGTTGAATATCCATTGCCTACAATCGATGCTGGGCGGCGTTCGGTTGCGGCGATGAATTTACCATCAACACATAGCAAGCGAAAATCTGATCCAGATATGCTTTTCTCCACAATTATTCGTGTGGGTTGTTCTTCTGGAATCGCAGCAAGTGCCCGATCATAAGCAGATTGTAATTCTAGGGAGTCCTGCACATCAGCCGTCACACCAATTCCTTTGTGACCGACTACAGGTTTGACTGCAACGGGATAGCCAATTTCTCTTGCTACTGCTAGGGCTTCCTTTTCGGATACAACAATATCGCCCTTTGGTACTGGGAAACCTAACGTGTGTAGAAAAGCTTTGCAGTCATCTTTACGAGTTGTAAAGTCAGAATCAATGTGACTATCACAGTCAAAAGTTGTTGCTACACCACGAATATGGTTTTTTCCATAACCATATTGCATTAGTCCTTCTTCCCACAGGTAAAAAACTGGAATACCTTTAGCGTGGGCTGTCCGCAATAAGGCGTATACTGTAGGGCCACCGTAGACAGATTGTCGAAATCTATTTTGTAGCCGCACTAACTCCTCATCAAATAGAAAGTCTGCATCTCGGTCTATGGCTTCAAACCAGTCCCATACAAAGTAGACTACTCCTTTAGTAGTGCGTTCATGAAGCGACTCTAGAGCAATACGCACATCATTTGAAGATGATTTTACACTCCAGCGGCTTAAGTGTAAACCCATGTCCAGCTTACCTACTTCTGATGCAGTTTGGGCAAACAAATGGGCATAGGATTCGTATTCTTGATTGCCTAAATGTGGGTAGCGATCGCTAATAATTGAAACATACTCCTCAATAGGCAGAGGTTTTCTATACTCACTCACAACAAAATCGAATACTAAAGCCCCTACATTCAAATAAGGGTTTGCGCCAATGTAATGGTTGAAGTGGAAAATATCGAATACATCAGTTTTTCTGGCATTGATGCGGACTGCATCGGTGCTTTTTTCTTGCAGCATTGATAATAAACCTTTAGCTAAACACCCTGAAGTCCGGACGCTGATTGCGTTTATCCAGACTCATCGATTGTCAATTAATTCTCCTTAGTTTTTGGGGAGCGATCGCTTTGCTGCTGATCCGAGTATAAAACTCAACCTTTCTTGGCACAGCCTAACCCTACTGCCAGACTTTTTCAGCTATCTAAGGGTATAATCAAGCCCTATAAGTTTTCATTACTCAGTCAGAACTAGGCAAAGAATAGTTTTCATAGCAATATCACCCATAAAAAATATAACCTTTGAAAGGTGCGAGCTACTCTAAAATTTTATATACGTATAATAAGGATCTTAGGAGACAGCAAAGAAAGTATGAACAGCACACAAGTTGCTCTGAGAAATGAAGTTCGGCAACTTGCTGATGAAGCTTTTCACAACAAGCTTATTTCTGGTCATGGAGATGGCCCAGACAGCAACGAGTACCAAATAGTATATCAGGGCAAACCCAGGCATCTTCCATTAGAGCAAGCACGTTTTTTCTTAATTAACTTGCTTTATAGAAGTCGGCTTCATTAAATAATAACCATCTGGCTGTAGATGTTTAAATCATGGCAATAAAGCCAAAATTTTAAAAGAAGATGTTTTGCTGCTGATGGCTGGAGTAAAGAGCAAAAATAATTAAACAAGCCTCTAGAGTAATTTTCTAGAGGCTTATTAAACTGATTTTTTAATATTATTTATAAAAATTAATGTTTTACTGAAAAATAATATTTATTATTTTAAATTTGAAGATTGGAAATATCTACATAACCAACAATTTTAAAGTTAATTTTTGAATCTACCAAATGGACGATTTTATAGTTCTAATTGTCATGTTTTATTGAAATGGATTAACTAATCTCAGGTGACATCATGGTGGCGAGCGAAATGAAACGGCAACTAGTGATTATTGGTGGTGCTGAAGATAAAGAGGGAGATTGCCAAATTCTACGGGAGTTTCTGCGACGGGCAGGGGGAACGAAGGCTAGTATCGTCATTATGACAGCGGCAACAGAACTCCCAAGAGAAGTTGGAGAAAATTATATTAGAGTGTTTGAGCGCTTGGGAGCGGAAAGTGTTCGTATAGTTGATACAGAAAGCCGTGAAGATGCATCTTCATCTACTGCTTTAGAAGCGATTGAGAAAGCAACTGGAGTCTTTTTTACCGGGGGAGATCAAGCTCGTATTACCAGCATTCTCAAGGGTACTGTACTCGATGAAGCTATTCACCGACGGTTTGCTGAAGGCATAGTTGTGGCTGGTACAAGTGCGGGTGCTGCCGTAATGCCTGACAAAATGATTGTAGAAGGCGATTCGGAGACAAATCCGCGGATTGAAATTGTTGACATGGGCCCTGGTATGGGCTTTTTGCCAGGAGTGGTAATTGATCAGCATTTTTCACAGCGTGGTCGCCTGGGACGCTTAATTTCGGCTTTGTTACAAGAACCTGCTGACTTAGGATTTGGCATTGACGAAAATACCGCTATGGTAGTGACCGATAACCAAATTGAAGTGATTGGTGAAGGTGCAGTCACAATTGTTGATGAGTCAGAAGCTACACATAACAATATTGACGAAATCTTGAAAGATGAGCCTTTAGCTATTTTCGGCGCTAAACTTCATATCTTGCCACATGGCTACAAGTTTGATCTAAAAAGTCGCAGGCCTATCCTACAGAACGCTTCTATAGCTGATGCTTCTATACCTGTTGGTTCAGCAAATAGCTAACTTTAATTAGATGCATTTGAATTAAGTGGGGAGTCAATATTTATCGATTAGTAATGTCTATTTTTATCAGAATCCCCCAACTAACGCCCGGAAAATAGGGTTGAAATAGTCCCATTTTTCAGGAAATGGGGGGGATTCATGATTTTATTCTTAATCAAAAACAGTCGTTTCCTACAAGCAAATTTTCTTCAATGGAACTCTAGACATTTTCTAACAGGTTGAGATGGCAAAGTTAATTGAATTTAAATTGTTTGCTCCTCGTAACAAAGGAGCTGCCTTAATCGGGTCATTTTCCGAATGGCAAGAAATCCCAATGGAAAAAGGAGAAGACGGTTATTTTCGCACCCAAACAGAACTAGAGGACGGTATTTATCAATATAAATTTCGTGTTCAGAGTAAAAGTCCTAATTTTGCACCTGATGAATGGGTAGAAGTCATCGACCCTTATGCAACAGACGTTGATGAACAAAAAAAAGTCGGTGTATTGCAGATTAAAAATGGTAAGCGAATCGTTGATAGTTATATTTGGCAGCATGACGATACGCCATTACCAGAAAATAAAGAATTAATAATATATGAAATGCACGTTGCTGATTTTACTGGCGGCGAGGTTGATAGTGAGAAACGAGGAAAATATTTAGATGCTATTGAAAAGTTAGATTACCTACGAGAATTAGGCATTAATGCAATTGAATTAATGCCAGTGAATGAGTATCCTGGAGATTATAGCTGGGGCTACAAAATACGTCACTTCTTCGCTACAGAATCTAGCTATGGTTCAACAGCAGATTTAAAGCGATTTATTGATGAGTGCCATAGTAGAGGCATTCGGGTTTTCATTGATGGAATTTATAACCATACTGATGAAGAGTGCCCGTTAATGCTAATTGATAGAAATTACTGGTACTACGAACACATGCATTATCCCGAAGACCCAGAAAATTACTGGGGGCCAGAGTTGAACTACGATAACTATGACGAAGAATTAGACGTTAAACCTGCTTGGAAATATATCGGGGATGTAGTGCGCTTTTGGGTGCAAGAGTATCACATTGACGGAATCCGCTATGATGCAGTGCGCCAATTAGCTAACTTTGAATTTATGGACTGGCTTGCCCAACAAGCAAAAAACAATAGTGTCCGCAAGCCGTTTTACAATATTGCCGAACACATTCCTGACACCAGCAAAGTCACAGCACCAGAAGGGCCAATGGATGCTTGCTGGCATGAAAGTTTTCACTACTTTATAGTTCCACATATTTGCGGTGAAAAATTTGACTTAGAAAATCTCAAGCAGGTCTTAGAACCCAGACGGCAGGGTTATAAAACTGCTACAAATGCGATAAATTATTTGGCAACACACGATCGCGAACGTTTATTTAGAGAATTAGGCGAATCGGGTATCTTTGATGAAGCAGCATTTACACGAGCCAAATTAGCCGCTGTGCTATTGATGACAGCGATGGGTGTACCAATGCTGTGGATGGGAGAAGAATTTGGTGAACATAAGCGCAAAAGCCAAAGCGTTACTCAACCAAAGAAAATTGCTTGGCCGTTGTTAGAAAAAACCGAAAACCACGATTTATTTGAGTATTACAAAAAACTCATTGCCCTCCGTACAAAGAACCTAGCTTTGCAAAGTGATTATATAGACTTTTTCCACGAAGATGTAGAGGCAAGAATTTTAGCATATGCCCGTTGGGATGGGCAAGATTCTCAAGTCGTAGTTGTAGTAAATTTTTCTGATGAAAATTTAACTCAATATCATCTTCCCAACTTCCCCATTGCTGAACATTGGCAAGATTGGTTCGCCAACTATCAAGTAGAAACTGGGGATGATGGTATGGTTACTGACCTACAACCCTACACAGCCAAAATATTTGTTTCCCAATAGTAGCAGTCAAGTGGATTCACCCTACAGCTTGAGGGCTGTGATATTATGAGAGACTGCTGCATAAATTTAGAAAAATCGGAAATTGAATCGATCATGGCCCTGACGCAACAGCACAAACAAGAAATCATTTCTAACTACCAAGTTCACGAAACTGATACCGGCTCTGCCGATGTTCAAATCGCCATGTTAACTGAGCGCATCAACCGCCTCAGCCAACATCTCCAAGCGAATAAAAAAGACCATTCTTCTCGCAGAGGGTTGTTAAAGCTGATTGGTCAGCGCAAACGCCTTCTATCTTATGTTCAACAAGAAAGCCGGGAAAAATATCAAGCTTTGATTGGCCGCTTGGGAATTCGTGGTTAAGGACATCGCTTATGTCTGCTGAAGAATCTGAACGCAGTCGCTTGCCTTTTGAACCAAACAAAAAGCGCCAAAAACCAGCAAAAGCTAAGAATCAGCCACCAGCACAGCCAAAGGAATCTGGTAAACAGGTTGGCAAGCAGCCACCTTTCACCAAAGAAGAGATGGCAATTCCGCAAGTTGTTAGCCAGCGGATGATTCGGCGAGTAGCTGGATTTTGTGGTATACCGACAGCTTTGGGCATTACCACCCTGGTTGTTAGCTATCTGCTGCCCACCTATACCGGCATCAAACTAGCTCCTATTGCCGTGTTATTGGTAAACATGGGTTTTTTCGGTTTGGGAGTGTTGGGGATCACTTATGGTGTTCTCTCTGCCTCTTGGGATGAAGAAAGAATCGGTAGTTGGCACGGTTTGGGTGAGTTCGGCACAAACTGGGGAAGAATGGTCGCTGTTTGGCGCGAAACTCGGCAAAAGAACGTATGATACTCAGCGCTCAGGTAATAGAAGACTGCAATGTTGGGTAAATTTTAGCCTGAATGTTGAAGTGTTTTGATAACTTCAACATTGCTAATTTAAAATTTATGATTTTCTTTTACACCCAACATTCAGCAATAAATCCACTGAGCGCTATAGTTACAAAATCAGAAGGTTAAGCCCCTTAGAAAGCAACTCAACTAAAAAGGGAATTTCACATGATTGTCGTAATGAAAATCGGTTCCCCAGAGGCGGAAATAAATCGCGTCAGCGAAGAATTAACTAGCTGGGGGCTGACACCAGAAAAAATTGTGGGTAAGCATAAAGTGGTTATTGGCTTAGTAGGTGAGACCGCCGACTTAGACCCGCTACAAATTCAGGAAGTTAGCCCTTGGATTGAGCAAGTGTTGCGAGTAGAGCTACCTTACAAACGTGCTAGTCGTCAATTCCGTCATGGGGAAGCGTCTGAGGTGGTGGTTGACACTCCCGATGGGCCAGTTGTATTTGGTGAACACCATCCCTTGGTAGTGGTTGCGGGCCCTTGCTCTGTAGAAAACGAAGAAATGATTGTAGAAACGGCCCAGCGCGTTAAGGCATCGGGAGCAAAGTTTTTGCGCGGTGGTGCATACAAACCCCGAACTTCACCCTACGCCTTCCAAGGACACGGCGAGAGTGCTTTGGAATTGTTAGCCAAGGCTAGGGAAGTAAGCGGAATGGGGATCATTACAGAAGTCATGGACGCAGCTGATCTGGATAAAATCGTGGAAGTTGCCGATATGATCCAAGTAGGGGCAAGGAATATGCAGAATTTCTCCTTGCTCAAAAAAGTAGGCGCACAACCGAAGCCAGTTCTCTTAAAGCGGGGAATGGCGGCTACTATTGAAGACTGGTTGATGGCTGCCGAGTATGTTTTAGCGGCGGGAAATCCGAATGTAATTTTATGTGAGCGAGGAATTCGCACCTTTGACCGCCAGTTCACTCGCAATACCCTGGATTTATCGGTAGTGCCAGTTTTGCGAAAGCTGACTCACCTACCAATTATGATTGATCCCAGTCACGGTACAGGTTGGTCTGAGTTTGTACCTTCAATGGCAATGGCTGCGATCGCAGCTGGATCTGATTCTCTCATGATTGAGGTTCACCCCAACCCGAAGAAAGCTTTGTCAGATGGCCCTCAATCTCTGACACCAGAAGCTTTTGACCACTTAATGCAAGAATTATCAGTGATTGGTAAGGCTGTAGGACGCTGGCAACCAGCAGTTGCCCTAGCTTGAAAATTAACAATGTCCTCACTCTAGAAGACTTGTCGTTACCTACTGGTCTGTTTCATCAATTTTGATAGATTGTAGAGAAGTTGTATGCAACTTCTCTACAGGGTTGCGATGGTAGATTAATCGGCGTTGCATAAATGCAAAGACCAAGGCTAAAGATTTCTTCTTTGCGCCTACCCTTCGGGTGAATCCTACGGATACGCTACGCGAGCGGCAGTTGCTTCAAGTCGCTTAACCCTTTCGGCAGTCGCTCATGGGGAGCCACTGCGTTGCGCGGGTTTCCCGCGTTGTAGCAAGTGGCGTGGAAACCCCCTGCGTACCCGTCGCTGTCTCACCAACGCACTGCCTCACCACTCCGTGTCTATGCGCGAAACAAAATTCATCCCATAAATCAGCAACGCCGATTAATCCATCAGAACTAATGAGATGAACCGCTACATTGTTTAAATTTCTCGCTTCGTTGCTAACCCGCCTGGGAATGAATTCCCAGGCTAATAGCTAAAGTTCTCTCAAGAGGACTAAGCAGAGATTTCAGTCCACTTGAGTGGACTTAAGTTATTAGCCCGAACTTTAGTTCAGGGCGGGATATCGGTCAGTGCAATACTTTAACTGTTACAAAAATCTGGGTAATGACAAATTAATATTGCCGCCTCAGTAAAAATTATGTAGTGTTACCGTAAATGCCTGAATTTATAATTTATAGTGCTGTGATTCGTTTAATTTATGCCGAAGCGACTCACCCGAATCTGCTTCATAAGAATTTACAAATAGCGTTTTCGGGTTGGTTTTTATCAAACTTTTTCCAACCTTACTCTCAATGATTTGGAGCTTTCATTAGGCAGTTAAAGTATACACCATTCGTTGTATTTTTGGAAGTTTATACGAATGAGTAGCCATAACTATAGATAAAATAAAACTTTTGGTATATGCAAATATAGCCCTCATTCCTTTAGGCATTGCGTGTTTACGCGCATAAAAAGCTATAACTGTACACAAAATTAAAACTTTTGATATATACAAATATATCTTCAAGTAGAAGTGGACATAATAATAAGCATATATTCTTAACTTAATGATTGAAGTGATTGGTAATTGCTTTATAGGTTTGTTATTCCTGGGATTTGGTAATTAGATATAACAATTTTCTCCGGAATAATTACAAGTTCATAGCAAGCATCCCAGAAATAAATATTCTGGATAGATTGTGCTAAATGGCAAATCGCTAAACGCAATCAAAAGAGTAGCTATAGCCTTATTTTGGAAATTTTGGTTCTGTAACTGGCTAGTTGATAACGCAAAACTTTTCGTGAAAAGAAAATATGTCAAGCAAAAAAGTTCACGTAGAAAATAATACTAACGGTCATGTTGTGTCGCCGAAGCCAAGTGAAGCCAAGCTATCGGATATGGCTAAATCACAGCCTTCAGGCACATCACCGCTGAATTTATCACCTTTCAAGAAAAATGTACAAACGACAGAAGTTTTTAAAGATGCGCCTGATATAGTTTGCCTATCTCATTTGCGTTGGAATTTTGTCTATCAAAGACCGCAACATATTCTCAGCCGTTGTGCCCAAGGAAGACGGGTTTTCTTTATCGAAGAGCCAATTTTTAGCCAAGAACCGTTGGGGCGGTTGGATGTTAGCGAAGATAACAGTGGGGTTGTGGTTGTTGTGCCACACCTACCCCAAGGTCTGAGTGAGGAAGCCGTAAACGCCGATTTACAAGTACTGATTGATGGTTTGTTTGCAGAGTATAACCTCCGCAACTACATTTTTTGGTACTACACACCAATGGCGATCGCCTTTACACGCCACTTGCAACCCCAAGCGGTAATATACGATTGCATGGATGAGTTGTCTGCATTCAAAGGAGCTTCACCGACTTTAAAAAACTACGAAGCTGAACTATTCCGCCGTGCAGACTTAGTATTTACTGGGGGACAAAGCCTTTACGAAAGTAAAGTCAATCAACATCCTAATGTCTATGCTTTTCCTAGCAGTGTAGATGTACCTCATTTTGCACAGGCAAGAACTACTACAGAAGAACCAGCAGATCAGGCAAATATTCCCCATCCGCGCCTTGGCTTCTTTGGCGTGATTGATGAGCGGATGGATATCGAACTGCTACGCGGTATCGCCGATGCGCGTCCCGATTGGCATCTGGTAATCATTGGGCCAGTTGTGAAAATTGATCCCGCAACACTGCCACAGCGTGAGAATATTCATTATCTCGGTAGTAAAGATTATAAAGAGTTACCTACATACTTGGCTGGCTGGGACTTAGCAATGCTGCCGTTTGCGCGCAATGAGTCAACCCGCTTTATTAGCCCAACAAAGACTCCAGAGTATCTGGCCGCAGGTAAGCCTGTGGTGTCTACCACAATTCGGGATGTAGTACGTCCCTACGGAGACTCGAAGCTGGTACGAATTGCAGACACAGTCTCTGATTTCGTTACCGCTATAGAACAGGCAATGCAAGAAGATACTCCTGCATCGGGATGGTTAAGCCGAGTAGATAGCTTTTTAGAGCAGATATCTTGGGATCGTACCTGGGCATCAATGATGAAGCTCATCGACTCTGCTATTGCTGCCCGCGACAATGAAGAAAAAAATAACTCTAAGGGCGTAGTCTCTGGAAAACAAGCTCCAAACGTTATTACCAGAGACTTTGTTTTTGATTACTTAATTGTAGGTGCGGGATTCTCTGGCAGCGTCATCGCTGAACGCTTGGCCAGCCAGTCAGGGAAGAAAGTGCTGGTAGTAGACAAGCGCAATCACATCGGCGGCAACGCTTACGATCATTATGACGATCATGGCGTCTTGGTACACAAGTACGGCCCTCACATCTTTCACACCAACTCCCGCGAAGTCTTTGAATACCTCTCGCGCTTTACGCAATGGCGGTCTTACGAGCATCGCGTCCTTGCTAGCGTAGATGGACAGCTTGTGCCTATTCCAATCAACCTCGATACGATCAACAAGCTGTATGGGATGAATCTCAATTCATTTGAGGTAGAGGAATTTTACAAGTCACTTGCTGAACCAGTAGAAAACATCCGCACCTCAGAAGATGTGGTAGTCAGCAAAGTCGGTCGAGTATTGTACGAAAAGTTTTTCCGAAATTATACCCGCAAGCAATGGGGACTCGACCCATCAGAACTTGATAAATCAGTGATTGCCCGGATTCCTACCCGTACCAACCGCGACGATCGCTATTTCACAGACACATACCAAGCAATGCCACTGCATGGTTTTACCAGGATGTTCGAGAATATGTTAAATCATCCGAATATCAAGGTAATGCTCAACACTGATTACCGGGAAATTCAAAAAGCGATACCTTGCCGCGAGATGGTTTACAGCGGGCCCGTTGATGAGTACTTTGATTATCGTTATGGCAAACTGCCGTATCGCTCGCTTGATTTCAAACATGAAACACACAACACCCAAGTATTTCAATCTGCACCAGTAATCAACTATCCCAACGAGCAATTGTATACTCGTGTGACAGAGTTTAAATACCTGACTGGTCAGGAACACGCCAAAACTAGCATCGTATACGAGTTTCCCAAGGGAGAGGGAGACCCCTATTATCCTGTACCACGCCCTGAGAATAACGAAATGTACAAGAAATACAAGGCGTTGGCTGATACCGCAACAGGAATATACTTTGTTGGGCGACTGGCAACCTACAAGTATTACAACATGGATCAATGTGTCGCTCAGGCTCTTTCTGTGTATAAACAAATCGGAGTTAAGGCTTGAGGATACTTGGTGTCTTACCTTGAAACAATCAAGTGGGGTAAGGGCACAACATTGTTGTGCCCCTACGAAAGACCTATATTCTCAACAATTGCAAACGGCTATAAGTGCCTTTGTGGTTAAGAAAACGAACCGCAAAGAACGCAAAGAGCGCGAAGGAAGAATAACAGAATATAAGCTTGAGCTATAACGTTATGACTGTTGATTTCAACTCAACGCTTGACACTCAGCAATCACAGCTTCCCCTGGAAGTGTGGGCTGGTCTGGAGTGTACGGTTAATCGTGTGGGTGACAAGTATTTTGACCAGTTGGAACGTAACGGTCATGCAACGCGCTTGGATGACCTGGAATTATTCGCACAACTGGGGATACAGGCAATTCGCTACCCTGTGCTTTGGGAGAGAATTGCACCCAATGGGTTGGAGAATGCTGACTGGTCGTGGCCGGATGAGCGGCTAGGACGATTACGCGAACTTGGTATCCGTCCAATTCTGGGATTAGTGCATCATGGTAGCGGCCCAGATCACACCAGTTTGGTAGATCCGGATTTTCCAGAGAAACTAGCTGAGTTTGCCCGCGCAGTGGCAGAACGCTATCCTTGGGTAACATATTACACACCTGTAAACGAACCACTAACAACGGCCCGATTCAGCGGGTTGTACGGTCACTGGTATCCTCACGGTCGGGATGATTTAACTTTTGGCCGTGCTTTGTTAGGGGAGTGTCGCGCGATCGCCCTTTCGATGAAGGCAATTAGGCAGGTTAATCCCAATGCCCAACTTGTGCAAACTGATGATTTGGGTAAGGTTTACAGTACACCCAAGCTGGCTTATCAAGCAGAGTTGGAAAATGAGCGTCGCTGGTTGACCTTTGATTTGCTCTGCGGTCGCATAGATTCAAATCATCCCATGTGGGAGTACCTGCAAATATGCGGGTTTAGCGAGGCAGAACTTGGCTGGTTTAGGGAAAATCCCTGCCCCCCAAACATTATGGGTATTAACCACTACATCACAAGCGATCGCTTTTTAGATGAGAATCTAGAAAATTACCCAGCTTGGACGCATGGTGGCAACGGCAAGGATAAATATGCAGATGTAGAGGCGGTGCGAGTTTGTCTTGAGGGTGCAGCAGGGCCACGCACATTACTTAAAGAAGCATGGGAACGTTACAAACTGCCACTAGCGATCACCGAAGTTCACCTCCACTGCACCCGTGAGGAGCAGTTACGCTGGCTTTATGAGGTGTGGAATGCAGCACAGTCAGTGCGATCGCAGGGTGTAGATGTTCGTGCTGTGACCGTTTGGGCGCTTCTAGGTACTTATGATTGGAATAGCTTAGTAACTCGCTGGGTTGGCAACTACGAATCAGGCGTGTTTGATTTGCGATCGCCAACTCCACGACCAACAGCAATTGCCAAAATGGTGCGCGACTTAGCAACTGGGAACCAACCAGACCATCCTTTACTGGAAATACCAGGGTGGTGGCATCGGCAAGAGCGTCTATTGTACCCAGCTGTGAGTTGTGGTGAGATAGTCAGTGGTGGAAACGCTAAAATTTCCAATATTTCTGTATCCTCCGCGCCTTTAGCGATCGTTGGAGCCAGAGGAACTCTAGGCAGAGCTTTTGCGCGTTTGTGCGAGGTGCGTGGTATTAAATACCGCTTATTGTCTCGTCAGGAAATGGACATTACCAATCAGGACTCGGTGGATGCGGTTCTGGCTGAGTTGAAGCCCTGGGCAGTTGTAAATGCTGCTGGCTACGTGCGAGTAGATGATGCAGAGCATGAACCTGATGTTTGCCTGCTTAATAATACAGAGGGAGCAGCAAATTTAGCAACTGCTTGTGCGCGGTATAACGTGCCACTGCTGACTTTTTCATCAGACTTGGTATTTGATGGTACTGTAACTAACCCCTATAGAGAAACTGATACTGTTGCCCCCCTGAATGTGTATGGATGCAGCAAAGCTTTAGCAGAAAAGCTGGTATTGAAGGTTAATCCGGCATCGCTAGTGATTCGCACTAGTGCATTTTTCGGCCCGTGGGATGATTACAACTTCGTAACTATAGCTCTACGTCAGCTAAGTGCTGGAAATACCTTTACCGCTGCTGATGATTCTATTGTTTCACCTACCTATGTACCCGATCTTGTCCATGCCAGCCTTGATTTGTTAATTGACGGCGAGTCTGGGTTATGGCATTTGGCAAATCAAGGTGCGATCGCCTGGGCTGATTTAGCACGGTTAGCAGCGAAAACCGCAGGCGTGAGCGTTAGCAATTTAATTGCCCGCCCCACACGAGAACTTGGTTTTATTGCCCCCCGCCCAGCTTATAGCGTTTTGGGTAGCGATCGCGGTGAATTGATGCCGTCCCTTGACAATGCAATGTCCCGCTATTTCGATGAGCTAGAAAAATTGTAAGTTGGGAGTTTTCGCAAATTATGACGACTATTTTAGTCACAGGTGGAGCCGGATATATTGGCTCTCATGCAGTATTAGCCCTGAAGCAAGCAGGTTATGAGGTCGTTGTTCTCGATAATCTTTCAAATGGGCATCGAGAAATTGTAGAAGAAGTTTTGCAGGTGAAATTGATTGTTGGTGATACGAGCGATCGCCAACTTCTCGATCAAATATTTACAACCCATGATATAGCGGCAGTGATGCATTTTGCTGCCTACATTGCCGTGGGTGAATCTGTTACTGACCCAGGCAAATATTATCGTAATAACGTCATTGGCACGCTGACATTGTTAGAAGCAATGCTGGCTGCATCTATTAACAAGTTCATTTTTTCTTCTACTTGCGCTCTTTATGGCGTACCTAAATTTGTGCCACTGACTGAAGGACATCCGCAAGATCCCATCAGCCCTTACGCAACTAGCAAATGGATGGTAGAGCGAATATTAGCGGATTTTGATCCAGCCTACAATCTCAAATCTGTGAGATTTCGCTATTTTAACGCCGCAGGTGCTGATCCCAATGGGTTATTAGGTGAAGACCACGAACCTGAAACTCATATCATCCCACTGGTGCTATTTGCAGCCTTAGGTAAGCGAGAAACTATTGCTATTTTTGGCACTGATTACCCTACCAGAGATGGTACTTGCATTCGGGATTATATTCACGTTGCTGATTTAGCACAAGCTCATATTTTGGGTTTGGAATATTTATTAAAAGGGGGAGAAAGCGAAGTATTTAATTTAGGCAATGGTAGCGGTTTTTCAGTCAGAGAAGTCATAGAAACAGCCCAAAAAGTAACAGGAAAAGAACTCAAAATTGTAGAGCGCGATCGCCGTCCTGGTGACCCCCCAATCTTAGTTGGTAGCAGCGACAAAGCACAGCAAATTTTGGGATGGAATCCACAGTATCCAAATCTGAACGAAATCATTTCCCACGCTTGGCAATGGCATCAAAAACGGCATAAGTAATAAACAGTGCTGAGTTTTGAGTTCTGAGTGCTATCTCCCCTGCACCCCTTCGGGTGAATCCTACGGATACGCTACGCGAACAGCAGTTGCTCATGGGGAACCACTGCGCCCTTGCGGGTTTCCCGCGTTGTAGCAAGTGGCGTGGAAACCCCCTGCGTACCCGTCACTGCTTCACCTGCTTCACCTGCTTCCCAATCCCTAGCCCCTGTTTCATGCATGGTGATGAAATTTTTTTCATTGAGGTGGAACAAAAATTTTTGGCATCCTCTTAACGATGGATGCTAAACAAGGTCTAGAAGCAATACAAATTATTGCACCGCGTACCGCTATCTCAATTTATTACAACGATTACACTATTTTTTAAGTCACTACTAGAAGATTTTATGCGTGGAATTGAGGCAGCAGGTTAAATACCTCAGCCACTGTGACAGTTAGAGATTCCAAATTTCATAATCTACCATTTTGATAATTGCACCAAAAAGCAGGCAGATAGCCAATCTATAGCCCCAATCGCTGAATGGGCATCGCTAGCTAATTGGTTTTATCTTATCTTTAGGAATACTTACAAGTAGAACCAAAGATAGAAAACAGACAATAATTATATCGATACAATAAAGATACTAAATCAGTAATTAGTAAAATTAATTTAAATTGAAAAAAATAAGTTAGTCATTATTTTCTATTTAGTTTTTGTATTTTTTGTCTGATAAAGAAGCTGAAAAAGAGTAGATTCATTCCCATCATGCCCAAATAATTGCATTAGTAACTTTTTGGTCATTCATCCCTTGTTACCGCTTTGGTTACAAGAACATCATGATTATATGTATATACTTTGGTGACAGCTTCCAACCGTTGATAAACAGAGAGTATTACAATATTGCGATCGCTAAATAATTTTGCTTGATATTGAGTCAGGGAAAATCAAAATTTCAAATCCAAAATCTCAAAACCAATGGCTCACTTTGGCGTTATTTGCCCACCCTATCCTGGACATCTGAATCCCCAAGCTGCATTGGGGCGAGAACTCCAATCACGTGGTCATCGTGTCACCTTCCTACAAATTCCCGATTTGGAATCAAAGGTGCAATCGGAGGGGATAAATTTTTATCCTATTGGCGAAGCGATTTATCAACCTGGCTCAATGGCTGAAGCCTTTGCACAATTAGGAAAGTTAAGTCATTTGGAGGCGTTGCGTTACTCCCTCGATTTTTGCCAGCAAATGGTGGAAATTATTTGTCAAGATGCACCCCAAGCGATCGCAGCGATAGGAATTGATATTTTGTTGGTAGATCAACTCGAACCCGTTGGCGAAACGGTGGCGGAATATCTCAATCTACCTTTTATCTGCATTTCTTGCGCTCAGGTAATTCACCGTCGAACTGATGTTCCTCCTTTTTTCACACCCTGGAGTTATCAGAATACGCAGTGGGCAAAAATCCGTAATCAGACAGCGTATTACCTTTTAGATCGCAGTTGCCAACCAATTTTAGGAGCGATTAATAACTACCGCAAACAGTGGAAGTTGTCCAAATACCGCCACATCTATGCTTCCAACGCACGACTCGCCCATATTAGTCAACAACCTGCGGCGTTTGAGTTTCCCATTCCTAACCTGCCATCGCACCTCCATTATGTAGGGCCGTTGCGAAATGCTTCACCACAATTGGTTGATTTCCCCTACGAGAAATTAACCGGACAGCCTATGGTTTATGCGTCATTAGGAAGCGTCCAGAACACTAAACACGACGTATTTCGTTGCATTGCTGCTGCTTGCGAAGATTTGGATGTACAACTGGTAATTGCTCATGGAGGTGGGATGAATGCAGAAACAGTGCGATCGCTACCTGGAAGTCCCTTAGTAGTCGAGTATGCTCCCCAACCGGAGATACTAGCAAAAGCTAGTCTCACAATTACCCATGGGGGAATGAATACAACATTGGATTCCCTGAGCTACGGCGTACCTGTGATAGCAATTCCTATCACCTTTGAACAACCTGGAACTGGCGCACGCATTCGCTCAACCGGAGTAGGAGAAGTGTTGTCTTTGCCCAAACTCAGCATTTCCACATTGCGATCGGCAATTGAGCGGGTAATAACAGAAAATTTCTACACAAAGAATGCCCAGAAAATTCAGCAGTCAATTCAACAAGCCGGCGGCGTCAAACAAGCAGCAGATATTATTGAGCAGGTTACTCAATCCCAACGTTATCAAGTTGTAGAGGCATTATAAATTTTCTTATTTCTCTTGGTAGATTAACTCAAGATTTTAAAAAGCTAAATATAAAACAACAAGAGCAAAAAATTTTTCAGCTATTAGTATATGCAAAATATTTATGGCAATGTTCAAGGCATAAAATCGAGTCAAATCAAATTATTACAACGACTGTATGAGCAACGGCAACCAGGGGATAGATTAACCACACCTGAATTTGCCCAAACATTAGCTACAATTACCACAGAAATTCATCACCCGATTTGTTGTTATATCAATCGGCGTGGGCAAGTAATCCGAATTGCTGTTGGAACTCCTTTTCAAACACAAATTCCACCGGAAGAATTACCCCGCCACAGTGCGGAACGATTGAGTGGAATTCACTGCATTGCTACTCAATTCAAATCAGAACAACCTGATGAAGGTGCGTTGATTGCAATGCTACGTCAACGCTTAGATGCTCTTGTAGTGTTAAGCGTGGCTGATGGCAAAATTAAAGCAGCAACATTAGCGCATCTTGTCCCTGATTTAGAAACTCCTTGGGAAATTTCACCTCCCCTTAATTTGGATGACTTAACCGAACAAGAATTTGATGAATTAGTTGCGGAATGGGAGCGAGAAATTTCTGAAGCTGGAGAAGGTATATTCCTCAACCAAGATATTGTATCTGACCAAGACAAAGTATTACTGGTGGGAGTGCAGACAGATGATATCTCTCCTCAACGGTTTGAAGATGGATTGCAAGAGCTGGTGCGTTTGGTAGAAAGTGCTGGAGGAATTGTATTAGATACAGTACGACAAAAACGTAGTCGCCCCCATCCACAAACAGTTATAGGTCAAGGAAAAGCGGAAGAAATTACTCTTTTGGCACAAAAGTTAGGAGCTAATTTAATTGTTTTTGACCGAGATATTTCGCCATCCCAAGCCCGCAATTTAGAAGCTGAAATTGGAATGCGGGTTGTAGACAGAACAGAAGTAATTTTAGATATTTTTGCTCAACGCGCTCGTTCTGGTGCAGGTAAATTACAAGTAGAACTGGCACAACTCGAATATATGCTACCTCGATTGCGCGGGCGTGGTCGGGAAATGTCCAGATTAGGGGCTGGGATTGGTACGCGTGGGCCGGGTGAAACTAGACTGGAGACAGAACGGCGAGTAATTCAGCGGCGAATTGCCCAGCTACAGCAAGAAGTGGACGAATTACAAGCCCACCGTGCCCGAATTAGGCAACAACGACAACAACAAGAAATTCCTGTTGTGGCATTAGTTGGTTATACAAATGCTGGTAAATCAACTTTGCTAAATGTGTTAACTAATGCTGAGGTTTACACAGCAAATCAACTATTTGCTACCCTCGATCCAACAACGCGCAAGTTGGTAATTACAGAATCTGAAACTCAAGAACGAAGGTCGATTTTACTAACAGATACTGTAGGGTTTATTCACGAACTCCCGCCACCACTAATGGATGCTTTCCGCGCCACATTAGAGGAAGTAATTGAGGCCGATGTTTTGCTTCATATCGTGGATTTGTCCCACCCAGCATGGGAAAGTCATATTGCCAGCGTTCAGCAAATCCTCGAAGAAATGCCTGAGATTCCAGAAACAAGTTTGATTGCTTTTAATAAAATTGACCGCGTAGATAGTGAGGTTTTGGCGAAAGCACAGCAAAATTATTCTGAGGCTCTATTTATTTCAGCTACTGAACGTTTAGGTTTAGAAACTTTAAAACAGCGATTGTTGCAACTGATTTTTGAACCTGTGAATGCCATTGCAGCCACACAAAACTCATAAGCACAAAAAGGGGATGGAAATTAATTCTCTAATAACCAATACCCAATCCCCTCGAAACTAAACTTGAATTTTTCTATGAACTCAAAATACGATTTTGATTACTTTCAAGGAAATTCTTTATCTGATCTGTTTGCTCAAGACGCTACAGATGGGCGTTATGCATTGTTACCAAATTATCCTGCTACTGGCAGTTGGGCAGCTTACCCTAATGTAAAAAAATACTATATTCAAGATGGTAGTAGTGAAGCCACCAAAACCTCGTTTGATAAGATTTGCCAGAAGGAACCTTGGAAAAATCTAGCTGTGCTAGGTGACGCTATTGTGGGAATTGCGATTATTTCACCCCAAAAGCCATTAATTGATTACTGGCAGGAGCATTTTGGCTTTAGCTACACCAATATGGAGAAGATGGACTGCTCAGTTTATCTTGATGAGTTAAGCCAAGGCGATCGCTTTGACAAAATTATCACTCTATTTCCCTTCGATCATCTGCGTTATGAAAAACACGCAGTAGCCCCCGATACCCACTACCGCTTACTCAGCAAAGTGACGCTAGCTGAACTTGGGGCGCAATGTCCGAAATACGATAGTTACAATCTTCACGCCGTCAGTCTTGAAGATATCCAGTTACCAGAGCAATTTCCCTACTTAATCAAAACGTCCCACGGACTCTCAGGTGAAGGTACTTATATTATCAAAAGCACCAGCGATTTAAACTATTGCTTGAAAGAGGTGAGGAAATATCTCGATATTAAATTGCTCGATCACATTATTGTCTCTGACTTTGTCAACAATGTCGTGCAGAATTACTGCGTACAGTTCTATGTCAACAAAGTAGGAGATATAACGCTCATCGGCGCTACAAGTCAACTCGTCACCTCAGAAGGCAACTATTTAGGGGGAGTAATTAACTACCGCCAAACCGACATGAGCCGATTCGGTGAGATGATTGCCGCCATTGGTGAGTATGCTCATAAGCATGGTTATTTTGGCTTTGTTGGCTTTGACGTACTAGAAGACAAAGACGGACAGCTTTATGTAATTGATGTTAATTTCCGAATAAATGGCTCGACTCCACTCTGCTTGCAGCGCCATACCCTACTAGGCATGGGAAAAGAGGTAGCTAAGTATTCCAGTGACTATCGTATGGCTGGGGCATTGGACTCTGTTTTAATGACCTTGAAACCAGAACTGGAGAGCAAAGATTTTATCATTCTGTCGGCTCTAGAGAAGGTCAAATACGGAAAAATCTACACAGAAATTTACGGGATTGTAGCTGGAGAGACGATCGCGCAAATGCAGGACAATGAGCAGAACCTAAAAAATAAGGGATTACATTGGCTTGGTGAGTCAGTGTAATCATCCCCTAAATTTCCTGCTTTCAAGAAATTGCACCCATATAACAATCTTGTATGGAATGCGAGTGATGCAATCAATAGATTGCAAAAGGCCTGTTGACTTCAACAAGCCTAATAATTCCAATTTTGACGAATACACCTATCTATAAAAGATAAAAGGAAAGTTATGACACTAGCTATTGTTGTTCACGGTGGGGCAAAAACCATCACAGACAATAAGGTTGAAGCCAATAATGCAGGTTGCAAAGCAGCTGTAGAGGCTGGTTGGGCAGTCCTAACAAGCGGGGGTACTGCCGCAGAAGCTGTTGAGGCAGCCATTCGGGTTCTAGAAGCTGACCGAACATTTAATGCTAGTCTGGGTGCGGTTCTTAATGACGATGGGGAGGTAGAGCTAGATGCAGCAATTATGGAGGGCGATTCCTTTGGTTGGGGATCGGTAGCAGCAGTTCAGGGCGTCCGTCATCCCATCTCGGTAGCAAGAAAGATTATGGATACAAAACCCATGCTACTAGTGGCGCGGAGTGCAGAACGCTTTGCAGCTGACAATGGAGTTGAGATGTGTGCAAAAGAAGACTTAATTACTGGGGAACAACGAAAAGAGTGGGAGGAAGAACAAGAAGTAATCGATCGCCCCAATACCGTTGGTTGTGTAGCTTTAGATGCTAACGGCACTCTAGCAGCTGGCACTTCTACTGGGGGGACTACAAATCAGTTAGCTGGTCGCGTCGGCGATACCGCGCTCGTTGGCTCTGGCTTGTATGCTGATAATAAACTTGGTGCTTGCTCAACAACAGGTGATGGCGAGTCGATTATCCCGGTGGTTCTGGCTAAAACTGCGATTGATTTGCTAGATGGAGATAGACATCCAGACGAAGCAGCGCAAATGGCAATTGAGATTTTGAAATCTAAAGTTGAGGGAGAAGCTGGGTGCATCCTTTTGGATGGTCAGGGAAGAGTTGGCTGGGCGCATAACTCGTCGGATATGGCTTGTGGTTATATGACCACATCCCAAGACAAGCCAGCTGTGTTTACTAAGAAAAAGACTCTTGCTGAAAAAATTTAAAGGCGCAGCGCAATCATGCGATCGCAACATTCCAACTATGATTTAGTTTGATGTGCAACGGCTCCATAAGTCTGAGTTCTAATTTTTGCTCACCGAAGTAGTGGTCTGTCAAGTTGAAATTGCTAGGCTAAGGTTGGCGCGGCGGCACGGACAATTTCCCCACGTCACCGCGTCGATCTACACCCGTCAATTCAAAGTTGACGCACTATTAGAGCAATAAGCCAATCAATGTTGGTTTTGGGGTAAATATAGCAAACGTTAATTTCTGTCTTCTAAGTCACAATTTCAGGTTTTTTTTCAAAAATCTCGTCAAATCAACGTTTAGAATGATTTAGTTATAAATGTAACAAAATATATTATTTATGGACTTATTGATCGCGAAAAAGGGCCGCTTTTACTAGAAATCAATGCCCGTCCTGGACTTTCGATTCAAATTGCCAATCGAGAGGGACTAATACCGCGATTAGAAGCGATCGATGGCACTTTGCCAAAACTTTCGGGACTTCAAAACAAAATAGCTTTTGCTCAGGAAAAATTTGCCGTGTTTTCTAGCCACTTACTCCCGCTCTAATATTTGCAGGACTTACGCAACTGGAACAGTGAAGTGCGATTAATAGTACAAAAGTATTAAATAAAGCCAAAAGTAATACTAAAAAATAAAAGTCAGACTTAATCAGGACTTACGCAAAATTCTGAAAAAACGTAGACGCGTAGCGGTGAACCAGCGCGGTGAGGCAGTAGAGATTTCTTGCGTAAGTCCTATAGTATCTATTCTCTACTTAGTAAAAGCATCCTTGATGTTCTCAATAGTGCGTTGAACAGCATTGATGTTGTTGTCTACTGCTTTCTCTGTCCGAGCCGCATCTTCCTCTGCTCTTTTCTCAATTGTATTGCGATCGCTCTTGGCTTTGCGCTCAACAAAACTGCCATTATCATCTGCTTGATCAACTTTATTAGCGTTTTTATTTGCAGTTTGCTCAACTTTATCTGCCGCATCTCGGATGAAATTCTTGGATGCTTTAGCAGTGTCATCGAGTTTGTCTTGAACTTTATCGCCTGCGTCTGCCGATGCGATCAAGCTTGCAGCAGGATTAGCCATTGCTGAAGTATTCGAGAAAAACGCACCCTGCCAAACGAAGGTCATTGCTAAGGCACAAAACAGAGTTGTCGCTATCCAGCGTCCTACAATCGAAAGGCGTTTCGTAAAATACTTTAGTTTCATAGAATACAATCTTCATGAGATTTAGCATTCTATTTTTACTTCATTTGGTTGATCAGCTATATCGCTCTCTAGGCAGAGGTTTTACAGTCATAAGTTGTTAGACAAATTCGCTCTTTTAATAGATTCTTAGACTGTCATCCACTCAGGTGATGACACTTAAGCATTCTTCAACATATCTTAAAGCTATGCGAACTAAATGAACTCTTGAGGCTCCAAAAATGAAAAAAATTATTTCGTAGTAAAGCTAATATAACGAGTTAATTTTAATATTAATTAAATTTATAAAGGTTTGAGAGTATCTGTGCAATCCTTCTGAGGACGAAGGCGCATTACAATTTGTAACAATTTTCGAGAATAATGTATGTTGAATTATTCATTAATAGTTAAATCAAGGCTACCGCTCATTATCCTGGCAATAGCCTCGCTGACACATTCTCCAGCATGGGCAGGAACTGTTGAGACAATTGCTCAAAACCAAGAACAGCAACAAGAACAGTTAAGACAGCAGCAGCAAGAGCAGTTAAGACAACTGCAACAACAACAACGATGGGAAGAATTGAGAAGACCGCAACAGGGATGGAGTCAACAGCAGAATCAGTCGAGGCAACAATCTCAACAGCTGTGGGAACAATTTAGGCAGCAGCAAGATGAATTCAGACTCCGACAACAACAGCAGCGAGAACAATTTAGACAGCAAGATAATTTCAGACTAAGACAGCAACAACCGGGAGAACAATTTAGATTACAACAGCAATGGGAACAGTTGAGGCAACAACAACAGCAGCAGCAATTTAGACAACAACAAGGATTTTAAGTGCTTAAGGGGAAGCCAGAAGGGGAAGGGGAAGATTAAAGCCTTGGCATCCGTTTGTTCTCTATGCCCTGTTCCCTATTCCCTGTTCCCTACCCCGAAGGGGTTTGTTGAACGTGGTTTAATGAGCAAACTGACTCCTGTTGCCCAAGCGATCGAGGCTGTCCAGCCTGCAAGAATGTCGCTAGGATAGTGAACTCCGAGGTACAGCCGAGTCCAACCAATCGCCAAGACAAACAAAATCCCTAAAATCAAAACCAGCTTGCCCCAGCGAGTGCCCCATGTCAGAATTACCAAGGCGGCTACTAGGGTCATACTCGACATAGCATGACCGCTAGGAAATCCATAGTCAAATTCTGGTGCTGGTGAGATCCACAGATGAGGACGCACTCGATGCAGCAGTTCTTTTGCCGTGCGGTTAATAATGATGCTTCCTAGCAAGGTGATAACCAAGTAAGCAAGTTTACGCCATTGTCGGCGGATGAATAGACTTAATGCGATCGCAGTGGCAAGAGGAAAGACTCCCCAGAATACCCCCAATTTGGTTAGTACAGAGGCAAAAACATCTAGTTGCGGTTGAGATGTTGAGTGAATTGCTAACAGAATAGGTACATCCCACGGAAAGCCACCTTCATTTTCCCAAACCTCTTCCGCCAACTCCCCAAATACCTGTAAGGGTAAAAAGACTCCTATCAACAACAGTATTAGAGAGACACGTTGAGTTTTTGCTAGGTGCTTAAGAAAGTTGAACAAGGACTGGAGATGTCCCCAGAGATTAAAGTTAAACATTAGACTTATTGCCAAAAACCAATACTAAAAGGAACCACAGATGTACACATTCCCCCTCAACTTAGCTGCCTTATCTTAGTGCGCTTATGTTGAGGTTTTTGATGCTGTGTATTTATATCCATCTATTGATTCTATCTAGTGGATAACTTATAGCATTGAAAAAATCTCTCATAACCATAGATTATATGCAGCTAATATCAACTTTTTTTAATTGTCTTATTTGTTTAACTTCAAAAAATCCAGGTTTCAAGCCAAAATCATATTTTGGCATCAATATATTGCATAGATGCTGATCTATCTATCAAGGTTTTTGCTTCATTTCCGTGAAGAAATATAAGGTTTTACTTATATAAGCAATCTAATATTTATTTAATATTTCCTGGGGTCGAGTTAACCATTTTAGTTTTAAACCCTGTAAACTAATTTCAACAAGGTTAGGTAATGTTTCTGCGGCACACTAACTAAGTTACAGCCGAAGTTACAGCCAAAATCAAGCCAACAAAGTTTTTATCAAGACAGTAAAAGTTGCCTTCTCTTAATAGAAATGGCTGAGTTTTGCTGTTGAGATATAGATTTAATGACCGATTAATAGTGCAAGAAACATAAAGTTTCTTTTGCCTGATTTGCCATGTTTACAAAAACTTAAATTTACATAAAAGGAGATATTATGACAGAATTATTTAATCAAATTTCTCGCCGCAAATTTATTGTCACAGCCGGAGCCTCGGCAGGTGCTGTATTACTGAAAGGCTGTTTAGGAAATCCTCCTGAGAATCTAAGCAATGGTGGTGGGGCAACACAAGCAGCAGTTCAGCAAGTGGTTAATATTAGTCCTGAACAAAAACCAGAAACTACTACAGTAAAGCTGGGATATATTCCCATTGTAGAAGCGGCTCCGTTAATTATTGCTAAAGAAAAAGGCTTTTTTGCCAAGTATGGCATGAGCAATGTTGACCTTTCTAAACAAGCTTCTTGGGGTTCAGCAAGAGATAATGTAGAAATTGGCGCTGCTGGTGGTGGTATTGATGGTGGTCAATGGCAAATGCCAATGCCACATTTAATTACAGAAGGCTTAATTACCAAAGGCAATCAAAAAATTCCTATGTATGTATTGTGTCAATTAATTACACATGGGAATGGAATTGCGATCGCCAGCAAGCACCAAGGCAAAGGTATTAGTTTGCAATTGGCTAGCGCAAAGTCTGTGCTAACGCAACTCAAATCCTCAACACCCTTCACCGCAGCATTCACCTTCCCTCACGTGAACCAAGATTTATGGATTCGCTACTGGTTAGCAGCAGGCGGTATAGATCCTGATGCAGATGTCAAACTGCTCACCGTACCTGCGGCTCAAACTGTTGCCAACATGAAGACAGGAACGATGGATGCTTTTAGTACAGGCGACCCTTGGCCTTATCGCCTTGTGCAAGACAAAACCGGCTACGTAGCAGCATTAACCGCAGAGATATGGAAGAATCATCCAGAAGAATACCTGGCTATGAGAGCCGATTGGGTAGACAAACATCCCAAAGCAACGAAAGCACTACTCAAAGGCATTATGGAAGCACAGCAGTGGCTGGATAATTTCGAGAACCGCAAAGAAGCAGCGCAAATTCTGGCTGGGAGAAATTATTTCAACCTTCCTTCACCGGAAATTCTTGCAGAACCATACCAAGGCAAGTATGACATGGGAGATGGTCGCAAGATTGATGATAAATCAATGGCAGCTTACTACTGGAAAGATGAGAAAGGTAATGTATCTTACCCCTATAAAAGTCATGATTTATGGTTCATAGTTGAAAACGTTCGTTGGGGATTTTTACCCAAAGACTACATTGCTAATAATGCGGCTAAGGCAAAAGAACTTATTAATAAAGTCAACCGCGAAGATATTTGGAAAGAAGCAGCGAAAGAGGCAGGAATTGCTGCTGCTGACATCCCTAAAAATACATCCCGTGGTGTAGAAGAATTTTTTGATGGCACTAAGTTTGACCCCGAAAATCCAGAAGCATATTTGAAGAGTCTCAAAATCAAGAAAGTTAATGTTTAGTTATTAGCCAGAACCCCAATCCCCAGTCCCCCTTCGGGTACTCTTCGAGAACCCCTTCGGGGAACGCAGTCGCTCATGGGGAGCCACTGCGTTGCGCGGGTTTCCCGCGTTGTAGCAAGTGGCGTGGAAACCCCCTGCGTACCCGTCGCTGTCTCACCAGTCCCCAGTCCCTAATCCCCAATTTCAATACAGGAAAACACAGTTTATGACACTCGCCCAAAAACGCCCTGCAACCCCTAGATTTGATAATAGCTTTATATCTCGTCTGCAAAAGCAATTTCCTGACCTAATACCTCCAACGATCGCGATCGCTATTTTCCTGATTCTCTGGCAACTGTTTGCTTTAACTCCCGGAGCAACATTACCAGGCCCCATACAAGTTATTCAAGACACATGGATACTAATTTTCTGGCCATTTTATGACCGAGGTGGTATAGATAAAGGTTTGTTTTGGCAAATTTTGGCCAGTCTGCAACGGGTTGCAATTAGTTATAGCCTAGCGGCAGTTGCCGGTATTGGCTTGGGCATTTTAATTGGTGTCAATCAAACAATGTCCAAAGCTTTAGACCCCATCTTTCAGCTATTGCGGACTGTACCACCTTTGGCTTGGGTTCCGATTTCTTTAGCAGCACTAAGACAAAACGAACCAGCAGCTTTATTCGTTATTTTCATCACAGCAATTTGGCCCATATTAATTAACACTGCTGTCGGCGTTACCCAAATTCCCCAAGATTACAACAACGTTGCGAAAGTTCTGCAACTTAGCCGCAAAGAATATTTCACCAACATTCTGATTCCTGCTGCTTTACCTTATATTTTCACTGGTTTGAGAATTGCAATTGGTTTGGCTTGGTTAGCGATTATCGCAGCAGAAATTGTAATGTCTGGTATTGTCGGCATCGGCTTCTTTATTTGGGATGCTTATCAAAATAACAACGTCAGCGAAGTGATTTTGGCTCTAGTTTACATCGGCATTGTTGGGTTGCTCCTAGATAAAGCGATGGCTTGGCTGCAAAACAAAATTTTACCAGCAGAGCAGAAGTAGGGACTAGGGACTGGGGACTAGGGACAGGGAAAAAGCAGGGGAGAAAAACTTCCCCGATACCCGATACCCAATGTCCAATGCCCCAATCCCCATTCCCCAATCCCCAATCCCCAATCCCCAATCCCCATTCCCCAATCCCCATTCCCCATTCCCTAATCCCCAATCCCCATTCCCCATTCCCCATTCCCCATTCCCCATTCCCCAATCCCCAATCCCCATTCCCCAATAACTTATGTTTGTAGCTGTTGATCAAATTGATAAGGTTTTTGAATTAACCGGCGGTGGTAAATATATCGCCCTCAAAGGAATTGACCTCCAGATTAAAAAAGGTGAGTTTGTTTCCTTGATTGGTCACTCCGGTTGCGGAAAATCCACTCTGTTAAATATGATTGCAGGTTTGGATTTACCATCTGAAGGTGTAGTTACTTTGGAAGGGCAAAGAATCACCAAACCAGGCCCAGACCGGATGGTAGTATTCCAAAATTATTCGCTACTACCTTGGCGGACGGTAAGAGAAAATATTGCCCTGGCTGTAGACTCAGTAATGAAGGGGATGCCTGCTGCTGAACGCAAATCCATTGTCGAAAAACATATAGATATGGTGGGGTTGCGTCCCCATGCTGATAAACAGCCGGGAATGTTATCTGGAGGACAAAAGCAGCGAGTTGCGATCGCCCGTGCTTTAGCGATTCGTCCCAAGTTACTATTGCTAGATGAACCTTTCGGTGCATTGGATGCACTCACACGGGGGAATTTGCAAGAACAACTGATGCAAATCTGCGAAGAAAATGAAGTCACTGCTGTGATGGTGACCCATGACGTAGATGAAGCAGTGCTGTTGTCTGACAGAATCGTCATGCTGACCAATGGCCCCGAATCCAAAATTGGTGACATTCTTGAAGTAGATATCCCCAGACCCCGTAAGCGCATGGAAGTAGTCGAACACCCCAGCTACTACAGTCTGCGGAGTGAGATGATTTACTTCCTCAACCAGCAGAAACGTATTAAGAAAATCCGCGCCAGAAAAACTGCTAATATTGCCCGTCATGGCTTAGAAAAAGTTAATTTAGAAATCGGCTTTTTACCCCTTACTGCTTGCGCCCCCTTAGCAGTTGCTAAAGAAAAAGGTTTCTTTACCAAGCATGGTTTAGATGAAGTTAACCTAGTGCGAGAAAGCAGCTGGCGAGGTATCGAGGATGGTATCAGCGGCGGTTATTTAGATGCTGCTCAAATGCCTTCCGGGATGCCGATGTGGTTAACTTTGGGGGGACATAAAAACCAACCCCTCCCCGTTGTCACCGCCTTGACCATGACTCGTAACGGTAACGCCATTACCTTGGCAAAACGTTTTTACGATGAAGGTATACAAACATTATCAGACTTTAAAAAGTATTTGCTACGCACCCGTGAGCAAAGGCACACAATGGGGGTAGTGCATCCCGCATCAATGCACAACTTGCTACTGCGTTACTGGCTGGCGGCTGGGGGAATTGACCCCGATGGTGATGTGGATATCAAGACCATTCCACCTGCACAGATGGTAGCCGACTTGCAAGCTAAAAGTATTGATGGTTACTGCGTGGGCGAACCTTGGAACTACCGTGCTGCTGTAGAAGGCGTTGGCTTTACAATTGCTACAGACTTAGAAGTTTGGCTAGGACACCCTGGTAAAGTTCTTGGTGTACGGGAAGATTGGGCACAGGCTTATCCTAATTCCCACATTGCGTTAACCAAAGCTTTGCTAGAAGCTTGTCAATACTGTGCAAATCCCAACAATGCCGAAGAAATTAGACAGATTTTGGCAGGGCGAGATTATGTCAGCACTGATGTAGAGTATATCCAACTCGAAGATCCTAATAACCTTGTCTGTGATTTAGACCATCCACTGCGGGATTATGCTCATCACCAATTTTATTCTGAGTCTGCGATTAACCGCCCCAGTCGCACCGAACAAATTTGGATTATGAGTCAATTGGCGCGTTGGGGTGACACTCCTTTTCCCAGAAATTGGGTAGAAGTTGTAGAAAGAGTTTGTCGGGTGAGTGTTTTCAGCACCGCAGCTAGAGAATTAGGTTTGGATATTAGCTACACTCGCCAACCCATTCAGTTATTTGATGGCAAACCTTTTAACGCTGATGATCCAATTGCCTATCTTAACAGCCTGCAAATTAAACGCGATTTTTCAGTTGCCGAAGTCATCCTTGATGCACCAAGAAGGACAGCAGCTTAGGGAGAATTCAAAACAGGACTTACGCACCAATAACGTAATTTCGTCATTGCGACCGTAGGGAAGCAATCCCAAAGTCTTGATTCTCGTTGCGAGTGCGTAAGCCCTACAAAATTCAAAATTCAAAATTCAAAATTATTCTCACAGGTTTTAAACCTTGAGGACACTCCCAGCCCTTATTTTTCCAGACGCGAGAGCCTTTTATCTCCGTTAATGAGGCTTTTATCTTCGTTGACGAGGCTTTTATCTCCGTTAACGAGGCTTTTATCTCCGTTAACGAGTCTTTTATCTCCGTTGACGAGGCTTTTATCTCCGTTAACGAGGCTTTTAGCTCCGTTAATGAGGCTTTTATCTCCGTTAACGAGGCTTTTAGCTCCGTTAATCACTCTTTGAACCTCACTAATGAGCCTTTTATCCTCATTAATCAGTCTTAGTACCTTAACCATAACAAGACATAGGCAAAAATCTCTCTCAAACCCTCTTCCTTAGCGTCCTTTGCGCCCTTCGTGGTTTGTTTTCCCTTCTCCTTAATCGCTGCGTAACTCCTAAATCAGCTTTTGAACTTTAACCCTCAGCTTTTTAACTCCATAATCCCCATGCAAAACCGCAATTTAAAATTAAACGAAATCCCTAGAGATACACAAAGAAGAACATCAGTAACTGGATTTGGTAACCGTCAGCCTTTTCTAGAGATTAGAGACGTTTCTAAAGTTTACCCCACAAAAAAAGGCCCTTTCACTGTACTTGATGGTGTTAACCTCAACGTAGAACAAGGCGAGTTCCTTTGTGTGATTGGTCACTCTGGTTGTGGCAAATCGACGCTGCTAAATATGGTATCGGGTTTTAACTTTCCTACCTCTGGGCAAGTATTGCTAGAAGGACAGCCAATCACCAAACCAGGCCCAGATAGGATGGTTGTCTTCCAAAATTATGCGCTTTTACCTTGGCGGACTGCTTTTGAAAATATTTACCTAGCTGTTAACGCCGTTTATCCCGAAAAGCCAGAAGCGCAGAAAAGAGCGATCGTTAAAGAACATCTGGCAATGGTAGGCTTGGCTGATGCTATGGAAAAGAAGCCAATGCAAATGTCCGGCGGTATGAGACAACGTGTTTCCATCGCCCGTGCTTTGGCAATTCGTCCTAAAGTTCTAATTTTAGATGAACCTTTTGGCGCATTGGATGCAATTACCAAAGAAGAGTTACAAGAAGAACTGCTGAAAATCTGGGGTGATAATCGCTGTACAGTGCTGATGATTACCCATGATATTGATGAGGCGCTATTTTTAGCAGACAAATTGGTAATGATGACCAATGGCCCTCATGCCAAGATTGGTGAAGTGTTGGAAATTCCCTTTGCGCGTCCACGCGATCGCGCCCGGATCATGGAAGATCCACAATATTACCAACTACGTAACTATGCCTTAGATTTCCTCTTTAACCGTTTTGCCCACGATGATGTCGGCTAGAACGTTCCCTGAGTAGCACACAGGCCAAAAGTCAAAGGGTAGAAGTCAAAAGTTTTACCTATTTCTTTTGGCTTTTTTTGTAATTTGTAGCAAAAACTTTGTTGTCTGGGGATCATAAACCTATAGCAATATATCAAAATCGCAAAATTTCTATAACCCACGGAAGATTTAGACACTTGCAGCAGTTTCTAACATCGGGGAATATGCTTTACCCTTAAAATTGCAATTATGGAATCGTATGACGTTGTAATTATTGGTGCTAGTCACAATGGCTTAATGTGCTGACTACCTCTTGAAAGCTGGATACAGTGTCTTTTTACTAGCCTTGTGCATTCCTAAAATCTTTTCTCACTATTGGGATAGATTTTTTCAGCTAGAGCGTGTCTGTAAAGTAGTATAGCAATCCGATTTGATTTCTGAATCACTCGTAGAGGTAAGGGACTGGGGATTGGGGACTGGGGACTGGGAAGAAGGAATAAAGGTGTACTGAATTTTGTTCAAAAATCAAATATGAGTCCTATATCAATCAGCTTTTGGTACATAAACCGAATCAATTGCAAACTTTAACAATTTCATAGACAGGCTCAATTAAAAATAGCTATAGCTAAACTGAAGCGTATTAATTTAAAAAGCATATAGCAATCCGATTTGATTTCTGAACCACTCGTAGAGGTAAGGGACTGGGGATTGGGGACTGGGGACTGGGAAGAAGGAATAAAGGTGTACTGAATTTTGTTCAAAAATCAAATATGAGTCCTATATTAAAAAAAATTTCTAAACCTCGGCTCTATTTTTACTTTTTTGTAACTAATATATAACATTATGACTTCTAGAAAACGGTCTAATTCTAACAAAACTCCTATTCTCAATCAGCATCGACAACAATCTCAGAAGACAAATAAGAGCGCAGCTAATCAAACAGTGTCGCCGCCAAATATATCTTATAGTGTTGCCCATGCAATTCCTGGACGTATTCGTTTTCGTATTCCTCGAATAGCCAAAGATTCTGAGTATGCCAATAAACTCAAGCGAGTAATAGAATCCGACTCTCGGACTACGAATGTTCGTGTTAACTCGACGGCTGCATCTATTGTTATTCATTATCAACTAGGCGGAATTTCAGATGACCAAATGCGATCGCATCTGGTAAATCTGATTCAAACCGCCCCAAATGTAACTTTGCCTGCCCAAGTAACGGCAAAATCAATAGCAACAGCGGTTTTTGATGCTCTAATTAACTTGATTGACAGTACACGTAACATCAACCAAGCACGTAACGCTATTACACATCACCAGTTTAGAAAAGACAGATGGGAACGGTTACTCACAAGCGCGAAAGCTTTTGTTAAAGGGCTGAAATCTACTGCCAATTTCATCTTGCCCGGTAAGCGATCGCAAACGCAAACCAGCCCTAAACAAGTAAGCTTACAGCCAGCGCCGCTGTAATAGAGTGCCTTTCATCCTTTTGATGTCAGCTGCAATTGCCTTTGTGCTGCTAGTGCGATCGCCTGTGGTAAAATTCGATGTTCCTGAATTTGAATTCTGGCATGAAGAGTTTCTGCTGTATCATCCGGGAGAACTGGCACAGCTGCTTGCATTAATATTGGGCCGCTGTCCACTTCTAAACAAACTAAATGCACTGTACAGCCAGTAATTTTTACACCAGCAGCCAAAGCTTGTTCCACAGCATGAATTCCCTTAAAACTGGGCAACAAGCTAGGATGAATATTAATAATTTTGTCGGCAAAGGCATCAATTAATACTGGCGTTAACAGTCGCATCCAGCCTGCCAAAATCACCCATTCGACATCATACTGCTGCAATGTCTGCACAACTTGCCCGTCAAACTTAGCGCGGCTTTTGTAGTCACGGTGATTTAATAAAACCGCTTCTACACCCCAATTTGTAGCCCGTACAGCAGCCTTAGCCTCCGGGTTATTATAAATTAAAACTTGAATTTGGGCGTTTAGCTGTCCTGCTTGGATAGCTTGAGCAACTGCCTCAAAATTGCTACCATTCCCAGAAGCCATAATTCCCAGTTTTAGGGGAGTGCTGGGTGTATGGTTGCTAGAAATGTCTGGTGAAATGAGGCTAGCAGTATCTAGAGTGAAATTTTTACTCATAAACGAGGGTCAATAATTTTAACATTTTCCGGCAATTTGGCTGTGTCGGAAACTTTGGTGAATAGCGTCGCTGTTGGAGAAAAAGTTTTAGGCCGGGATTTGCCAGAATCAGTATTATCTAATTGCAACCGTAGTTGATTATCAGCGGTAAATTCAAAGATTGTCAGCACTGGTTCTGGATTCTTGGAGATGGTGATATTTAGATGCATAGGTTGTGGTGTCGGGTTAATGCTGTATTTCACTTCGACAGCCACAGGATTCTGAGAATTGGGCGAAAAAATATATAATTTACCTTCAGGCGAGAATATGAAGTTTAAGGCGATCGCAGATGAAGGGTCTTTAGCTTGCCATTGTCCTAATATTTTCTGGGCAATAGGCTGCAAAGGCTGATTTGGTTGAGATGGCTTTGGGGTCGGTGCTGTTGTTGGTTGACCTAGCACAGTATTATTGAGTGTCATCAATAATGCTATAAATACGCTAGAGGTCAGAACTTTACCAGCAATGGTGAATTTGCCAAACTGGGGAAAAATTTTCAGCATTTGTGTGAGCCACTAAATTGAAAGGATCTTAACAGTACCTCTGCGTAGAATCACACTCTGCCGATATTCAATAGCTAACATTGCCATGAAAGCATCACGTTTGTTTCGTATGCAGCTGCTTGATAATGATACAGTTGCCGCTTGGATTTTTCTCACACCAGCGCTGATTTTATTGAGTGTGTTTATAATTTGGCCGATCGCCTATTTGTTTTACCTCAGTTTTACCGCTGGTAGTTTCACATCCACAGGCACTTATCTAGTAGGCTTCAAAAATTATTGGCGGTTACTATTCAATAGCGATTTCTGGCAAGTTCTGGGTAACACTATTTATTTTACCGTTGCCACCGTCATTCCCAGTTTAGTTATTCCCTTAGGGTTGGCAGTACTATTAAATCGTTCCGTTCCCTGGCGAGGAATTATGCGGAGTGCTTACTTCTTACCTTCAATTATTTCCCTTGTAGCGGCAGGTTTAGGATTTCGCTGGCTGTTTCAAACCTCCGGGCCAGTAAATGCATTTTTAGGTTTTTTTGCTATTCCATCGATCCCCTGGTTAGGAGATACTTTTTGGGCTATGCCTGTACTCATTTTATTGAGTATTTGGAAACAACTCGGTTTTAATATGGTGGTATTTTTAGCAGGTTTGCAAGCAATTCCTCCCAGTCGCTACGAAGCTGCGGAATTGGATGGCGCAAATGGCTGGCAACAATTTTGGCACATTACCTTACCTGGATTGCGACCTACTTTAATATTTGCGATCGTCACCACTGCTATTTTTACTTTGCGGGGTTTTGAGCAAGTTTATGTGATGACTGGTGGCGGCCCACTAAATTCTACAAATTTATTAGTTTACTACATTTATCAAGAAGCCTTTGGTCAATTTGATTTTGGTTACGCAGCCGCAGCAGCAACCGTATTGTTAGCAGTGACGTTAGTGTTTGTGTATTTACAGTTGCGAACTTGGGGCGAAGAGTAATATTACAGATGTTTTCACGTCAATGAAAAGTCTTTTTTGTTTCGCGCATAGACACGGGGTGGTGAGGCAGTGCGTTGGTGAGGCAGCGACGGGTACGCAGGGGGTTTCCACGCCACTTGCTACAACGCGGGAAACCCGCGCAACGCAGTGGCTCCCCATGAGCGACTGCCGAAAGGGTTAAGCGACTTGAAGCAACTGCCGCTCGCGTAGCGTATCCGTAGGATTCACCCGAAGGGCTTCCCGCAGGGTAGGCGCAAAGGCGCAAAGAAGTAGGTTGCTCTTTTATCAAGGAGTGTTTGATACTCGTGAATGAGGAAATAGAAACCGCAAAGCAAAACAAGAGTCACACCAGATTCTAATTTTTCTTCACCTGCCAATTTTAACAATTATAGGACTTACGCACTGAAGTCTGAAACCCTGATCCCCCCTAACCCCCCTTAAAAAAGGGGGAACGTCTAAAGCCACGCCACTGAGGGAGTCGCTTAACCCGCAAGGGCGCAGTGGCTCGCCTTTTGAAGGGGGTTGGGGGATCTGAGTGCGTAAGTTCTGGACTGTTTTTTCCTGGTAAGCTTTAGCTCAGGCACATCATCAATTAACCAACAACATTGCAAAGGGCACAGCAGTGCTGTGCCCCTACATTCTGGGAAATTTATTTTTTACTATTCCCTTAACTAACTACGGCTTCTGCCTTTTCCTTCACGGGTGGTACATAAGGTCTTTCTGCACCTTGTGCGAGATATTCTGCTAGCTGACTTTCAATTTGATCGCGCACAATTTGGCGATACTCTAGAAAATGCTCGTTGTGGGCACAAGCAGCGAGGTAATGATCGGCAACTTTGGGGTTATGCTTGATGATGCTAAATAAGTGATGCCAGAACTTCCAGCGGGTTTCGCGTTTGATGCCTTGTCGCCAGATTACAATCAACAGCGCTTTAATTACTATCAACTCTGGCATTTTGGCAGGTGCTTTCCAGCTTGGCCCACCCATCATCAAGAAGCAGCGATAAGTACGATCCAAATACTTTACTGGGTCGTATAAAGTACAGAATGCTTCAATATATTCTCTAGCAATATCTTCCAGGGGACGAGTAGCAATAAAGTTCATCAAGGTGGTCTGGTTGATGTTGCCGTCTTTGTTTTCCCGCAACCTACCTTCTTTTTTCAGACGATGCCACAACGCTGTATTGGGTAGCGCTTGCAACATGGCGAAGGTAGTGGAAGGAATTGCAGCTTGTTCAGCAAACCGGACAATGCGATCGCCTGCACCTGCTTTTTCGCCATCAAACCCGATAATAAACCCAGCCATTGGGCGCAATCCGGCTTTGATGATGCTTTCTACCGCCTCAGTCAGAGAACTACGGGTATTCTGAAACTTCTTCGTCATTTGCAAGCTATCTTCATCTGGTGTTTCAATACCCAAAAATACCGCCGCAAAACCAGATTCAACCATCAACTCCATCAATTCTGGGTCTTGTGCTAAATCAATTGAAGCTTCGGTGTCAAACTTGAAGGGATATTGATGTTCTTGCATCCAAACTTTTAACTCTTTCAGCAACAATTTCACATTGCGTTTGTTGCCAATAAAGTTGTCATCCACCATGAACACACCCCGTCGCCAACCTAACTCATAGAGATAATCTAACTCTGCCAACAGTTGGGCTGGTGTTTTGGTGCGCGGTTTACGACCGTAAAGAACAATGATGTCACAGAATTCGCACTGGAAGGGACAACCCCGCGAAAACTGCACCGACATCATGTCATAGGCATCTAATTCTAATAAATCAAAGCGGGGTACTGGTGTGCTTGTCACATCTGGTTTTTCAGCAGTGCGGAAAGTACCAGATCTATCACCACGTTGAATTGCCTCAACGAACATGGGCAAAGTGATTTCCCCTTCATCGAGAATCAGAAAGTCTGCGCCAACGTTCTGCACGTCATGGGGTGTGGAGGTGGGATAGGGGCCACCCACGGCAACTAACTTACCACGCCGTTTTGCTTCTTTGATTTGGTCTAGTAAATCTTGTTTCTGGACAATCATTGCGGAGAAAATGACTACATCAGCCCAGTTCCACTCTTCCTCAGTCACCGGGCGGATGTTGCGATCAACTAGCTTATATTCCCATTCTTGAGGCAAAATTGCCGCCACTGTCACTAAACCCAAAGGTGGTAATAAAACCTTGCGATTAACTAACTCCAGAATTTTTTCGTATGACCAAAAGGTTTTAGGAAATATTGGATACACTAGTAAGACTCGCATACAGTATCAATCCTCACACTTTGATTGTTATCCCACTTTAACGAAAATAAAGACACATTGACTTTTTATCTAAGCAGCTTCAAATGTTCGCTAATATTTTTTTCTTATCCTAAATAAAAGCAATATCATAGGATTTCTATTGGATTTTTGAAATAGATATAGTTGCAGGGTGGGCATTGCCCACCTAAACTAATAAGATTTAGTACTTTTAACACCACTAATTTTTAAAACATCGCTCATAGTTGCACAATAATTTGGTAACCCAAAACTGGCGGGATTAATTACCTTTTCGTAAGTAAAATGCCGATAGTTCATACAGAATCTATCCCAAGCCGCCATTTGAATGCGGAACACGATAATAATAAAATTGGCTAATGATAGAGACAGGGGAATGCGAAAGTAAATTTTTTTACCTAAATAGGCGCAGACTTCTTCTACAGCTTGGTTAACAGTCAATTGCTGTTGACCTAAAACAAACTTGCGAGGTTCCCGCTCGCTGGGTGGATGCTCTATTAAATATCGCACTGTGGTAGCAATGTCTCGGCCGTGGATAAAGTGGAAACTACCATCGGCTTGCAAAAACCGAATTATGTTAATATATTTTGTGACTTCTGGGATACCCGATGTTAAATGGGAATAGGGCTTTCTATCATCGCCGCCTAAAACTAAAGTGGGAAAAACTGTGGTAATTTTGGGTGCGATCGCTAATTTCGGTAACTGATGCAAGCACTCGTATTTAGAACTAATGTAATCTGTACCAATTTCCCCAGCTTCTTTGAGTGGTTGATTGTAACGATCCAAAACGCTAGCAGTAGAAAAATAAATTACCTGTTCGCATCTATCTGGATCTAGCAACTTCAGCAATTCTAGAGTCTTGTTTACATTAATATTAAATGTTTCATCACCGCCCCAAGCTGTTGCTGTGAGTACCGCAATATCAATTGTTGACAGCAATTCAGCAAACTGGCCAATTTGTTGCATATCGCCTTGCAAAACAGTGATACCTGGACGCGCCTGAGTATCAACTTGCAATTTGTTTGGGTTTCTCACCAGTAAATACAACTCGTGATCAGTTTCTTTAATTAAGGCTTCAGCTAGGTAGTGACCTATACAGCCACTTGCACCAGTCACTAAAATCCGTTTCTGGCTCATAGAAAATTTTTAGTTTTAGTTATAAGTTGTTTATTATTAATTTTTAGTTCCCAATCTAGCCTTGTGAGTAAATCACTCAGTTAACTGTTCACTTAGTTTTTGAATTTATAACAAACTCTCAATTTTTTTACAATGCTGTAAAAAATGAGTTGCTGAATTGAATTTTAAATTAGAGATTCCCAAGGATTTATGAGTTGTGAGTTGTCAATGGTCACTGACAACTCACACTTGACTATACAAGTGCATTAAGTTGCTTTGCCGTTTCAAAGAAGAAAGCAACATTTTCTTCTGGAGTTTCTGGCATTACACCATGACCGAGGTTGAGAATGTGGCCCCAATTTCCAGCTTTGCGAACGGTATCGAGAATGCGATCGCGGATAAACTGTTTGGAACCAAATAGCACTCCCGGATCGAGATTTCCCTGAACTTTCACGTGCTTACCCAATCTTGCCCGTGCGTCTGCCATGTCTACTGTCCAGTCTACAGTCACAACATCTGCGCCAGATTTTGCCATTCTCTCCAACACACCTGCACTACCACTAACCAGCAAAATCAAAGGTGTATCTGGATGGGTTTGCTTGACTTGCTCAAACACCCTTTGTTGATAAGGCAGAGCAAAGACATCATAATCTTGAGGACTTAATTGACCAGCCCAAGAATCAAACATTTGCACAACTTGAGCGCCACAGTCAATTTGGTAGCGCACGTAGACGGCGATCGCATCTGCTAATTTTCCTAACAGATCGTGCAATATCGCTGGCTCAGAGAAAGCCATATTTTTGATAATGGAATAGGTTTTAGAACCTTTTCCTTCCACTGCATAAGCAGCTAACGTCCACGGCGCACCGACAAAGCCTAGCACTGTTGATTGATTCCCCACTTCCTGACGCAACGCCTGCAAAATTGTTTTGATAAATGGCAGAGATGCTTCTGGATCAAAGGAACGCAGGTGATCAACTTGTTCTTGAGTGCGAATGGGCGAGTAAATAATTGGCCCCTTACCTTCCGCAATATCCATGTCAATGCCCAAACCAGGCAACGGCGTTACAATATCGGAAAATAGAATAACTCCGTCTGGTTGAAAGGCTCTCCAAGGCTGTAAGGAAACCTCAATCGCTACTTCGGGAATTTCTGAGCGATCGCGGAAAGAAGGATACTTCTCTCTTAAATCTCGATATGCTTTCATATATCGTCCCGCTTGTCGCATCATCCATACAGGGGGACGGTCTACTACTTCACCACGAGCTGCTCTAAGAAGATTAGGAGCTGTTGAGGAAACGCCCATTTAACACTTCATCCTAAGTCACTTTTTTATGTCACTGTTTAGCTTATCATTCTGAGATTACGCTTTTTCAGGTAGCTGGACTCAAAAATGCTAGTCTTTGCTTAACTTAACTTTATATGCAAGCTGATAACGGTTCCTCTCATGTTGCATCTACTCAGAAGGTTCCTAACCCAGGAAGGTTTTTGATCCCGCGTTCCCAAAGAAGGAGGTTTTTAATTCAATTTACTTTCATGACCTGCTTAGGATGGGTTGTGGGTGGTGTTGCCAGTATTGCCTTAGAAAAAATTTTATATAACTTCTTGCTTGTTTTGTCTCAAGATCCACAAATGTGGAATACCTTGGCCAGCTATTTCAGCAGCTTTGTGTTTGCGGCAATTTTCGCCGCCGATCAAGCGCTTGTCTTGCGTCGATATCTATCCGGTTGGCTGTGGATGCTAGCCACTAGCGTCGGTTGGCTAATTGCCAACACTGTTTCTACAGCCTGGATTTCTTACATTTCTGGCGTTGCCTCATCTTTGAATGACAGTTTAACTTCTGATGCAATGATAATTTTGGGATTTATGTCTACTGTTGCATATATTATTTCTGGAGTTTGGCTAGGGCTTTGCCAATGGTTGGTGTTGCGTCGCTACACAGTAGGTGCTTGGTGGTGGAATTTCCTGCCTACCATTTGCTTCTTCTTCATCAGTCTTTTGGTTGGCTTGCTTTCCTTACTGCAAAATTTTATTCCCGAAGCTTACCGGAGTTCGATATGGTATTTTAATGAGCAAGGATTTACGGCATTTATTTTGGGGATTATACCAGCAATTGGGTTGTGTAATTTGAAAAGAAACTTACACCACACAACTAGAATTTCTAGTTCATCTTAAGTTACTAAGCAGTTAGTTTATACTCATATATGACTCCAATTTGATTTTTGCGAAGCTAGGTACATCTTTATTCCTTCTTCCATGTTAAGAGTTCCCCGTTCCTTGTCTCTATGAGTGATTCAGGAATCACTCGAATTGTTATATCTATACTTGACTTTGCAAAATATGAATAAGGATAATCTTTCACGTAATATTAGTAAGCCTCCTATCGCGGACAAACAACCACAAGTTTTAGAGTTACACGGCGAGCAAAGAATTGACAACTACTTTTGGATGCGCGATATTGAAAACCCAAAAGTTATCGCCTATTTAGAAGCGGAAAACACTTATACAGCAGCGATGATGCAGCATACAGAAGCGCTGCAAACAAAACTCTACAATGAAATGCTGGCACGGATTAAAGAAACTGACCTGTCAGTGCCATATCGCAAAGATGATTACTACTACTATGTACGTACTGAAGAAGGAAAAGCTTATCCCATTTTCTGTCGCAAAAAAGGCAGCCTAGAAGCTCCTGAAGAAATCCTTTTAGATGAAAATGAGCTAGCAAAAGGATACGATTTTTTCAGTTTAGGTGTAATTGCTATTAGTCCTAATCATCAAATCTTAGCTTACTCAGTTGATACTAGTGGTTCTGAGCAATACACCCTTTATTTCCTAGATTTAACTACATTTGAGCTATCCTCTGAAAGCATCCCTGACACTTATTTCTCTTTGGCTTGGGCTAACGATAACCAGACAGTCTTCTACACCAAAATTGATGAAGCCAATCGCCCTTACCAACTATTTCGCCATACTTTAGGCACTTCTCCTAGCGAAGATGTTTTGATTTATGAAGAACCGGATGAAAGTTACCACTTATATGTTGGCAAAACCCGCAGTCAAGAATATATCTTGATGAATTTACAAAGCAGCATCACTACAGAAATTCACTATTTAGATGCAAATAATTCTACTGACAATTGGAAAATAATCCATCCACGCACTACAGGCATAGAATATAACGTTGACCATCATAGTGATTATTTCTATATCGTTACTAATGAAAAAGCTACTAACTTTAAACTAGTAAAAACTCCAGTAACTTCACCAGCCAAAGAAAATTGGCAAATTGTAATTCCCCATCAAGAAGATGTGTTGTTATTAGGAATTAGTCTTTTTGCCAAGTACTTAGTAATTTATGAAAGAAAAGGTGGTCTGGAAACTGCAAGAGTACAAAATTTATTAACAAGTGATGAGAGCAATATTACTTTTCCAGAGCCTACCTATGAATTTTCTGAAGGCAATAACCCAGAATTTAATACTACCATTCTGCGGTTTAGTTACACCTCTTTGATTACTCCCCAATCTGTGTTTGATTACGACATGGAAACACATCAGCGGGAGTTGAAAAAAGAATTGGAAGTTATTGGTGGCTACGATAAAACTCAGTATCAGAGTGAGTGGCTGATGGCTACCGCCCAAGATGGTACAAAGGTTCCCATATCCATTGTTTACAAAAAAGGGATTAAAAAAGATGGTCAAAATCCCTTGTTGCTTACAGGGTATGGCGCTTATGGTTATTCGTATTCAGCAACATTTTCATCAAATCGCCTGTCACTTTTAGATCGGGGAGTGGTGTTTGCGATCGCCCATATTCGTGGTGGTGAAGAAATGGGGCGTAAGTGGTATGAAAATGGCAAATTTTTGCACAAAAAGAACACCTTCACAGATTTTATTGCCTGTGCAGAATATTTAATTGCCGAAAAATGGACAGCAAGCGATCGCCTAGCCATTTCTGGTGGTAGTGCAGGCGGTTTACTCATGGGAGCAGTTATTAATATGCGTCCCGATTTATTTAAAGTAGTAGTTGCTGATGTTCCATTTGTAGACATAGTAACTACTATCTTGGATACATCATTACCCCTTTCAGCAATGGAATGGGAAGAATGGGGTAATCCCAACGACAAAGTTTATTATGACTACATGAAATCTTATTCCCCCTACGATAACGTCGAGGCTAAAGATTACCCAGATTTGTTGATTCTTGCTGGCTTAAATGACTCTCGCGTTAAGTATTGGGAACCAGCTAAGTGGACAGCTAAATTACGAGAACTCAAAACTGATAACAACGTTCTTCTGCTGAAAACGAATATGGGTGCAGGACATAGCGGCGCATCTGGACGCTATGAAAGCTTGCGAGAACTTGCTTTTGAATATGCTTTTATTCTGGATCGGTTGGGTTTGGGAAATATTAAACCTCTTGCGTAGGTCTCTGTTGAGGATATAGAACCATAGATGAACACAAATTCACACCGATATTTATCTGTGTTTATCTGTGGTTAATTTTAGTATTTAGATTTTTACAACCAGTTTAGCCGTAATTTTACCTGCCACAAGGTAGAATAATTAAGTTTGCCAATAAATAAGTAGAGGGCCAATAATGAGCGGAAAAAAAATGACTTTTTCAAATGGTTTGGAATGCTACTATATCAGCAGTGATGAAGAAACAGAATATATCTTTTCAGAAATATTCACCGAACAGCAGTATCTTGGGCAGGATATTGTAATTAACGAAGATGATTGTATATTCGACATTGGAGCAAATATTGGACTTTTCTCTCTATTTGTCAGCAAACTTCAACAAAACTTGAAAATTTACGCTTTTGAGCCGATTCAGCCGACTTTTGCAGTTCTACAAGCAAATATATATATGCACTCGTTGACTAACGTGTCTTTATTTAATTGTGGCTTTAGTTCAGAAAATAACCCTGAAAAATTATTTACTTTTTATCCAAATATGGCTGGAAATTCCACAATCAAGCCAGGTGATGCGTTAGCTAATACAGATACTGTTACAAATGAAAACGAATCAGAAAAGATAGAAAATATATTTGAACATCTATTTGTAGAAAAACAACAAGTTAAATGTAAGGTGAGAACAATATCTTCTGTAATTGATGAATTAGCGATCGATTCAATAGATTTATTAAAAATAGATGTATAAGGTGAAGAGTACGAAGTTTTAAAAGGTATAGAAGATAAGGACTGGGGCAAAATAAAGCAAATAGTCGCTGAGGTTCATGATACAGAAGGGCGGCTAGATAAAATAAAAAGAATGCTAGAATCTTATGGTTTTAAGATGAAAACTCAAAAAAGGGAACTTTTACCCTCTAGCTTTGTTGATATCTTTAATTTGTATGCTGTGCGCTAAGAATAGGTAGCAAAATAGCAATCCGATTTGATTCTGAATCACTTGTGGAGATAGGGAACTCTTAACAGGGAAGAATGAATAAAGGTGTACCTAGCTTCGCAAAAATCAAATAGGAGTCTTATAGTAAGCAGCGGCATTTTCCAGTCAGGTAGAGAGTTGGCTGTGAGATGCCGTATTTTTGTACTTTTCTACGAGCAAGCTTGGTACGAGAAATGGAATGAGAATGAAATGTGCTACTTCTGTTCTCAATCGATAGGGGGATGGAGGTGATGTCATAAGTTTCTAGCTTTAAGGCAAGAGACTCCATGAACGAATCGCCACAATGCAGGATAAAAAATCTATTATTCCCTACCCCCTAGTGTTTAACCCTTATTTTCGTAGGGGTTCTCTCAAAACCAGAATTTAATAAATTTAGCGTTGGGGAAATTTTTGGAGTTAGGTACGCCAGAGGGATTGCTGCATCTGGCAAAAATTCATGGAGAGGCAATTATCAGGAGGTTTAAAAATGACAACAAACGGTAAGCGCAAAATTCGTTATGCTGTTATCGGACTAGGTTGGATTGCCCAAGAAACTGTTTTGCCTGCTTTTGCCCAAACCGAAAATTCACAATTGGTCGCTTTGTTTTCCGAAGATCCAATCAAGCGTGAAGAACTAGGTAAGCAGTACGGGGTGAAGGCTTACCCATACGAAGAGTACGACAACTGCTTAAGAAGTGGTGAAATTGATGCAGTTTATATTGCTCTGCCCAATCATTTGCACTGCGATTATACCGTGCGGGCAGCAAATGCCGGAGTTCATGTGCTGTGCGAGAAGCCAATGGCGGTAACAGAACAAGAGTGCGAACAGATGATTCGTGCTGCCAAAGATAACAATGTCAAGCTGATGATTGCCTACCGTCTGCACTTTGACAAAGCAAATATGGAGGCAGTAGAAATTGTCAATTCAGGAAAAATAGGCGAGTCTCGGATCTTTAACTCCGTCTTTTCTCAACAGGTTGAGGAAGGAAACGTGCGATTAGAGCCAATCTCTAATGGCGGCGGTACTGTTTACGATATGGGTGTGTACTGTATCAATGCTGCCCGCTATCTATTCCGGGATGAACCCACAGAAGTCTTTGCTTATAGTAGCAGCAAAGGCGAAAAGGGCTTTGACGAAGCTGACGAAATGACTAGCGCTATTTTACGTTTTCCTGGGGAGAGACTAGCAAGCTTTACTTCTAGCTTTGGTGTTGCACCAATTTCGACTCTCCAAGTAGTGGGTACAAAAGGTAATTTGCAGATGGAATCGGCATACTCTTATGCGGGGGAACTGAAGCAACAAATCACCATCAACAATGAAACGCAGGAACAATCCTATCCTGCTGGTAGCCAGTTTGCCGCAGAAATCATCTACTTTTCAGACTGCGTGCTGACTGGTCAAGACCCAGAACCATCAGGTGAGGAGGGGTTGGCAGATGTTCGCATTATCCGTGCTATCTACCAATCAGCACAAACTCATCAGCCTGTGCAATTGGGCGAGTTTAAGCGTCAGCATAGACCCTCAGCCCAGCAAATTATTCAGCGTCCTGAGGCTCAACAGACAGAATTAGTTCACGCAGCAGACCCTTCTGGTAAATCGTAAACAATTTCAAAATTTTGCTACCAAAATTTTGCTATAGGGGTATAGGAATTACCTACACCCCCTCATCCATATCCCTCTATTTTTGTAAAACTATGGAAATAAGAAGTTCAGCTTTTTTTATTGGCAATACTATTCCATTTAAATACACTTGCGATGGGGAAAATATCTCTCCTCCTTTAACCTGGGAAGACCCTCCTCCAGGAACAAAAAGTTTTGCTTTGATTATGGATGATCCCGATGCACCCAACGGAACATTTACCCATTGGATTATCTACAATATTCCCGCTGATAGCCGCGAATTACCAGAAGATGTTGCCAAGCAACCTAAACTTGCTGATGGCTGCTTTCAAGGAAAAAATAGTTTTGGGGATTTAGGTTTTGGCGGGCCTTGTCCACCAAAAGACAGCACTCATCGCTACTTTTTTAAACTTCATGCATTAGACATAATGCTTGATTTGCCAGCAGGAGCAAGCAAACAAGAGATAATGGCAGCGATAGATGGTCATGTGCTGGATAAGGCAGAAGTCATGGGGCGCTACGCGAGGCAGATTGAGTAGCCAATTTTATGCTCTATGTTTCTAAACTCAAAATCCCCTCGTCTGCATCTAAAGTTGCCAATACACCAACTGGCAAAGTTGCATTGGGACTCTCATGACCAAAGGGTAAGCCAGAGATTACAGGAATTCTTAAATTACCCAAGCGATCGCGCAAAACTTCTTCAACACTAAAACTAGGCACGTTTGGTGGCGCTTCACAATCAGTAAAATTACCCAATGCAATTCCCCGGACTTTTGCTAAAGCCCCACATAAACGCCACTGTGTCAACATTCGGTCTATCCGGTAAGGTGCTTCTGTAACATCTTCAAATGCTAGAATCACACTATCAAAGTTTGGTTGTATCGGTGTATTCAACAGATGAGTGGCGACCGTTAAATTGCCTGGTAGCAAAATACCACTAGCAACACCACCGCCCCAACCACAACCTTTAATAGGTTCGATGGGGCGACCTTCCACCCAATTAAACAAGCGCTCAATTGACCAATCTGGCTCATTGGCAAGAGTTGTTAGTACAGGAGCATGAAGGCTGGAAATGCCGACATTATAAAGGCTCCATAACAGAGCAGTGATATCAGAAAAGCCAATTAACCATTTTGGTAGTGTTGAATTTTCTTGCCAATTCCAATCTTCGAGGATGCGGGTACTACCGAAACCACCCCTGGCGCAAAGGATACCTCGACAATTTGGATCATGCCATGCTGTGGCTAGGCGATCGCGGCGGTCTTCGTCTTTACCTGCTAAATATCCCCATCTATCATCTATTGTGGGGATGATTTCTACTTTATAACCACGCGATCGCCAAATTTCTAAACTCCGCTCAAACACTTCAAATTCCCGCAAAGCACCACTAGGAGCAATTACTTTTAGTAAGTCTCCAGGTTTTAAGGGTGCTGGTAAAATTGTGGTTTTCATTAATAATCTGTTAGGTGTAAAAATTACAAATTCTGTTTAAATTATTAACTTAGAATTTAATTTCTAAGGTGGGAAATTCCCACCCTACAAAACTTAAACCTTTATGGTATATGAGAAAAAAATCTCTTGATTCCATCTGCCATCTGCCTTTCTTAATTAATTCCACATTAAATTAAGGCGTTCTTGGGCTTTTTTCAAGGCTGTTTCTGGAGATGCTCCTAGCATGGTAGCTTCGATGGCTGTTCCTAAATTGTCGGACAGGCGACTATAGCCATGAATAATTGGGCGAGAACCTGATATAGACATTTGGTCAAGAAAGACTTTAAAAACGGGTTTTTGTTTAATAAATTCTTGGTAAGCCTGACTTTGAGCAGATTTAATATTTACAGGCAAAAAACCTGAGCCAATACTCCATTCTGTTTGGAATTCTTCACTCACTATATATTCTAAAAACTTTAAAGCTGCCTGTTCTCTTTGAGGTGTGGTCTTCATCACAAACATATTGCCGCTAGCAAGCACAGTTGCTGGCTGAACATTGCCAGGAATCGGCAGGACATCGAAATTTACTTTACTTTTCATAATAAATGTCCAAGGCCCTGTTAACTGCATAGCAACACGACCGGCAACAAAATCATCTTCTTCGTATCCTCTTTCTGGTGCAGAGAATTTAGTAGAACCGTCTTTAATTAAGTCTTGCCAAAATTGTAAAGCAGCGATCGCTTTAGGATTTGCTAAATTGGGCTGGTTATTTTCTACTACTGTGCCACCGTTACTTAATAAAAAAGGAAACCAAGTAAAAACCGTCCATTCTCCTTTACCTAGCGGCATTAATATTCCATACTGTTCTGGAGTTCCATCACCATTGCGGTCTACAGTCAATTTTTTAGCTACTTGCCGTAATTCTTGCCATGTTTTTGGCAGCTCAGTAATTCCTGCTGCTTTAAACAAATCTGGTCTGTAAAAAAGTCCAACATTGCCAGCAAATAAAGGAACTGACCAAATATGACCGTCCAACTGCATCTCGTCAAAAAGATTCTGGATAATTTCTGATTTTAGTGGTGATTTATTTAACCAATCTTCAAGGGGACGAATTGCTCCCAATTCCACAAACTGACCTGTAATTTGCGGGTTGAAGAACAAAATATCTGGTGGAACATTACCGATAACTGCGGTTAAAACTTTCGGTATTTGTTGATCGAGTTGTCCTGCATAGATAGATTCCACTTGAATATCAGGATGATCCTGATTAAATCGATCTACTAATTTTTGAAATACATCTCGATTAGGAGGCGGATTGATACCATGCCAAAGAGTGAGATGCACAATTTTGCTGTCTGCTTGGCTAGTAGTCTGACAACCGCCGAGAGTAAGTAAAAATAGACCCAGTAAAATTATAAACAGCGATCGCAGCAATAGATCGCCTATATTATTGCTTGGGAAAATGGCAGATCTGGCTTTCATAGGCAAAATGAAAAATTGGCAAGCGGCTAATTTTAATAGTTATTTAGGTTTCAGTAATTTTGTTCAACAACTGATTAAATTGTTGGGCAATTACAGGTGCATCAAACTCTGCAACTTTAGCGCGGCCTGCTTTACCCAACACCAAGGCTTTTGCCCGCGACGAAAGTACTTCTGCTAATTGGTGCGCCAAATCTTCTGGATCTAAAGGATTTGCTAGTAAACCTTGAACGCCATGTTGAATTAACTCAGGTGTCGACGAGGAACGGCTAGCGACAATAGGCTTACTGGTAGCCATTGCTTCGGCAAAAACAATTCCAAAGCCTTCTTGCAGGCTTGGTAAGCAGAAGACATGACACCGGACATACTCGCGGACAAGCTCCTCATAGGGTACGTAGCCAAGAAAGGTCACAGTTTGATTTAACTTAAGTTTTTGAGCAAGACGGCGTAGGTTATTCCACTCTGGCCCTTTACTTGCAATTCGCACTTCCACATCTGGGATTTGTTGGCGGAGAATTGCTGCGGCGCGAATTAGAGTAGCGACATTTTTACGTGGGTACTGCACACCCACACATAGTACAGTAGGGCGTGTATTTACTTGGTCTTCTTCATTTTTAGTTACGGATGCTACTGCCGCATCCCATCCTTGAAGATCAAACGGAGGCGGTACGATATGGATATCTTTGCTATAGCCATAAAGTTCGGTGAGTCTGAGGCGAGAATATTTGCTAGTAGCAATCACCATATCAGCACGATGGGCACTAACACGCTCTGCTTTTGCCATTAACTCTAAGGATGTACGTACCCAACCCCGTTCAAACTTGGCTTCGTCAGCAATAATACCGTGAATATAGGCAATAAAAGGCGCTTTAATGCGATCGCCAATCGTGTAACCATCCATATCCAGACCAATTACCGCATCATATTTGTCAAAGTCAAGCGGATCAAGTCGCCAGTTCCAACGGAAACGATGCACCATATAACCCATCGGCCCGGATGACTTAGCTGGAGTGAATACATCAACAGTATGCTGCGATCGCAACTGAGCAATCAAGTGGGCATTACCAACAAAGGTTCCACTTCCAAGCTTGGCATTTTGGGGGGTAGCTGTGATAAATGCTAGCTTCATCTTGTGCAAAATTTAGTTAGTTTTGTTGTTTTTGAATTATTGAGTAGCTAGATCACAAGTGAAAAGCATTTCCCACTATATGATTATCTAAAGAAAATAATTACTGTCTTTCTGCTGTTCAAGATACCAGGAAAGCCGTCTTTCTATAAGTAGAAATTTAGTTACCTAACATTTTTGGATAAATTGAAAATTTATGGTTAACAAATTGAAAGTTAGTATGCTGCTGTTAGCAGTTTTGGGAAATTTAGCATGGTCATCTAGTGCTAAGGCAGCTTTTAAAGGCAACCTCACCATAGAAATTGATGGATTTAAAAACACGCAAGGCCAAGTATGCGCCAGCATCTTTGCCCAGAGTGAAGGTTTTCCTAACAAACGCGATCGCGTATTACAAAGGCAGTGTACCAAGATTACCGACAAGACTGTAAAAATTACTTTTGAAAATTTGACAGCAGGTAGTTATGCCATTGCAGCCATGCACGATCAAAATGAAGATTTGAAGCTCAATCGTAATACTCTAGGGATGCCTACCGAAGGCTTTGGCTTTTCCAGAAATCCTGAAGTTCGCACTAGTGCGCCTCCATTTAGCGATGCAGCCGTTTTGCTGGCAGGCCCAAATACCAGCATCCAAATACATTTAAAATATTTATAGTGGTTTGCTATTGGCTGTAATACAGATATATTAGGTAGGCAATACAGATCAGCCTTTTTTCTTTCCCCCTGCTCCCTGCTCCCTGCTCCCTGCTCCCTGCTCCCTGCTCCCTGCTCCCTGCTCCCTGC